>NZ_JBYCCT010000008.1:0-38796 GCF_057473865.1 Coleofasciculus sp. H7-1
TTGTGGTGCGAATCAAAAATAATATGAAGACTGAACTCGACCATCAGCGGTATCGCGTGGTTTGGTTTGGCGATTTAGAGAGTCGCAGTGAGTTTCGGTTAGCGACTAATTTGGACTCTTTAACGAATGAAGAGATTAGTGAAATCTACCGTAAGCGGTGGCAGGTTGAGATTCTTTGGAAGTTTTTGAAGATGCATCTTAAACTCGACCGATTGATTACTAAAAATGTCAACGGTGTCAGGATGCAAATCTATATGGTATTAATTGCCTATGTGATTCTAGAGTTGATGGAAATTCCTGCTTTTTATGGGCATCGATTGTTGGATAAATTTCGCTATTTGCAATTAGAATTGAGCCGCCGCTGTTCCATTGTGCATTGGAGCTACGATTTACTGCCCAATATGCTTGTCTAATCTTTCATGAAGTTTTATGTCTGGATTCAACACTTCTGGGCTATCCATTACCCGCATCTTTCTTAACAATTAAACAAGAGACTTAACATAATGGTGAAAGGCTTGATAAGTATAGTGTTGAGAGAAGAGAAGCGGGTAATGGGATCAGGGAAAAGTGGGCAGCCCAAGAATTGGCGCAGATAGACTTAGGAGATGCTCGTCGAAACAAGCGGTTAATACGTATAGTAGAAGACTTGGCAGCGCAACCGGCTAGTAGCGTACCACAAGCCTGTGAAAATGTGGCAGCAACCAAGGCAGCATATAATTTTTGGAAATCACCATATTTTTCCGCCAGTGAGATTCGCCGTGCCCATATAGCCAGGACAATTGAAAGAGTTAAAGACGATCAGATAGTATTAGCAATACAAGACACAACAAGCATAGATTTAACAAACCACCCAAAAACTAAAGGGGTGGGTTATCTAGACCATTCCCAATCATCAGGATTGAAAGTACATTCAACATTGGCAGCGACAAGTAACGGAGTCCCGTTAGGGATTATCGAACAGCGAGTATGGGCAAGAGAACCAGAAAATTTAGGGATTGCTAAAAAACGTCGTCAACGGCAAACCCAACAAAAAGAAAGTCAACGCTGGTTAGATGGATTAGAGTTAACACAAAAGTTGATACCACCAGAGATTCAAGTGGTGACAATAGGCGACTCAGAAGCAGATATATTTGACCTATTCAGTTTCAAACGTTCCGAAAATTCCCACTTGCTCATTCGCGGTACTCACAATCGCAAAGTCAACCACTGTGCTAAATATCTACATCAAGCCATACGCCAAATTGAACCATCTGGAACCCTGGCAGTAGAAGTTAAACGGTCTCCAGAACCTAGTGCGAGAACGGCGGTATTAACAATGAGATTCACCAGTTTAGATATCCAAGTACCATTACATCACATCCGGCGTTCACAGCTAAAACCTATTAGTTTACAAATCATTCTGGCAGCAGAAGAAAATCCACCCACAGGAATTAATCCGATTAGTTGGTTGTTAATTACTAGCTGGGAAATTAATAGTTTAGAAGAGGCAGCACGTTGTATTGAATGGTATACCTACCGTTGGTTAATAGAACGCTATCATTACACATTAAAAAGTGGTTGTGGGATTGAAAAATTACAATTGGAAACCGCCGACCGCATTCAGATGGCACTGGCTACTTATACAATTGTGGCTTGGCGGTTGTTATGGCTGACTTACTCTTCACGAGTTAATCCTGATTTACCATGTGATGCTGTTTTAGAAAAGAGTGAATGGCAATCTTTGTGTGCGACTATCAACCATAATTCTATTCCACCAGACAAACCACCGTCTTTAGGAGCAGCTGTGCGAATGATTGCAACTCTTGGTGACTTTTTGGGGCGAATTGGTGATGGTGAACCTGGGGTAAAAACTATTTGGCGTGGATTGCGCCGATTACACGATATTGCCGCTACCTGGAAACTTCTCCACTCATATTCCCCCTCTCCTTGTTGATAGTTAACGCCCGCTCTTTGACCGACTGCACCCTACCGGCAACGCTAATATTCATTTCTTGTTTCTTTTGTCAATCATGCCGTCTTTATTTACTTCTGCCATCCCCTCAGTATCTACCTTACAGAAATGTTAAGAAAGATGTGGGTAATGGATAGAAGGAGGTTAGGGGGTTAGGTTTGCCGAGTGTCTCGCTGGCGCGAAAGAACTAACCGTCAGACAGAGGATTTCCATTCGGCGATCTTTAATCAATTGAAGGGGTAGAAGACGAAAGCAAGGTTTAATGATGGAAACGAAAGAACTGGGACATACGGGTGTCAAAATAAGCGCGATCGCTCTGGGTGGAATGCCAATGTCTTTAAGTAGCAGACCTCCAGAATCAGAATCAATAAAAGTCATCCATCGCGCCCTCGATTTGGGCGTCACAATGATTGATACCGCTGATTCCTACTGCAAAGATGAATCAGATAAGCATCACAACGAACGCTTAATTAGTAAAGCGCTTTCCTCTTATTCTGGCGATAAGAGTAATGTTATCGTTGCCACCAAGGGCGGACTGATGCGCCCCAATGGTAGCTGGACGCGCAACGGCAACCCCAAGCATCTGCGGGAGACAATTCGGATCAGCTTTGAGGCGTTGGGGGGACAGAAGCCGATAGATGTTTGGCAATACCACGCACCCGATACAGACTACACGATTGAAGAGTCACTGAAACCAGCAAAAGAAGCTGTGGAACAAGGAACGATCCGGTTTGTCGGTGTCTCCAACTTTTCAGTAGAGCAAATTAAACGCGCCCGTGATGTGGTTGAGATTGTCTCCGTGCAAAACCAGTACAATCCTTGGAATCGTCAGCCAGAATATGATGGGGTGCTGGAGTATTGCCAGAAGGAAAAACTGACGTTTTTGCCTTGGAGTCCGTTGGGTGGTAGCCGTCGCGTGAGCAATTTGGAAGATATTGATGCGATCGCTCAACTTGCCCAAGAAAAAGGCGTTTCTGTCTACAATATTGTCCTAGCATGGCTGCGGGCAAAATCTCCAGCCATTGTGCCTATCCCCGGCGCAAGTAAAGTTTCCAGCATTGAGGACTCTGTGCGTGCTGTCGATGTGCAACTATCTGATGAGGAAGTAGCAAAAATTGACCGCGCTACAGCATCCTAATTACAGTAGGGGCTTTCGCATTCGAGTGAAAAAACTCTTGCACCTATCACATTAAGCCGCCAGCCGCCAGGGGTTCAAACCCCTGGCTAATAAAATAAAGCCGCCAGCCGCCAGCCAGGGGTTTGAACCCCTGGCTAATAAAATAAAGTCCACTAAAGTGGACTGAGGAAGAACTTCAGTCCACTTTAGTGGACTTGATTCTGTTAGCCCGGAACTTGAGTTCCGGGCTGGATTGGCGGCTTATTGAGAATGGTGCCAGATGTCAGGTGAAAAAACTCTGGCTGTAACGATAGAGGTGTTCGCGCAAATGCGAAAGCCCCTACTAGGGTTTTAAGCCACCGCTAGTTCTGAATCTTCCTCAGACATTTCTGTGGGAACGCCATCCTGAACCAGTGAAGACATCTGTCCGCTTTTCTGCATCAGATTCGTCACCATTGCCAACAAAGCATTCACCTTGTGAGTCCGCCACGTATCCATAATCTCTTCTACCGCTGCATCTGGGAGGCGACGCTTTAACGCTTCTAAAAGATAAGCGGCGTGTCCGGTTTCGTCGTGGGCGATACTCAGGAGTCCCTTTTTCAAACTGACACTATTTGGTTCGTCCTCTGGTAACACATTAGCCATGCGAACGAAGTCTTTGCTGGCATCTAGTTCTAGGATATAAGTGCTACCCATGAACACCACCCAGTCAATATTCTGCGGTTTCAAGCTTTCTTGCGAGTATCCTTCAAAGTAAGCTTCAAAAAAGGGACTGCGGCGGCGTTCATCCGGTTTAGCCTCTGGCTTGGTTTCAGCGGCTTTCTTGAAGTCAATGACTTGCTTGTTAAGCCGCTTCAGCGCTTGGGCAAAAATTTGACCGTGACGCTTTTCATCGGAGGCGTGGCGAGCAAGTTTTTCAGCTAGCCACGTATCGCCTTCAGCGGCGGCGCGATCGCTCAATGCTTGCAGAAATGGAACTGAACCTGATTCTGCCAGTTGGAACCCGGCGAGGACGTTTGGGCGCGTTAGGGGATCGCGGATTTGGCGGGCACCAATGTAAGCACCAGCACCCGATCCGGCTAAGTGCAAAAGGTAGGTAAAAAAGTTCATGCTGAAATTTTCTTGAGTGTTTAGAGCTAACGGATGCTATTCTATCGCTGTTTTTTTAGATGAGTAGTCACGGATGCTTTTATTGTTGCCAATGCGGTGTTCGATCGCTAATTATAAATTTTCTAGATTTATTCAACTAAAATAGCCAAATGCATCCTCCAAAAGAAGTATTTTTTGCAGTTGCCGCTTGGAGATTTGATGCTGTGGAAGAGTTTAGTCGATCGGGCAACGCTTTAGCAAAAACTGAGTGTTTCGCTAATTTAAAAGAAATTGTCAATCCTAGATTTAAAATTTAAAATCAAATAATCTCTGCATTCAAAAAATTAAAACTACAATGAAAGGTTTGTCCGTATTTTCACTGAGTTTCGCCGCGATCGCGACTATTTTCATATCTTCAGACGCATTCGCAGAAATTTTCAAAACCAGTCATCGACTATCGGGGTTTTCAACCGATAGCCGTCACTATATCTACCTAGAAAGCTATCGAAACCCGATTACAGAAGCTCCGCAAGCACAATTACAAATTGTGAATGCGCCTACAAATTCTTGCGTTGAATACGGCTGTATAGAAACTGAAAATACTCAGGAATCTTCAAATTCAACTACTAAAGCCGCTGAGACAGAATTACTCAAAAAAACAGCAGTAATTCGGTACAAATTAAAACTAAATCGTCCGGCGGCAGGAAGAAGGCTGCCAGCTCTTTCTCGCGTCACCAACCCAGATGGAAGCGAAGTTTATACCTTTTTAGTGAAGAACAAAAAAGATCCTCTACAGGTGCTGATGCGGCAAAAATATATACCATCAGTTGCGTATGGGGGAAATGCGGATACGGATCGGGCGGCGCTGCAACTTGAGATTATTTACAACAATCGGAGACGTACCCTGAGCAGCCTGAATACATACCGCGATCGGACGATGAAATATACGCTCAGAGAAGTGCGTTTAGCTCCAAATGGACGGAGTGCGGTTATTCTAATGAATACGATCGAACCTGCTGAACAGGGAGCGGTACAGACGACTTTGGTACAGAGTTTCCCGCTTTGAATTTCCAGCTATAAATTGCCCGTTTTAAAAATGCAATGCCGCCAGAAAATTTAACCGATTATCCCTACTTTAGTGCCCGACGAGTGGTGATGGGGCAGCGAGGTGCTGTGGCAACTAGCCAACCTCTGGCGGCTTTGGCTGGGATGGAAATGCTGATGGCTGGGGGAAATGCGGTGGATGCAGCGATCGCGATGGCGATCGCGCTGACGGTGGTTGAACCCACCTCCAACGGCATCGGTTCAGACGCTTTCGCTTTAGTTTGGGATGGGCAATTGCACGGCTTGAATGCTTCCGGGAAAAGTCCCCAGCATCTCAATCTAGACACTTTTGCCGGGATGGAACAATTTCCCAATCTGGGTTGGCTGACTGTCACCGTACCGGGTGCTGTGTCGGGATGGCAAAAATTATGGAAACGTTGGGGAAAGCTACCGTTTGAGCAGCTATTTGTACCAGCAATTCGATACGCTGAAGAAGGTTTCCCAGTGTCACCGGAGACGGCACGGGCGTGGAAACGAGCCGAGGCAGTATATTTGCCGCTAATTGCGCCGGAATTTCAGCCGTTTAAACAAGTATTTTTTCCGGGAAATCGGGCACCCGCCGCCGGGGAAATTTGGCGGAGTGAGGCTCATGCCAAAACGCTAAGAGCGATCGCCCAAACTGAAGGGGAAAGCTTTTATCGAGGGGAAATTGCTGAAAAAATCGCTAATGCCGCCAAAAGCGGGGGCATTCTGACAGCATCTGACTTGGCAATGCACTCCTGTGAGTGGGTGCAGCCTATTTTCACCAACTACCGGGGCATTACCGTCTGGGAAATTCCTCCCAACACTCAAGGCATCGCCACGCTGATGGCTTTAAATATTCTGGAAGGTTATCCCCTGTCCGATTACCCCCGCGAATCAGTTTCTAGCTACCATCTGCAAATTGAGGCGATGAAGCTGGCTTTTGCCGATTTACATCAATATATTGCCGATCCTCGGTTTATGGAGGTGCCTGTAGAACACCTCCTAAACAAAGCTTATGCTGACGAACGGCGCTGTTTGATTGAAAAAGAAGCTTTAGCGATCGCTCAGCCCGGTTTACCCAAGGGAGGCACCGTCTATCTAGCGGCGGCTGACGGCGAACTGATGGTTTCTTTCATCCAATCCAACTACAGTGGCTTCGGCAGCGGCATTCTCGTTCCCGATACCGGCATCGCCCTGCAAAACCGGGGATCGGGATTCACTCTAACTCCGGGACACCCGAATCAAGTGGGAGCCGCTAAACGCCCCTTTCACACCATTATTCCCGGCTTTCTTACACAAGACAATCAACCCTTGGGGCCATTTGGCGTCATGGGGGCACCTATGCAACCGCAGGGACATCTGCAAGTCGTTGTCAACCTCCTAGACTATGGAATGAATCCCCAAGCAGCGCTGGATGCACCCAGATGGCGGTTTGTTGCTGGAAAGACAGTGCTTTTAGAACAGATGGTGCCCCGGAATATCGCTCTAGCTCTGGCTGAACGGGGTCATAATATCCAAATCAGTGCAGAACCAGGAATGTTTGGCAAGGGTCAGATCATCTTGCGGCAAGGCGGGGTACTGGTTGCCGCCTCCGAACCCCGCGCCGATGGGCTGGCATTAGCCTGGTAAAACCTTTCATTAGAGAGACGCGATCGCATCCCTAAATACCTCCCCAGACTGAGAGGCTCTTGGTCTATTTATTATTAACTTTTGTAAATAGCTGTGTAATTTATCTTTACCAAAAGGTCATTCATGAAAAGTTTAGGAAAATTGTTGTTCAGCGTCATCGGTGTTGGGAGTTTGGTAGTTCTCTCTGCTTGCAGCGGTCAGCCTGGTGCAGACACGACCAGCCAAGCTCCTGCTGGCGATTCTACCGCAACGACCGAATCACCAGTTGCTGAAGCGCCTGTTACTACCACCTCACCCAGTGCTGAAGTTTCTCCTACCACCTCACCCAGTGCTGAAGCCAACGGTGCTGCAACCGAAAACAAAAACCTGGGAGAATTGGCACAAACAGCAGCCAGCAATGGTTCCTTCACTACCCTCACCAAAGCAGTGCAAGCAGCAGGCTTGACTGACCAATTAACTGGGGACAAGCCTTACACGGTATTTGCACCGACTGATGCAGCTTTCGCCGCCTTACCACCCGGTACTGTGGACAAACTACTGCAACCAGAAAACAAACAAACCTTAATCAAGCTTCTGAGCTACCATGTGGTGCCAGGGAAAATCTCTTCTAGCGAACTGAAATCAGGAGAGGTGAAAACTGTTGAAGGTACCCCCGTCACCATCAAAGTTGATAGTACCAGCAGCGAAATTACGATAAACAACGCCAAGGTGATCCAGCCGAATATTCCAGCCAGCAACGGCGTCATCCACGTTGTTGACAAAGTAATTTTGCCTCCAGATATTCAAGCAAGTCTTGGTTCCAATCAGACAGCACAGTAGTACGGCAAAGTTGTTGCAACAAAGCCTAAAGTTGCTGTTGTTAACGCCATGTGCAACTTTTTCTTAGCCCCCCTTTTGAAGGGGGGTTGGGTGGATCGAAAAGTAAAGCCAATTTTGTTATATCCCTCCTAGCCCCCCTTTTCAAGGAAGGAGAAATACAGAAAGCGAGTATTCGCCTTAGTGTAAAGACAAGGGTTATCGCGTCTCTACAGGGGTTCACAACTCAAATAGGATTGCTATAGATCCCGAAGCTTTCTTTCAACCAGATGTATCTACCTCAATTTCATGATTTAAAACTTTGGCATTCAAGCTTTTGAAATGTGTGGGTAATGATGAGGAATTAATTAGCCTGTAGGGGTGGGGAAACCCGCCCTTTTTAGTGGGTGGCTTTCCCCAATCCCCAAGAAAACGAGAAATTCTATAATTTTAGGGCAAAGCCTAGCAGCTGCCTTGTAGCTGCGTTTTAGTCCGATCTAAAATCCCAAATCGTAGCCGCCTTGCTTCCGCGCGACGTGCCTTCTACAGCCGCCGATCTTTAAAATTCTTAATAAAAATTCTCAGCAAATCAGTCTAATCTAACGTTTTAGCGGTTTTCAGCCGTGAAAAAGATCGGTACGCTCCTCGGTAGACCTTAAGGATCGGAAATTTAGCATGACCAGCAATTTAGCAACCAAATTGCGTGAGGGAACCAAAAAATCTCACACGATGGCAGAAAACGTCGGTTTTGTCAAGTGCTTTTTAAAAGGCGTTGTTGAAAAGAACTCTTACCGGAATCTGGTAAAGAACCTCTACTTCGTCTATTCAGCAATGGAAGAAGAGATGGAACGGCACCGGCAACACCCCATTCTGTCTAAGATTTATTTTCCCCAGCTGAACCGGAAAAAGAGCCTAGAACAAGACCTCACTTACTACTACGGTACCAACTGGCGCGAACAAATCTCTGCCTCGCCTGCCGCTGAAGAATACATCCAGCGCATTCGGGAAGTCTCTACTTCAGCCCCAGAAATGTTAGTTGCCCATTCCTATACCCGCTACCTTGGCGACTTATCCGGCGGTCAAATCCTCAAAGGCATTGCTCAACGGGCGATGAACCTCACGGATGGGCAAGGGACTGCTTTCTACGAATTTCAAGACATTGACGATGAAAAGGCGTTCAAGGCAACCTATCGCCAAGCGATGAACGATCTGCCCATTGATGACGCCACAGCCGAAAAGATTGTGGATGAAGCCAATGCTGCTTTTGGCATGAATATGAAGCTGTTCCAAGAATTAAATGGCAACTTGATCAAGGCAATTGGTCAGATGCTGTTCAACACGCTGACACGCAAACGCAGTCGCGGTAGCACGGATCTCGCCACCGCCGAACAATAAGTTTACGTTCCCTCAAGACTCTTAGACCACAACACACGATTTTTTACAATCCTGGAGGCTGGGTGATGGTGAAGCCATTATCATCAAGCTTTCAGGATTGTCAGCTTTTATAGGGCATCTTGGCGATAGGAAATGTCCCTTAGACGAGATTACAGGAAGGCGATCGCGCAGCTGCACGCGCCTGTTCAATCCATTGTGCGATCGCGCCCCGCGTGGGACATAGATCCCGGCGTTGTAGGGTGGCGACTTGGAATCGCAAAATTTGTTGATGTATCCTACCAAGGGGCATCTGGGCAAGCTGTGCAGGAGAAGCGATCCCCGCATGGAGTAGCAGTCCACAATATTCGCAACCCACACCCGGAAGGCGAGACAAGTCCGCCAAAGCCACCCATTTATTAATGTGTTGAGTATGAATCTGTAACTGGGCAGCTAAGGCTTGTCTTTGCACCGGGCTATTGGCTTGCTGGAGTAGTTGCAGGGTGGTTTTTATGCCACAGTCTATTAATCGAGCTTGATTTTCAGCGCTTAATCCAGGCAGTTGCTCGATTTGCCAATTGCTAGGAATGAAGCGATTTGGACGCGAGGGATGAACAGGTTTCATTTTCCGAATTCCTAGTGCATGGACTTTTTGAGTTATCTACAAGATTGCATGGGTTGTATCAGCGCTTCCACACACCGAGAAAGTCACATCCCGCTTGGGAGGTAATATTTTCTACTCTATCAAATGGTGAATAATACAGCAACTAACGATTTAATTGCCTAAAATTTCAGATATAAAATTACCTAAAATTATTTACTTCTTCAGAGAAACGTAAGGGTAAAATTCATTTTCTAAATTAACTAGAGTTTGAGTTTCTTATTTCGAGAACACTATTGAACCAAGCTTGATACTTTTAGGGTTTGTAGAGAATCATGGCATCAAACCTTGAGGGGGTGACACGGTATTGGCGTTGCGATCGCTTCCTATAGAGGCAACATTGGCGATCGCACCCTCTGCTGATTCCTGAGCGAGGTGAAAGCGATCGCCTACCTGTAGGGTGCGTCTCGACGCACCCTACAGGTAGGCACTCTAACGGTACAGTCCACCCATTATTTAAATGTCAAACTACAGGCGAGCGATCGCACTCAAACGATGAATGATTTACACTACAATAAGGTGAAAAGCTCTTGGGCAAATGTCAAAAATGCGGCATTTTTATGTTACTGAAATTCAAAATACCCGCAGTGAAGTTTTAAGCCAAGCTGCTGTTGAACCAATTTTGCTCACAACAGAATCACAACCAAGTTACGTAATTATGTCGGTCGAAAACTATGAGCAACTAATCAACCGACTAGCTCAGTTGGAGGATTTAGTGTTCGGTCAGCAAGCCCAAGTTGCCCTCTCAACCTCGCGGATGGTTGGTTCAGAGACTTTTATAGCAGAACTCAAGCATTTAGCTATGCTGGATGGTAACGGCTGAGTGCATGGCAAAGCTTGATGGTCCGTCGATCAGTTCAACCTGCCGATCTGCCAAGAGACCACTTTCAATCATGTGATGGTAATCTTTGACAGTCCAACGGGTTAATGTTCTGACCATAGCTATTTTGACGCTATTTGAGTATTCAGCCTAATCACAGGAGTTTATTAAACCCTGAGATTGCAGATGTTCGGTCAACCAGGTTTGATCGGCTTGAGTAAGACGCGGTGAAAGCATACGATTGTAGTCAATGACAAAGGCAAAGCCAGCGCGATCGTATACCTCGTGAATTAAACATTGTAAATCTAGTGTGGGTTCACTCTCTCCTCTACGAAGAGGAACTTTAAACATAGGAATTGGAGTTTGTAAGGATAAAGAATATAAGTTAGCACGAGGACGCTGGTGAGCAAGACTTATCAGGATACGATAAAGAGATGGTGCAGATTGTCCCAGCATGGGCATAGGCGTACCAGCACGGAGTAAGTCAATTTCCACGAGATGAGCAAGGCTGCGTAGAACTTGTTGGCGCTTGGTTTCGTAGGCGATGCGTCCTGGACCGGCTTTCTTGTTTTTGGGTGAGAGGAGTTCGATGACGGTGACAACTAACCCGGTTTCAATTTCGCGGATTTCGAGGTAACTTTCGCGAACCTCTTCGGGCATTGGTAACGTAACAATAGTGGGCTGCGGTATCAGCGTTCCTATGTTGTTTGAGATTTCGTCTTGGCTGGGGCGACTTATTCCCTGAGTGACGCTGACATCGGGAATTCCAACTAAGACAGACTCCCCATCGCTGATTTCATAGATGCGGCGTTCAACCGCCGCCCTGTATTTAGGTAGGATTTGGGGATTGAGGGCATCTGCGATCGCGACAATTAGCCTACTATGTAACTCTGACCATAGTTGGGGTGCTTCAAGGTATGGATTCATCCCAGGAAAGGGGGAAGACATAGTGCGATCGCAGAAACACTATTTTATTGATCGTAGCTGATTTATCGAGATGGGCTGTTTTGCACATATAAAGGAACGCATCCTACGGGAGAGGAGCGATCGCACTACAAGATCGGCGATTGCACTCCACCATTTGAGCAAAATAAGCGATCGCCTTAGATATGAGCTTGAGTTGTAGGATGGGATAGCGATCGCATAACCCATGCAAATGTTGGGTAACGTTGCCTCAACCCAATCTACGGGCGATCGCACGATTGCGTTTAATCAAAGGCTTTGTTATCAAGCAATGCGGTAATCAGCTTGCTCTCCCTTTAGCTGTTTGTGCCTCTCGACAAAAACGAGGGGAAAGGAATCTCTGGCAACGGCGGTTTTGGGAGCATTTGATCCGTGATGAAGAGGACTTTACCCGACATTGCGACTATATTCACTACAATTCTGTAGCGCATGGGTTATGTCAGGTTCCTCAACACTGGCAGTTTTATAGTCTGTATCGATTGATTGCAGCAGAAGTATATGCGCCAGATTGGGGAATAAACGGTACAAGCGTTGAACCACCAAGTTGGGGCGCTGGCGAATAAGTAGGGTGCGTCGCGACGCACCCTACAATATCAGCGATCGCACTTCTTCTTTTAATCAATGAAGTTGATCGTTAATGAAGTAGCACGCCTTATAAGATCGGCGCTCGTTATACAGTTTTCAACTTATTATAAAGTTGTTTATATTTCTCTAGTAAATCACCATATATATTGGTATCAACTTCAAATTTATCGTAATTGGCTATCACATAATCAATTATCGTATTAACCTTATCACGAACCAATGAAAACCCTTCTTCCTGCAACCTATATTCTATAACTGAACATAAGCAATTGACGATATCGTTATCATCAGCAGAATAGTCGCTTTGTAAATAGTTGATCACAGCCTGGAGATAGAAATCAAAAGCTCTAGGTCCCATCCATACTAGATCTTGCCCATAAGCTAAACTGCTTTCACGAAATAAGACTTCAACCTCTTCCAAAGTCTTGTTGAGGAAATGTTTACATGCTGTGATCTCATCTAGAGAGTTGTAAACATTAATCTCATCTTTAGTCGGTAGTTCCATAATATGACTTTCTCATTTAGTAGGTAAGGTGCCACATCTAGCTAAACTTAGTATTTTCTCAGCTAATGCCTTCTTGTGCTTTCCTTCAGGATCGTCACCTCTTTTCTTTCGAGCGATGCTTTCTAGTAAAACATCATCGCAGCCTTCTTTCAAGTAAGCTTCTCTGAAACCAATTTCAGCTGTAATACAAGCTATCTTCGCAGCACGTTCTGCGGGGGTATCGGTTCCCTTACAACCCTTGCAGGTGCCTAATGCTTCCTTAGCCGCATAAATTTCCAAGCATTTTTTAATTTTCGCCTGTATCGCTTTTTCAGCAGCCTCTTTTGCAGCCTTTTCAGCCGCCTCTTTTTCTAATTTTGATGCAGCTTTCACTGCTTCTTCAGCTTTACTCACAGCTTTCGCTTCTTTAAAGGCTTTTGCTAAACCCTCTTCTCCTAATTTAAGCGCCGTTTTTTCAGACACTTTGACGACAGCTTTACCTGCCATGACTCCTGCCTTTGCTCCATCTCCAATTGCAGGAATCATGGCGAATGCACTTATTCCTGCATTCGTCCAATCACCTTCTGCAACATAGATAGCAGCATTGACACCATCAGGAATAGCGCCTAAAACTGGTATAAATCCAGCAATGTCCAATGCTCCATGAACTATATCCATAGCGGAAGGATCTTTATCACGTACGCAACTAGAAGAGTCTCCGCTTATAGGTTCATCAAAAACAAAAATATCACCTTCAATACAACAATACGGGTGATCAAAAGTACGCGAAATCGTCAAATAATAAGTTCCTGAGGGAAGACTGCTAAATGAAAATGACTTTGTTCCCACCGTATTGGCTGTGCAAGTTGCAATTTCATTGTCGAACCACAAATCTACAGATTTAGTCAATGTGATTCCAAAGTCATGATTTTGACAATTAGGAGTTTCTGTCTTCAGTGGCTTTAAAGCAAGAACGACCCTTAACCCGCCTTGAGAAACCTGAACTTTTCTAGTTGTTAATACTCTACGGCAGATCTGGACTGTACTATCAAACGCAAGACTTCTCATTACTTTCTGTTCAGATATTGTTTGAATAGAAAGCTGTGCAGAACTGTTATCCTTTTTACTACTATCTTCTTCACGTTGAGCACCTTGCCCTCGAATTCCTAATCCTTGCATTTGGAGAATAGACTCAGTTGTTGGAGCAGAATTGCTGGCTAGTGAAGTATTGATTGAGTCATCCGCAGTTCCTTTTCGCATTATCTGACTATCTTCTTCTTGGCAGGCAGGGCATTTTCGCTGTAAGCTCCCCGTCTGCTGCACCACATGAGTCAACTCATGCGCCGTCAACTCATTATTCCCTGGCGACTTCCCTTCCCCAAAATAAACATCACTCCCATGAGCAAACGCCTGAGCACCCAATTCCCGATTCATCTGCACCGCTTCACCACCCGTATGCACCCGCACCGAGCTAAAATCAGCACCAAAGCGCGGCTCCATAAACGATCGCACTTCCGGTGCTAAAGCCGAACCCCCACCCTTAGATGCATTCAAACGACCTTCTAAATCCCCAGACGCTTCACTCCCACCCGCTTGAAATGCTCGTTGTACGAGCGATCGCATTTGCACCTGCTCATCCACTCGCCTCTGCACGATAGGCGTAATTGACCGTATCAATGACGACATCTGAACTGGGTTGCCCTCTTCCCCAAACCGCTGCACTTGAGGCGAAGGAGCCGCAGGGACGGACATCCTCATTACCTGCGCCGCCATCCGGTCAGCTTCCTGCTCGTACTTATCCCCTGGCGCTCCAACGGTAAGCTTCGTTTGGACGAGCGCCCTCAACGACATCTCATCCGAGTCTTTTCCTTCTTCCAACCCCTGCTCTTGCTCTTGCTGCTGGCACTCCGAGCATTGCCGTTGAATCCCCATATCCCCCAAGGGCTGGGCAACTGACCCTGCTGGCGCAATCGGCAACGAGGGCATCCGCATCACCACCTCTGCTACCGATATCGCCCCTTGATCCTTTTGTCCTGCCGCCTCCTCCCCCTGCTCCTTACTTTCCATAGACGGCATCACATTGGCGATTAGCGTGTCCGCCGCATTCCTTGAATAACTTGGTCTTTCTTGCTCTGAAGAGGAATTTATCTCCTGTTGAGGCTGGACAGAAAAAGAGTGCGAACCATCAGAACCATTATTTTTTTTCTGAGTAGAAATAGGACTGAACGAAGAACTTTTCTTTTGTGTATTTGTATACATATTCTTCCCCAACTTTCCTCGCGTTAGAGATTAATTGATAATTTATGAAAATATTATAGATTATGCAGTTCAGTTTAAATAAATATTTAAATATGGCTTAATATTGTCGCTATAAAAACTTTAGATTCACCGTTGAGCTGCCAAAGTAAAGAAATATGAATACCTCAGCACTCTCCAATAGATATCAAACTAATTTTCAAGATTTGCTGGCATCAGTAGATAGAGTTCGTCAGCGATTAGAAAATCATATTTCTCGTTTACAACAACAGTCAGCCCAAGCAGAATTAGACAGACAATTAGCCCCAGAAACAGTTGTTGACCAAAGCATCCCCTCAGCCTTAGAGAATTTATGTACCATCTTCAGCCTGTCCCCCTTTGAGCGCGACATCCTGCTGTTGTGCGTTGGCATGGAATTAGACCCGAACTTTAAATTTCTGTGTGCGGATGCCCAAGGAATCCGAGAACTAAATTACCCTACCTTTAGCTTGGCATTATCAATCTTACCTAACAGCCATTGGAGCGTCCTAGCATCCCAAAGCCCCTTACAACGCTGGGGGCTAATTGAAATCGGCACCTCGCAGACGCTAACTCAATCTCCCATCCAAATTAACAAACGTATCCTGTGCTATCTCCTAGATGAACCTTGCCTAGACGACCAACTAACAGGCATTGTCAAGCCCATCCCATTCGAGAGCGATCGCAACCTACCTCTCCCACCCTCACACCAAAAGCTGGCACAACAGCTAATCGGTACTTGGTCTGATGTCAGCGGTACATCCAGCTTTCCGATCGTGCAACTGTGTGGCTCAGAAGTGAGCGCCAAATACTCTATTGCCGTAGATGCCTGTACTCGTGTAGGGTTTAACCTGAACGTGATGGAAGCGTCTGTCCTTCCTACCAACCCCCACGAACTCCATCACTTAATACAGCGCTGGTTTCGCGAAGCCCTCTTGACCAACAGCGCCCTCTTTCTCAACTGCGATGAAGTGAATCAGGCTGATACATTGCGAGAGTTTGCCGTCTCCCAGTTCATTGAGAACCTTAACAGCCCCTTAATTGTCAGTAGCCAGGAACGACAGCATCCACGCCAACGCCCCCTCATCACTTTTGATGTCCCCCATCTGACTCACAGCGAACAACTAGCTATCTGGAACTCTTACTTAGGCACTGCTGCGGCTGAACTGAATGGGCAAGTAGAGGCGTTAGCGTCTCAGTTTAACCTCAGCACTCCCACAATCGTAGCCGCCTGTTTGAAAGCTAAGGGAGAACTGGACAGAGGGGAAGAGGTGGAGAATTCTGAATCTCCAATCCAAAATCCAAAATCCAAAATCCAAAATCAGTTGTGGGATATTTGTCGCGCAATGGCACGCCCGCGCTTAGATGATTTGGCTCAACGGATTGAATCAACAGCTAGCTGGGAAGATTTGGTATTGCCCGAACAACAACGCCAGACGATTAGGGATATTAGCGCTCATGTCCGACAACGCGCTAAGGTTTACGAAGGCTGGGGGTTTGCTGGTAAAGGAGGTCGGGGTTTAGGCATCAGTGCCCTATTTTCTGGTGCTTCTGGTACGGGTAAAACTATGGCAGCAGAGGTAATGGCGCAGTCATTGCGTCTTGACCTTTATCGTATTGACTTGAGTGCTGTCGTTAGTAAATATATTGGCGAGACAGAAAAGAACCTGCGGCGGATATTTGATGCGGCAGAAACTGGGGGCGCAATTTTGCTATTTGACGAAGCGGATGCTTTGTTTGGCAAGCGCACTGAGGTTAAAGATAGCCACGATCGCCATGCTAATGTCGAAGTCAGCTATCTACTCCAGCGCATGGAATCATACCAGGGCTTGGCTATTCTGACGACTAATCTTAAAGGTTCTCTAGATCAAGCCTTTCTGCGCCGTATCAGGTTTGTGGTTCCCTTTCCCTTTCCGGATGCTAAAGGCAGATCTGAGATATGGATGCGTATTTTTCCCAGTCAAACTCCTACAGAGGGTTTAGATGCAGAAAAGTTGGGCAGGTTGAATGTAGCGGGAGGAAATATTCGTAATATTGCGTTGAATGCTGCTTTTCTAGCTGCTGATGCGGGAGAAGCGGTGATGATGAAACATATTCTGCAAGCGGCTAAAAGCGAATATTTAAAGTTGGAGCGATCGCTTACTGATGCTGAGATAAAAGGCTGGATCTAATATAGACAGGACTTACGCAAATATCACCACATCTGCCACCGCAATCCCCCTGGGGATTGAACCCGAAAAAACTCTATATGTATAAGCTTTGCGTAAGTCCTGAAGAACTGGAGCGATCGCGCAATCGAGCTAAATTTCAGCTTTCAGCCTAGAATAGTCAATCGTGTATACAAGGCACTCGTAAATAATTACTAAAGATCCGCCCTCGCCGCCTTGGTACTGAATTATTAATTCAAAACTCAACACTTTTCCAACAATGGCTACAAAAATTCCCGTCACTGTGATTACCGGCTTCTTAGGGAGTGGTAAAACAACTCTAATCCGCCACCTGCTACAGAACAATCAAGGACGCCGCATCGCCGTTTTAGTCAACGAATTTGGCGAACTGGGGATTGATGGCGAATTGCTGCGTTCTTGCGGCTACTGTCCAGAAGAAGACGCCGACAGCACCAGCAATATTGTTGAATTGACCAATGGTTGCTTGTGCTGTACGGTTCAGGAAGAATTTTTGCCGACGATGCTAGAACTGCTGAAGCGCAGAGATAGCCTGGACTGCATTTTAGTTGAAACATCGGGATTGGCGTTACCGAAGCCGCTGGTGAAGGCATTTCGCTGGCCTGAAATTCGCAATGCAGCGACGGTGGATGCTGTCATTACAGTGGTGGATTGCGAAGCGGTGGCGGCGGGGAGATTTGCTAGCGATCCCGAAGCCGTGGACGCACAGCGCCAGGAAGATCCCAATCTGGAACACGAAACGCCATTGCAAGAACTTTTTGAAGATCAGCTGGCGTGTGCCGATTTGGTGGTGTTGAATAAAACCGATCTGGTGAATGCTACGCAGCAGGCTGAGGTAGTGAATTTGATTGAACGAGAACTGTCTCGTGCTGTCAAGATGGTAGCTAGCGATCGCGGAAAATTAGATCCGGAGGTTCTCCTGGGCTTCCAGAGTGCCGTAGAAGACAACTTAGACGATCGTCCTAGTCATCACGACACTGAAGAAGACCACGATCACGACGAAGAAATTACCTCAACTCAGGTGACTTTAAACCGTACTTTCGATCCCCAGAAGCTGCAAAAACAGTTGGAAGCGTTGGTGCAACAACAGGAAATCTACCGAATCAAAGGATTTGTGGCAGTTCCCAACAAAGCGATGCGGCTGGTATTGCAAGGAGTGGGAACGCGATTCGATCAATTTTATGACCGTCCCTGGCAACCAGAGGAAACCAGGCAAACTCAGTTAGTCTTTATTGGTCAGAAGCTCAATCCCGATGAAATTGAGTCGCAGTTGGCAGCGTTACCTGGCTGAAATCTCTCAAATTATCCAAACTGAATAATGCTTTCAAACGTTGCTCTAAATCTTGCAAGTGCAAAGCATCCTGGCGGGAAACGTTACTAAGTCGCCTTTTGCCCTCTACACTGGCTGTCGATCTTCCGGCGTTACAGCGATCCCCTTCTAAAAACTAGCAAGTTTCCGGATTGTCATAAGTCCAGGAAAATTCGGAAACTTCTTTCATCCAAATGGACCTAGCAAAGACGCCCAACTGGTTGAGGTGCGATTGACTGGGTTGATGCTCAACCTTTACTTCCATCTGGCGATCGCCTGATGAGCGTATGCTTGCCTTAGCACAAATTGCTCTAGTTTTTTCTAGATGTAGGACTGGATATCCACACCACATTGATCGACTAGATAACAAAGCGCCCGAAAACGCAAGCCTACCAGTTGGTCGTAAAACGGATTCAGCTTGCACAACGGAGGAATATGTCCTACTTTGTGACCAAATAGCTTGATATCGCGCTCAAAGGGGCACTGTGCTGGAATCGCCTTGGCGAGAAACTCAGCCCGCTTTCGGTCAGAAATCTCAATTCCGTCCAGCCATTGACGGAGTGGGCGCAGTACATCGAATTGCGGCTTTTTGGGCAAGCGAACGACTTTAGCTGCTTGTACGCTCTCTGCCGAAGCGAGGGCAATACTTTGTAGGGTATTCGGCTGTTTGTCTGTGCAGATCATACTCATTAGGTTCACCCTTGTGTTTTCCAGTTGCTTGAGTATTTGCTCATCCTTATTTCCAAGATACAAACCCTAAAGAAATGTTTCATAAAACTACGAACAAATTCTATCAGGATTTTTAAAGATTTGATGAAATAACCAGCAATTAAACAAATGGCACGTCAAACTACCTAAGCTGGCATTGACTTAGAGACTGAATTGAGTTTATTTCTCGACTGGTTGCAATCGTGAAACGCAACGCCAAGCCAAATCTAGAGGAACAGAATTAGATAAGTTAAACAAATGTTCCGAAAATTCTGACCTAAGAGAGTTAGTTGCGGCAAGACTATCCAAAACTCCTGAAATCCTTTAAAAATTGTAGGTTGGGTAGAGCGATCGCGTTACCCAACCGACTGCATCAGTGCTGGGTTTCGCGAACTCAACCCAGCCTACATAGCCTACACATCCGAGATTTGGATAGTCTTTCAGGAGTTAGTTTTTAGCTTGGCGATACTGCATTGATTAATTACATTAAAACTAAGTATTCAGTCAAGGCGAAAGTATCCAACGGGGTAATTTTCTTGAGTGCAATTCGTTCATTATCTTTCCTGAGATTGATAGAGGATTGGTAGCAAAAGTAACAAAAAGTTTGCAGAGGGAAAGGAAGAAGTTTTAACGCTACCTACTGGCGTGGCACACTTAAAATAGTGAATATTTGGTAGTTGGGTTGAGGCACGAAACCCAACACCCTCTAGAGAGAAAGTTGGGTTTCGTGCCTCAACCATTCCCTACGTAATGCACTTACATTCTTCTGTGTCACGCCACTACTTGCCCTATCCTTTGGTATACAACCTTCAATCCTTCAACCCTGGAAACTGATAGCTAAATTAGACGAGTGCCGGTTCTGGGAGTGCCCCTTGCATTTTACCCAACCAAGTAATCAGATGTTCCGTCTGCTGATCGGCAGGCAAGACGCCCAAACCGCGAACGGTGACTTTACCAGGGGTGTAGACAAAGCGAGTTTTCAGATGTTGTGGCAGATTGTCTTTGAGCAAGTTCCAGGCGGGTTCCTCCATCGGTGTCTCTAGGATAACGTGTTGTTTGCTTTCTGGTTTGATCCGGCTGAAGCCGAGTTTTTTCGCCAGTTGTTTCAGTTCCATTACCCGCAGCAACTGAGTTGCAGATTTGGGGATACTCCCGTAGCGATCGCTCCATTCTGCGGCAATATTCACTAATTCTTCCTTAGAATTCGCCGCCGCCACTGCACGGTAAGCGCTCATCTTTTGATCCAAATCGGTGATGTAGTCAGCAGGGATAAACGCCGTCAGCTGCAAGTCAATCTGCGTATCGTCAACTTGGGGAATTTCCTGTCCGCGAATTTCCCGAATCGCTTCTTCCAACATTTCCATATAAAGGTCGAAACCAATAGCATTCATCTGTCCCGATTGTTCCGCACCCAATAAATTACCGACGCCCCTGATTTCCATATCGCGCATGGCAAGTTGATAGCCAGAACCCAACTGAGTGAATTCCTGAATGGCTCGCAACCGTTGCCGTGCGGCATCTGAGAGCGCCCTTTGCTTGGGATAAAATAGCCATGCGTGAGCTTGGATGCCAGCACGTCCCACCCGTCCGCGCAATTGGTACAGCTGGGATAAACCAAATTTATGGGCATCTTCAATCAAGATTGTGTTGACTCTGGGGATATCTAAACCGGATTCAATAATCGTGGTACAGACGAGGATATCCGCTTCGCCAGCGCTGAAGGCAAGCATCGTTGCTTCTAACTCAGATTCGTCTAATTGACCGTGAGCGATCGCTAGTCTGGTTCCTGGCACCATTTCCCGCAACTTCGTGGCAGTTTCTTCAATTCCCTCGACTCGCGGCACTACATAAAACACCTGTCCCCCCCGGTCGAGTTCTTGACGAATCGCCGTGCGGATCGCTTCGGGATCGTATGATGCCAGGTGAGTTTTAATCGGACGCCGAGACGGCGGCGGCGTGGTAATCAAGCTCATTTCGCGGATTCCCGACAGTGACATATAAAGCGTCCGGGGAATCGGCGTGGCGCTGAGAGTCAGCACATCCAACTGCGTTCTCAGAGATTTGATTTTTTCCTTCTGGTTGACGCCAAATCGCTGTTCTTCATCCACCACCAACAACCCTAAATCTCGGAAACGAATTTCCTTACTTAAGAGTTGGTGAGTGCCAACGACGACATCTAATTCACCCGTCGCCAGTCGTTTGATAATATTGCGGCGTTCCTCAGCACTGCGGAAGCGGTTAAGTAAACCCACCTCAATTGGGTAAGGGGCGAAACGCTCTTTTAGGGTGTGGTAGTGCTGCTGAGTCAAAATCGTTGTTGGGGCGAGGAAAGCAACTTGCTTCCCGGCGGTAATCGCTTTAAATATAGCGCGGATGGCGACTTCCGTCTTGCCGAAACCGACATCACCGCACACCAACCGATCCATCGGGCGATCGCTTTCCATTTCCCGCTTCACATCCTGCACCGCCTTCAACTGATCCGGCGTCGGTTGATAGGGGAAAGAATCTTCTAATTCCTCCTGCCAAGGCGAATCCGCTGGATAAACGAAACCTTGTTGCTGCGATCGCTGAGCATACAACTTCAGCAAGTCCACCGCCAACTTCTTAATCGCCTTGCGGACTTTATTCTTAGTAGATTCCCACGCCTTCCCGGACATTCTATTCAGTTCCGGCGGTTTCCCCTCAGTGGCACGAAACCGAGACATCGCACCCACCTGATCTGCCACCACTCGCAGCAAACCATCCGCGTACTGCACCACCAAATACTCGCGGGTTTCGTTATTAACGGTAAGACTTTCCAGCCTCAGAAACTTACCTACCCCGTGATTTCGATGAACCACATAATCACCGGGGCGCAACTTGTTGGGATCGACTTGCTTAGACGCCGCACGACGACGCTTGCGGATATAGCTGGGACTTGTCAGAGAATGCTGTCCGAAAAACTCCCTGTCTGTCACCACCACCAACCGGAAAGTCGGCAGAATAAATCCTTCTAGTTCCGCGATCCCCGAATATTTTACCGCCACTGGCGTCTTCTGAATTTGCAACTTGTCAATCGCCGGGTAATCGTGGGGATTGGGGACAAATTGCGCCGGACAATCGTGTTCTTGTAGCAACGATACCGAACGCGAAGGCTGTGCAGAAACGATCCAGATCGAGAAACTGCGATCGCGCTCCTTCCGCAAAGTTTCCGCAATTTTAGCAAACTGATGCGGCGTTACCGGAACCGGACGACTAGCCAAATTTAGTGCTGACGATGGATTGAGGACTGAGGATTCAACCAGTTCAGATAAATACAGCCGCTTAAAGCATTCCGCCGCCGCTAAAGATTCATCAAAATTGCGGTGGATTTTGGGTAATTGTTCATTATCATTAGCAATTGCCCATTGTTCTTCGGCGTGTTCCACCCAGCGATCGCTATGGGCGCGACATTGCTCCGGTTCATCAATCGCAATCAGCGTATTTTCCGGCAAATAATCCAACAAAGAAGCTGGATGCTCAAAAGCTACCCCCAACAATCGCCGCGTACTCTTTTCTTGTTCTTCTTCCCTCTCTTCCTTCGCGTTCTTCGCGTCTTCGCGGTTCATCGCCTCCAAAGCCGCCCGAACAATCGGACTAAAATCAGTCGGAGTCAGCACCAGCCGCTCAATCTTATCAAGCGATCGCTGCGTCGCCGGATCGAACTCCCGCATCTGATCCAGCTCATCCCCAAACCATTCCAAACGCACCGGCAACTCAGCCGCCACCGGGAACACATCGATAATATCCCCGCGCCGACTCCACTGCCCCTCCATTTCCACCAAAGGCACCCGTTCGTATCCCAGAGTTGCCACTTTCTTGCTAAAGGCGTCTAAATCCCAACTCTGTCCGCGTTCCAGGGTGACGCAGTAAGGCTTAAAAGCTTCAGGAGGCGGCAAATGAAGTTGCAGCGCCCGTTCCGTCGCCACAACCGCCATCTTCAGGACTGAGGACTGAGGACTGAGGACTGAGGACTGAGGACTGAGGACTGAGGACTGAGGACTGAGCGTGGGATTTCCTTTTGACTTCTGAGCGATTTCCTCAGTCCTGAGTCCTGTCACCTCAGTCCTCAGTCCTGTCACCTCAGTCCTGAGTCCTGTCACCTCAGTCCTAACTAAGTCTGCCAATACCTGCATCTGTCCCCAAGTCATCTCCGATTCGGGGTCGAATGGCTCGTAGGGCGACGCTTCAGAAGTCGGATAAAAATGTACCGTCTGCCAACCCATTGCTTCCAGTTGAGCGCAACAGCGGCTGACTTCCTCCAGGGTGGCACACACCACGAACAAATTCTGTCCTTGGGCTTGCGCGAGGGCAGAAGCCACCAATCCCTTTGGCAAACGGGGAATTCCGTTGAGCTGTAGATACCGTTGTTGGTTGAGCTTAGACAGGAGTTCTGTCGTCAGAGGCGATCGCCCTAAGGCACGAATAATAGAAGAAAATGCCATCAGTTGGAGGAAATGCTTAATTCGTTCTGAGAAAAAGGCAGGAGTATACCTCCCTACTCCATCATTTTAGAAGGCAGTTCAAATCGAGACTGCTCTACCGATAGATTTCTGCTTTACACAAAATGCTACTTTCTCTATAGCTACTGCTTTTTTGGGGAAACCCAGGTTCCGATGTCGGGGTGAACCCGTCGGTGATCTGGTTTTCAAAAGCCAACTTCGGGTAAACTCGCCCCTACTTCCACCTTAGGCACCCGCCGATACTACTGACACGTTTACAAATGACCCCTACTACCGAATTTCTAATTATTTTGCTACTGATCGTTGCCAATGGCATCTTTGTGATGTCAGAGTTAGCTATCGTCTCGGCAAGGAAGGTGAGGCTGCAACAGCTGGCTAACCAAGGGGATGTCAAAGCACGCGCTGCCTTGGAACTGGCGAATTCCCCAAATCAGTTTATGGCGATTGCTCAGGTGGGGATAACTCTGCTGGCGATTATCTCCGGTGCTTTCGGCGAAGGAACCATCGCCAAAAGACTAACCCCTGTATTAGGTTCGATTTCCTGGATAAGCCCGTATAAAGACGCGATCGCATCGACAATTGCCATTCTAATCATCACCTATCTGACGCTGATTATTGGCGAACTGGTACCGAAGCGGCTGGCTTTAAACTATCCGGAACGGATTGCTGCCGCTGTTGCTATCCCGATGCGGATGTTGGCTACCATTGCCTCGCCAGTTGTTTATCTATTGAGTACCTCCACTGATATGATGATGCGGCTGTTGGGCATCAGACCGTCCACCGATGGTGAAATTACCGAAAATGATATTACAGCCTTAATCGAGCAAGCCACGGAGGCGGGAACCTTTGAGGAAGCAGAACAAGACATGGTGGAACGAGTGTTTCGCCTGGGAGACCGACACGTGAGTGCGTTAATGACACCCCGACTGGATATTGTCTGGCTTGACCTAGAAGACTCCCCGGAAGAAAATCAACACAAGATTATGAACAGTGCCTATTCTCGATTTCCAGTCTGTCAGGGAGCGCTGGATAATGTTTTGGGCATTATTCCAGTGACCGACCTGTTAGGGCGCTGCCTGTCCGGACAACAGCTTGACCTGACAATTTCGTTACGACAGCCGGTATTTGTGCCTGAAAGTACTGGGGGATTGAAAGTTCTGGAATTGTTTAAGCAAACCGGCACTCACATGGCGCTAGTTGTAGACGAATACGGCGTTACTCAAGGATTGGTTACGCTCAACGACATCTTAGTAGAAATTGTTGGTGACGTAGAAATCGACAGTACGACATCTCCCCCAGCCGTACAACGCGAAGATGGTTCGTGGTTGGTGGATGGAATGTTGTCGGTGGAAGAGTTTTTGGAAATATTAGATATTGAGGAGTTGCCGGGAACGCAAAAAGGCAACTATCACACAATGGGCGGCTTTATGATTACCCATTTAGGGAAAATTCCCACGGCTGCCGATCATTTTGAACTGGGTGGCTGGCGTTTTGAAGTGATGGATATGGATGGCAATCGCGTTGATAAGGTGCTGGTGATGCCCATTTCCGCAGATTCCCCGGATTCCGCGTCCGGCGATTAAAAAGCTAGAATTGCTGGTTTGAGAGTGTTTTAAAGCTTTGCGTGCTATCGACATTGGCTGCATCGTGCGTTGATGATGACACAGAACGCGATCGCTTCTCAATCCGGTTCGCTTAGAGCTAAAAACACCAATTCCACCAGATTATTCCGTAGGTTGGAAAAACGAACCGCTCCAGGGCGCAGAGTAAAAGAAGAGAGAATTTGACAACACCTATTTTAGAAGTCAAAAATGGAGCCAGAAGAAACAATCCGAGAGCAATTTGACCGCGCAGCAGATGCATACAGTACATCACCTATTTTCGCACAAGGGCACGATCTGGCGCTGATGGTGCAGGCAGGGGAACCAACATCAGAGATGACTGTACTTGATGTAGGGTGTGCGGGAGGACATACTGGGTTTGCTTTCGCCCCCCATGTCTGCGAAGTTATTGGCATTGACTTAAGCCAGAAAATGTTAACGGAGGCATCGCGGCAAGCAGCGGCACGAAGCTTGAATAACGTGCATTTTCAGGAAGCCAATGCCACAACACTCCCCTTTCCCAATCAGCAGTTTGATATTGTAACTTGCCGCTATGTCGCTCATCACTTCCCCAGTTTGGCACCCGCGTTGAATGAGGTTTTTCGAGTGCTAAAATCGGGGGGAAAGTTTCTGGTTGTGGACATTATTTCGCCGGAAGATTCTGCGTTGGCAGAGTTTATCAATCAGGTGGAGAAACTACGCGATCCTTCTCATGGTTGGAATTGGATGATATCCGAGTGGCAGACGGCTGGCGAAAGTATTGGGATGCCCTTCACCGCGATGCAACAGTGGCAGCTGCCGATTGATTTTGTAGATTGGACAGCACGACAGCAAACGCCACCAGAAGCAGTTCAACAACTGGAATTATTACTGGATAATGCTTCTTTACAAGCAAAATCGGTATTCTCCATTTTGGGTGCGCCGCAGCGTTCATTTCACGAATATTCGGCTCTCCTGCGGGGAACGAAATCATAAACTAGGGAAAGGAACTTTGCCCTCCCTACTAAAAATTGAAGGTTGTTTGGATAGTGACGATCCCAATATCGCTCTTCTGTCACTCTCAGGACTTACGCAAAGCTTATACATATAGCATTTTTTCGGGTTCAATCCCCCTGTGGTTGCCCTCAGATGTCGCGCAAGTTGCGTAAGTCCTATATTTGTAGGATGGGTAGAGCGTAAGCGTTACCCATCAAACCCTTGTCAATGTTGGGTTTCGTTCCTCAACCCAACCTACATCAGATGCGCGAGTTTAATTATGTCTACCTACTTATAGCAGTCCTAAATGATTCATGAAGGCGAGATCCCCGACTTCTTAAAGAAGTCGGGGATCTGAAGGGCTGGCTCACAACTCAATTTTGCAATATAGTAGCAGGAGAAACTAGAGGTGAAGAAGCCACGTTGCAGTGTGTCCGTGCCGCCTCGATAAAGGCAGTGACATCCTCTTCCTTAGTGTTGAAAGCCGTTACTAATCGCACGGTTGATAAATTTTCCTCCTGCCAGCGATAAAATCGGAAACCGTCGGCAAGAAGCCCTTGGATAACTCCCTCCGGCAACTGAATAAAGATTTCATTTACTGCAACCGGATAGCACAGCTTCACTTCTGGTAGCGCTGTTAGCCCGTGCGCTAATTTCTTAGCCATCTGGTTAGCATGAGCAGCATTTTTCAACCACAAATCATCTTTAATGTAAGCTTCCAACTGGGCTGATAAAAATCGCATCTTTGAAAATAAATGTCCGCTGCGCTTACGACGATAGGCGAAAGTTTTTGCAAAATCTTGATTGAAAAAGACGACGGCTTCTGCTGCCATTGCACCATTTTTAGTCGCTCCAAACGATAGCACATCAACCCCAACCCGCCAAGTGATATCCGCTGGAGAACAACCCAAGCTAACCACCGCATTCGCAAAACGGGCACCATCTATGTGTAAACCCAAATTGTGGGTATGGGCAATTTCGGCAATCTGGGAAATTTCCTCTGGCTGATAGATAGTTCCGGCTTCCGTTGCCTGAGTCAAGCTTACAGCAGCAGGCTGTACGTGATGGACGACGCCAGCGCCCGATGAAGCCAGCACAGCAGCCAAGTCAGCGGCGCGAATCTTGCCATCTGCGCCATCCAGTGTCACTAACTTTGCGCCGCCGGTATAAAATTCGGGTGCCCCGCATTCATCGAGATTGATATGAGATTGGTGATGGCAGTAAATCGCCCCAAACGGGGGTGTAATAACAGACAGGGCGAGGGCATTGGCGGCAGAACCCGTCGCCACGGGGAAAACTGTCACATCTGTCTCAAACAATTCCTTGAACCGGGCTGACAAGCGCTGGGTATATTCATCATCACCATAGGGCATGGTGGTACCCTGATTAGCGGCAGCGATCGCTGCCATAATTTCCAGCGAAATTCCAGTGACATTATCGCTACAAAAGTTCATCTGTTTGTCTCGCGCTTCTCAATACTCAACTCTATGCTAATCGCCGCTGCCGAGATGGGAATAGCCTGCTACTTGAATGGCGGGTGAGATTTGCTTCAACCTGACGTTTTAGCTGGATAAAACGGCTGAGGTTTAAACCCAAAAATCGGGGCTAATATAACATTAGGAAATTGTTTAACTTTCTGGTTATAATTTTGAACAACTTGGTTATATCGCAATCCTATTTGAGTTGTGAGGCAGCGTTTCAGCTCCTTGACTTCGTAAGAGTTGTCGGGGAGAATCATTTAGAGCCGCTATATCTTGTTTTGCCAAATCGGAATCTTAATTACGAACTCTGCCCCCTGTCCGGGTGCAGAAATACACTCCATACTGCCACCATGTTTTTCTACCACAATCTGATAACTAATAGACAACCCTAAGCCGGTGCCTTTTCCGACCGGCTTCGTTGTAAAAAAGGCGTCAAAAAGATGAGAACGCACTTCTTCTGTCATCCCTGGGCCATTGTCAGCAATGCGAATCACCGCTTGATTTTCGTCTTCAACAGCGGTGCTAATTTTGATGGTTGGTAAAAGACAAGATATTTCCTCCTTGGCGACTGACTCTTCCACTGCATCAATCGCGTTACTAAGCAGATTCATAAACACCTGATTCAACTGCCCTGCATAACATTCAACTAAAGACAAATCGCCATATTCTTTGCTCACTGTAATTATGGGTCCGCCAGCGATCGCTTTCAGGCGATACTGCAAAATTAGCAAGGTGCTATCAATGCCTTCGTGAATATCGACTGGCTTCATTTCCGCTTGATCGGCGCGAGAAAACGAACGTAAGGACTGAACAATTTCCCGAATCCGTTCAACTCCCAAATGCATTGACTTTAGTAACTTTGGCAAATCTTCAATGATAAAATCAAGGTCACTCTCTTCGATTTCTTTGTCGATTTCAGGTGTAGATGGGTATTGTTGTTGGTAAAGGCGTAGTAAATGTAGTAAACTATTTGCATATTCACAGGCATAATTTATATTGCCGTGAATAAAGTTAATTGGATTATTAATTTCGTGAGCAACTCCAGCCACTAATTGACCAAGGCTGGAGATTTTTTCAGTTTGAATCAGTTGAGCTTGAGTTTTCTGGAGGTCAAGCAGAGTAATTTTTAGCTCTTGAGATTTTTCTCGATAGCGATTTTCACCTTGCTTGCGCTCAGAAACTTCAAGCAACAACAGGTCATTTGTCTGTCTAATTTCTGCTGTCCGCTCCTCAACTCTCCTTTCTAGCTCGACGTTGGAACGGTGCAATTCCTCTTCTACTTGCTGGCGCTCAGCGATTTGTTTTTGCAGCTCAAGATTAATGAGTTCTAACTGATTGGTTTTATCTAATAATATTTTTTGTGTTGCTTCTAACTTGTCAACCGTTAATGCTTCTTGGCGAAGAATATGAATGTACTCCAAACTCAAGCCAATAAATGGGACGAGGTAAGCAATAATTTTGAGAAAATGGGCAATATTGAAATGGTTATCGAACAACGCAGTTGAGCCAAAAGCCATGTGGAGTTGAGTGGCGATTTGGGGAATCGCGCTAATCGCTAGCGCCTGAGAAAAAAGACTGGGATAAGCATCGCAAAAGCGAGGAAAAACAAAAATACCTGCAAATATAAACAATAAGAGCGGAGCAATATCCCAAGGACGAGTGACAATAGCGTTCGGGAAAATAGTTGTAGGCATGGCGCTATGGGCGCAGAGATAGACAATTGTATAGGAAGCAACAGCAAAGGATAAACTAGCGATCGCAACAAAACCCACACCTCCCTTCCACTTTCTCGGTTTCGTCACCAGAAAAATTCCCGCACCTCCCAGCAGAATCAAAGCATTGAAAAGTCGGCAGATTGCCCAAGTGAAAGGAATTAGGTTTTGGTTGTCTGCGATCCCCTCGATCAATCGGTCGGCGGCTAAAGCATGAAAGGCATCCATGCACCCCGCGCAAAACATTGCCACGCCAATAATGGGAGTGACAGCATCGCGCTTAAGGCTGAAGTGAATAAAAGACAAAATAACAATGAACAGGGCGCTACAGAAAGCACTCCACTCCAGAATGGTGTGCAGAAAGCTCCCGGAGAGAGTGTAGTGCATCGCCTCGACGAATTCGCGGGGAGACATTCCCACAGCCGCTGACACCTCGAAGGGATGCTTAGGTGAGGCAAAATCCACTCCCAACAAATTCAGCAAGCTAGGCAGCACGCAGATCGCCACCACTACCCAAATCAATTGAAAAGGAATCCTCATTTTTTGCATAGCATTTTTTCCAATCCCCCCATTTCAAGATGCCACTAAGCTTAGCCACAAGTACAGAGGCAGTGATTTCTGACTCTACTAGCGTGGCTTTTAGCCTTCTGCCATCTCCAGAGGTCAGTAAGCTGATGTGCGCGATCGCTAATTGAGTAAATAAAAATACACCCTATGGCAGTTCTACGTAACTAAACGTAACTATATTCTGGGATACGTTAACGCGACTTCGCCATCAGGCAAAAAATACTACTTAACAGCGAGGCTAATTAAAGGTGAGAATTGGCGCTTGTTACCTTGGCAACGGAAATTGTGAATTTACCGTTTGGGCACCTACTCTTCATACAGTAGCAGTACAAATTGTTTCTCCTGAAGAACGCCTTCTCACCATGCAACAGGATGAAGAAGGCTACTGGAAAGTTAAAGCTTCAGGCATTGAACCAGGAACGCTTTACTACTACAAACTCGAAGGAACGACTGATAGACCAGACCCAGCTTCAAGATATCAACCGAAGGGCGTACACGGCCCTTCTCAAGTCATCAATTCTAGCACTTTTGTCTGGAATGATAGTGATTGGTCTGGCGTTCCCTTAGATGAAACCATTATCTATGAATTACACGTCGGCACCTTCACCCCAGAAGGCACCTTTGAGGCAATAATTCCTCGACTTGCTGAATTAAGCGAGTTAGGTATTAATGCCATTGAAATTATGCCAGTTGCCCAATTTCCCGGTGAAAGAAACTGGGGATATGATGGCGTGTTTCCCTTTGCTGTGCAGAATTCGTATGGTGGTCCCGAAGGATTCAAAAAACTCGTCGATGCTTGTCACCAACATGGTATCTCAGTCATTCTTGATGTCGTCTACAATCACCTAGGTCCTGAAGGAAATTACTTCCGAGACTTTGCTCCCTACTTCACCACCAAATATCGCGGTGATTGGGGAGAGGCAATGAATTTTGACGACAAATACAGCGATGGCGTCCGTAATTTTTGTTTAGAAAATGCTCTTTACTGGCTCCAAGAATATCACATAGATGGTCTAAGATTAGATGCCATTCAGGGTATTTTTGAGATGGGTGCTAGACCCTTATTACAGGAAATGGCAGACCAAGTTGCCAATTTTTCTCAGCAACAAGGTAGGAAATTTTATCTGATAGCCGAAAGCGATTTGAACGATGTCCGAGTCATTCGACCCAAAGAAGTGGGTGGCTATGGAATAGATGCACAGTGGAATGACGATTTTCATCACGCATTGCATACCTTACTCACCGGAGAAAACGACAGGTACTACGAGGATTTTGGAAAGGTTGAACAACTCGAAAAATCTTTCAAAGAAGGCTTTATTTACTCCGGGCAATACGCTTCCCATAGAAAACGCCGTCATGGCAGTTCTTCCAAAGACGAACCAGGATATCGATTCATTGTCTTTACGCAGACTCACGACCAAATCGGCAATCGCGTCCTGGCAGAAAGGTTCTCTCAGCTTGTCTCCTTAGAAGGACTGAAGTTAGCTGCTGGTGCTATTTTTTTGTCTCCCTTTGTTCCCTTCCTTTTTATGGGTGAAGAATATGGTGAAGAAGCGCCTTTCTTCTACTTTGTTAGTCATTCAGATAAGGATTTGATTGAAGCGATCCGCAAAAGCAAAGAAGAAGAATTTAAAGTATTTGCGGGTCGAGGAGAAATGCAAGATCCCCAAAGCCCTGAAACCTTTCATAAATGTCAGCTTAACTGGGAAAAAAGAAAAGAAGGAAAACACAAATCTCTTTGGGAATTTTATCAGAAACTCATACGGTTACGCCGAACAATTCCCGCCTTGAAAAAGCCAGACAAAAATACTATAGAAGCATCCAGCATTGAAGCAGATAAAATTTTATTTCTTCATCGTTGGAGTGATACTAGCCAGATATATTCCATCATGAACTTCAATCAGAAAGAGATTACTTTTACAGCTAATCTGCCAAGTGGCAACTGGCAAAAGATTTTAGACTCTTCCGATACTAAGTGGATGGGTTCTGGTTCCACTTTACCTGAAAAACTCACGCCAAACCAAGAATTGACAATCAAAGCGCAGAGTATCGTTCTCTACGAAATAACAGGATAATACACGAGGCGGAGCCTTCCAATCCTGATTATCAAGCTGATGGTAACGAGAAGATTGAGGCTTTGCCTCGCCAGTAGTCTCTGTAGGACAGGCATTGTCCACCTGACAAGATTAAAAACATCATTGAGGAATGAAAATTACATCATGCGGATTCCAACAGCAACTTACAGAATTCAATTTAATGCAGCTTTCCCCTTTGATTCAGCCAAAAAAATTATTGCTTATCTCGCTAAATTAGGAATTTCCGATCTTTACGCTTCGCCCATTTTTAAAGCGAGAGAAGGCAGCACTCATGGCTACGATGTTGTTGACCCCACACAACTAAATCCCGAACTAGGAACGCCGGAAAAATTTGAAGCACTGGTGAGTGAAATCAAGAATTACGAAATGGGATGGGTACAGGATATTGTTCCCAACCACATGGCTTATGATAGCCAGAATCAGTTTCTGATGGACATTCTAGAAAATGGGTCAAATTCCGAGTATTTCGACTACTTCGACATTGACTGGAATCATCCTTATGAAAACCTTAGAGAGAGAGTTCTTGCCCCGATGCTGGGGAATTTTTATGGGGATTGTTTGGAAAATGGCGAAATTCAACTCCAGTACGATCAAAGCGGGCTGAGTGTCAATTATTTTAGCTTAAAACTCCCTGTAAAAATAGAATCTTACGCTCCGTTCATTACTCATCATTTAGGAAAATTAGCTAAATCCCTGGGAAGAAATCATCCAGATTTCATTAAGTTACTAGGGATTCTTTATCTGCTCAAAAACACGTTGACAGAACCAAAAGGCAAAGAACGATACGACCAGATAGCCTTTGTGAAAGGACTCCTCTGGGAACTTTACACCCAAAATCCAGAGGTTCAGGAGTTTATCGATAGCAATATAGAATTCTTCAATGGAGAGAAGGGTAATCCAGAAACTTTTAATTCTCTCAATAGCTTGCTTTCAGAACAGTTCTATCGCCTCTCGTTTTGGAAAGTGGGTGCTGAAGAACTGAATTACAGAAGATTTTTCACCGTCAACGAACTAATTTCTGTCAAAGTCGAAGAAATTAAGGTTTTTCACAAAACTCATAATTTTATCAGTCAGTTGGTTGAGTCTGGAACAATCACTGGACTCCGAATCGACCATATTGACGGACTATACGATCCAAGTGAATATTTGCAACGGCTGAGAAACAAAACTGGAGATGTCTATATTACAGTCGAGAAAATTCTGGAACACAAAGAAGATTTACCCGCTTACTGGCCTATAGAGGGAACCAGTGGCTATGACTTCTTAAACTATGTTAACGGGATTTTCTGCCGAACTAAGAGCGAGGAGCAGTTTACTGAAATTTACTCCAGGCTGACAGGCTTTAATACCCCCTACGAGCAGCTTTTTATAGATAAAAAAAGGCTGATTGTAGAAAAAAATATGGCGGGAGATGTAGATAATTTAGCCCACCTCCTGAAACGAGTATCGGGTCATTCTAGAGTAGGAATTGATTTTACTCAGCATGGTCTGCAAAGAGCATTGGCTGAAGTTCTGATACTATTTCCCGTTTATCGAACTTACATCAATCAAGAGGGATTAAGAGAATCGGATCGCTTCTATGTGAAGGAAGTCATTGAAAAAGCTAGAGGGCAAGTGCCGTTGCTTTTGAAAGAACTGAACTACATTGAAAAGTTATTGTTGCTGGAAGAGGAGGACTCTTTAAAGCCAGAACAAAAAGAAGTACAGCGTCACTTCGTGATGAGGCTTCAGCAGTTAACTGGTCCCTTGATGGCGAAAGGAATTGAGGATACGCTTTTATATGTCTATAACCGACTTTTATCGCTGAATGAAGTGGGTGGAAATCCGAGCCAATTTGGGATTACAGTTGCAGATTTTCACGAGTTTAACCAAAAACAGCATGAGCGTTGGCCTCATAAAATGAATGCCACGGCAACCCATGACACTAAGCGTGGGGAAGATGTTAGAGCAAGAATAAATGTTCTTTCAGAAATTCCCGATGAGTGGGAAAAACAGGTAAAAACTTGGATTGAAATTAACCACTCTAAAAAACGCCACCTGAACGGTCGGGTTTTTCCACAAAAGAATGATGAATACTTCTTTTACCAAACGCTGGTTGGTGCTTTTCCCTTCGCTGAAAGTGAGCGATCGCACTTTGTAGAGCGCGTGAAAGAATATGTAGTGAAAGCGGTTCGAGAAGCTAAAGTTCACACAGCTTGGCTCAGACCGGATACTGATTATGAAGATGGCTTTGTTGCCTTTATCGAAGAAGTGATGAAGCCTTCCGCAGATAATCAATTTCTCCAGAAGTTTCTGCCTTTCCAAAAGTGGGTAGCTCACTATGGAATTTTCAATTCTCTCTCCCAAACTTTGCTAAAAATTACCGCTTCTGGTGTACCCGACTTTTATCAAGGAACGGAGTTATGGGAGCTGAGTTTAGTAGACCCAGATAATCGGCGTCCAGTTGACTTTGAGCAGCGGCTAGCATTCCTTAAAGAGATTAAAGAGAAAGCTAAGACAGATGTTCTGAAGCTGATCGATGAGCTATTTGCCAGCAAAGAAGATGGAAGAATTAAGCTTTTCTTGATAGCTAGAGTTCTGGAGGCAAGAAAACAAAATCTGGAAGTTTTTCAAAAAGGAGATTACGTCCCGCTAGAAGTGGATGGGAAGTTTAAGGATCGGATTGTTGCTTTTGCCAGAAACCATGAAAATCGTGTGGCAATTACGATTGTCCCGCGATTGCTGACGAACCTTGTCCAGGAAGGAGAATATCCTTTGGGTAAAGTATGGGATGACACCCAGTTGAAGCTACCGCAGGGAATGCCATCTGCGATGAAAGATGCTATTACTTCTCAGTCACTCACCGCGAATGGCACGGTATTGATTGGGGAAGCCTTAAAACACTTTCCGGTGGCTTTATTGATTAGCGAAAGCGATCGCTAATACCGATTTCCCTTTGTCATGCTACACATCAGATATCCCCGCCCGCCGAGCGATTGGGGGGCAACAGACGGAGCTGTTACAAATACTCAGGAAAAATCGTGATTAATCAATCATTACCTCAAACCGAATCCTTTCCTTCCCTAGAACAAATTCAGGCAGTAAGAGCCTACATCAAAAAAACTTGGAAAACGCTCTATCGCTCTCACGAACATATTTTGGATGCTGCCCGCGACCCAAAAATTGGTCATATTCCAGGTAAACGGTGGCCTATATATGTATCGCAAATAGAAGATCGAGCGCTCATTGAAGCATCTTTGCGGCAAGTCCTGAGCAACGAAGAATTTAATCAAATTGAAATTCGCACCTTACCGGCAGAAGTCGATCAAATTGAAGATCACGGGTTGCTATATTTACCTCATGCCTATGTAGTTCCGGGTGGTCGTTTTAATGAGATGTACGGCTGGGATAGCTATTTTATCCAGTTAGGGTTGTTGCGAGATGGAGAAATAGAATTAGCCAAAAGTTTGGTGGAACAGCTAATTTATGAAATTAAGCATTACGGCACGATTTTGAATTCCAATCGCACCTATATGCTGACGCGATCGCAACCTCCCGTCCTCACGCCGATGATTTTGGCTCTCTTCCAGCACACCCACGATCGGCACTGGTTGCAATCGATACTGTCAACCGTTGAAAGTTTTTACTACTACTGGACATTACCCCCCCACCTGAATCAAGCAACCGGACTTTCGCGCTATTTTGCATTAGGTGAAGGGCCAGCGCCGGAAGTGCTAATTTCTGAGCGGGATGAAGAAGGTAGAACCCATTATGACCGGGTACGAGAATATTATCGCACTTTTGCAGTTGAAGCTTACGATGTCAACTTGTATTATGACCGCCAGAGCGATCGCTTAACCGATTTATTCTACAAAGGCGATCGTTCCATGCGAGAATCTGGATTTGATATCAGCAACCGCTTTGGTCCATTTAGTGTAGATATTATTCATTATGCGCCCGTTTGCCTGAATGTTTTGCTTTATAAAATAGAGCAAGATACCGCGCAGATAAACGATATTTTGGGATATGAAGAAATTGCCCAGCAGTGGCGCGATCGCGCTCAGAACCGCCACAAATTAATTGACCGATTTCTTTGGGATGAAGAAGCGGGACTTTACTTTGATTACAACTTCCATACTGGCAAGCGTCGCCGCTATGAATTTGCCACCACATTTTATCCCTTGTGGGCTGGAATTGCATCTGAAGAACAAGCCAAGAGAGTAGTAGAAAACTTACCCGAATTTGAGGCACCGGGAGGATTACTCACCAGCACTCATGTAACCGGAAATCAATGGGACGCCCCCTTTGGTTGGGCACCTTTACAGCTAATTGCAGTTCAAGGACTCCATCGCTATGGTTATCACCAAGACGCCGATCGTTTAGCGAAAAAGTTTATATCTTTGCTAGTGCAAGAGTTTGAAAAATACGGAACCCTGGTAGAAAAATACGACGTTTATAATTGCTCCGCCAATGTTTCCCATGAAATTCTCTTTGGCTACAGTTCCAACGAAATTGGATTTGGTTGGACAAACGGAGTCTTCCTCGAACTATTAGCAACTTTAGAATAACCGAAAATTTACAACACAGACTTACACAAAAAGAATCGCAAAGGTACACAAAGTTAAATATTCCTTCGCGTACCTTTGCGTTTAAATTATTAAGACTCCCGTCCTGTTGCCCATCTATCGCGCCATTTTACCGTCCCTTCAGTGGCAATAACCCAGCGACGACCGACATTATTTTCGCGTAAGGGTGACTGACCTTCACGCCACAATGCGTACTTGTAAGTAATCAACTTCCCAGCACTTTCATTAAAGGGAATTTCCCCAAACCAAGTGTTAGTATTGATAAATTCTAGTGGATACGCCTTAGAGATATCCCAGTTACCTAACTCCGGACAATCTCCGATTACCACAACAATTTCACCCGGCTGTGTCTGGACACCATTAAGTTGTACCCGCACAATCGTTTGCCCCTTGATGCGTTCCCCCACGTGACTGATGACAATTACATCCCGCGCGTCTAGTTCCAAGTTTTGCAACTTTCCGTCTGTAACTTCAAACTTTCGCCGCGTTAAAACATCGGTATGTTCTCCTTCTGGTAACTCCGGATCAATTGCTTCCAACTTGACAGCTTCCCCTCGATTCATCGCCACAAACACAACAGAATCGCGGTAACGTCGTACATAGCAATAAACGTCAGGAGTTAGATATTTTTGCCACTGACTCCCCATCGATACGGCTGGATTTAATCGCCGCAAACCTGATAGCAACCGGATATCTCGATAGAGGGGTGACTCGGTGTCCCAATTTTCCATCATCGGACGGTTGTAAGGATCGTTACCGTCGTTGGTATCGTCGTGGAGATACTGTTCTGTACCGTAGTAGATGCAGGGAATCCCACGGGAGGTCATAATCACCGCGATCGCTACCCGCACCATCTCTGGATCGGGATTCAACGACTGAAAGCGGGGCATATCGTGATTATCAATAAATGTAATCAACTCCGTCGCCCCGCAGTAGCGATGATCCAGATCCAGAACATCTTGAATTAGGTGAAATCCTCCTTCAGCACCTTGCGCCAAAGCTCCTCGAATTGCCAAACAAAGACCAAAATCTAGCATTGTCATGCCAGATTCATTGGCAAATTCCACCGAAAAGTCATTTCGAGGGTCGCTAAAAATCCACTCGCCAAAGATGAAAACATCCGGTTTATGGGTGATAATATCCCCGTTAAATTCTTGCCAAAACCAGATAGGCATATGCTTTACAGTATCAACCCGCAAAGCATCAACTCCCCGATCTAGCCATTGTTTAATGGCTGATTTAATGTAGTTTCGGTACTCAACATTATTTTCGTTGAAGGTGGCTAAACCCGATAATTCACAATTTTGCACTTGCCATTCATCTTCCCAATTGGTGACTTCACCATAGTGGTGATACCAGCTATCTTTATCGTCATTAAAATCAGCAATTTTTACTCCATCGTCGTAGAGTTCTCCCTTCTTTCCGCTGAAATCTGGGTTGCTGTGATTACACACAATATCCAACACCAGTTTCATCTTGCGTTTGTGTAATTCAGCAACTAATCTGTCAAAAACTGTATCTTTGGTATCTTGAGTTTTATTGAGAGAAGGTTCTTCATCCTTGCCAATAAAGCGAGGATTAATCCGTTTAAAATCCTTTGTCCAATAACCATGAATCGCGGCTTGCTCAACAAACAATGCTTCCACTTGCTCAAACAGGGGAGTAAGCCAAATTGCGGTGACTCCCAAGTTCTTTAAGTAATCTAGTTTGTCAATAATTCCCTGTAAGTCTCCACCCCAATATTTACCCCAATCTTTTCGCTCTGGATCGTAAAGTTCTGGGTTTGGCCCTTCGCTGTTGTCAGAATCGCCATCATAGAAACGATCTACAACAATGAAGTAAATGGTTTCCTGGCGAAATTCAATATCTCTGGTGTATAGAAACTCTAAATCAATATCACTCTCTGGTTTAGCTTCGATTACCAGAGATTCAACTTCTGCTTCTGGATTAGTAACTTCATATTGAGATGACGAAGCTTGAGATGGAGGAGTTGATACCATAAAGTTTAGTGCGGCTACTGTTGATAGAGGTGCAATTTTGTAAAGGTCTGTGCTGTCCTGCTAATGGGTTTAAGCATTCAGACCAACTTTTTATAAATCTAACGAATTGTCTCCTTTTTTGTATATCTATCTGGGGATAGTAGCCAAATAAACTAAATTCGTGATATATGAATATCTTTATGGCATTTTTCAAGCAACAAATCTTCGGTTAGTTTGAGCGACTAACAATACGGTTCGGTTACAAATAATTGTAGGTTGGGTTGAGGAACGAAACCCAACAAAACATAAGCATTTGTTGGGTTTCGTTC
>NZ_JBYCCT010000009.1:0-33868 GCF_057473865.1 Coleofasciculus sp. H7-1
TTGAAAAATGCTGGGCTAGCTTGAAAAGTCGCATTCGCAAACTCTTACGGGACTCCGATAACCTGCGGGATGCGATGGAGACGGTTCTCAAACAAGCTGCGTCCTAACACACCTGGCGACAGCTATACCTTACAAAATATGCGATCGCTCTCACTGTTAATTGTCCACATCCAGAGCGATCGCTGCATTGAGCATGGTTCTTGCTCAATGCAGCGATCGCATCCTGTGCCAGGATATCCAGTGGTAGTTGCGTCATCTTGTTATCCCTGTTCTGGGGATAACGGGAGGCGATCGCCTTTGAGATCCAGAATCGAGGCAGTCGCTTAGTTCAAGTCTGTTTACTTCAAGTCTGGAATCTCTTGGTCTAGCTGAACAGTGTAGTAAGCAATCTCTCTGACCTTAGATAATGGAATAGGAATTCCCAAAGTTTTGTAGCCTACGTTCTGAACTTCTTTATCCTTGACTTCCAAGCGTGATCGCCAGACAAGGTTTCTCATTCTTCCAGGAGCAACCACCAAAACTTCCATCGTAGGGAGCAAAAATATCCAATAGTCAGCCTGCGAACGCCATCCCCAACCAGGAATATTTTGATTGTCTACGGAAATAGTTTCAAAGAACAGATTTCCTGTTCTAGATGAGGCTAAGTCAAACTTGTATTCAACATTAACTGTAGTTCCATCCGGACGCATTAAAATTCTATCTATACCTGCATCCTGATATTTATTAACTCCAGAAACATCTAGAATCCTGTAAGCAGAGCTAAGCCATTTATCAAGGATGCTTTCACCCTGTTTACCTATAAATTCTTGGCTCTTGAAATCATATATCTTACTCTTGCCCTGAATCGTCATTTTCGTCTGCTCCTCCTTCGCCATACAACATTGGAATCGTGAGCTGAACACCACCATCGTGAATATGGATAGGAATTCCACAGTATCTCGAAATCCACTTAATCCAATTCTTCAACGTTTGCGAACGACGATTACTTGTATCAGCGCCTCGCAATATTTCTGGAAAAGTTAGATTTTTAACTAGCTCATCATTTAGTACCAGTCCATCATTCAGTTGACCTCCTCTTTCGGAAACAGCAGCAAGAACTCGCCAAACAGGAGGGTAATTCAACATAGCTTCAATAAGTAGCCTGAATTGCAAGTCTTGATCTGGTGCCTCAGCAATTAACCTTCCTTTTTCAGTCAGTTCTGTTAACCATTTATTGCCTTGCCGTTTATTCGTAATCAGCTTTAGTTGTTCTAGAGTGTGCTTTGCATACTGCCCGTGTCGAGAAATGTACTGTTTCTTCTTGCCTCGATGTCCTAATTTGTAACCTAAATCATATGAATTTGTTACTCCTTGATGAATCAAGATAAGAGCCTTGACTATCTTTTTTGGTTGGTCATACTGGGGGCTTGACTCTACAACATTTTTGTCATCCCAGTCATCTGCAATTTTAAATCTCTGTTTGTACACGTCTGCTGGCTTCATCTTTACGTCAATTAGCAATACTTCTTTGTTTGCAAAGTTGGGTCTGTAGAATAAGTTACAAGTTACTCCAGAAATCTTGTTGGTGTTGACATCGTAAAAATCTGTCTTACTCAAGTGACCATCCCGTTTCAGGATTTCTAGAAACTGATTCAGCTCGTAGCAAACCTCAGGAGGGTAATACTTTTCTGGATTGCTCAATTCTTTTTGAAGCCTAGGATCGGCGCTAATTTTGAACATCGATACATTTCTCCTCTATTAAATTCTCTATTTCAATAAGACCGTTATCTATGGCAAGAAGTTTGTGAGCAACCTCAGAAATTGGTATTGGAAGATAATTTGCTAGGCGAGGACTAACAAAAGCTACAGCTCTACGGGTGTGATATGTCACATAAATGCAGTCAACCTCAATCTGTAAACGCTCCCAACAAACTGTCATATGTAGTCGGAAATCCGACAAAGACATTTCTTCGCTCTTACCAATCGCGCCATCTTGTTCCGCTTGTTCCAAATCTTTTAGAGGCACTAAAAATGCAACTATTTTACCGTAATAAGTAGCAGCAATTCTTTTCATCCCTAGCTGAACCTGACGCTTGAATTTTGGCAGGCTCTCTCTTAGGTCTGACAGTGGGAGCTGCTTGAAAGAACTCACTGGGCTTTCCTCTCAATCGTATAGTACAAACATACTCTTTTATTGTTTAACTAAATCTTATATATGGCAAGATAGCGTCATACAACAAAGTTGTCAAGTATAGTGAGTGTAGCATGTAGGCTTTGTTTTACGTTTTTTGGCTACAAACGTTTCTAAGAAAGGATTTCAACCCAATAAAACTTCATGATTTAATACGCTTAGGAGAGATGTAGTTGTTTGCCCCACAGTTGCGATCATCATCTGTGTACTCAATTGAGCCAACTATAATTAGTGAGCATGAGCAAGAGACTTTCCGATAAGGACATGACGAGGGTCGCTATCTTGCCAGTATCTGATGCCAATGGCGAGAGGCTTTATCGAGCTATCCCCTCTGGTAAACTGTGCGATCGCTCATACTAGAATACAGAATGTCAAGTGAGAGCAGTACACCATGTCGTCGGTAGCGATCGCCACAGTAGTAAAAATCATGGAGTCTTTGCCTGTTGATGTACAGGAGCAAGTTGCAGAGCATCTTCGGGAGTACATTGACGACTTGCAAGATGAAATTCGATGGAATGAATCGTTCCAGAGAACACAACAAAACCTTGTTGCTGCTGCAAAACGTGCCAAACAGGAAATTGCTGAGGGGCAAGCTACTCCGATGGACTACGACCAACTATGAAGTCGGCAGTTCTTCCCTCTTTTTGGGTTGAGTACCGACAGTTAAGCAACGATGTCAGGCAGAGTGCCAGGAAAGCTTATCGTCTGTGGGCAGAGAACCCATTTCACCCGTCTTTGCATTTCAAGTGCATCAATAGCCAAGAGGATATTTGGTCTGTTAGAGTAACGCGAGGTTATCGGGCACTTGGGGTATTAGAAGACGATACAGTTACATGGTTCTGGATCGGTAGCCATGACAATTATGAGCGGTTTTTCTCATAAGTTGCAGCAGCTCAATATTCGGCTATGCGATCGCATCTTTGCTAAGTTTTCGCTGCACGTAGAAGCGCGATCGCCAGCTCGTCATACCTTGAGTTTAGGCAGTTGCGGCAGTTTGTTCTTCAGGGAGAAATGCCAGAACAATTCGGTCTCTTGGAATGCCTGCGGCGATTAAGTCTTTGGTGATTCCCTGTTCCATTCCGTCATATTCCACCCAAACCTTGCCCTCACTCAGAGTCACATAAATCAAATTTCCCCTCACCCGTCGTCCTCTATCCCAACCCACCTGCATCAGCGCATAGCGGTTTTGCGTGTCATCAAATACCGTATCGAGTCGAATATCGCCGTGTGAAGGTTTAAACTGAGCGTATCGTTGAATTACTTGCTTTACAATGTCCCGCTCTCTCGTGGTGGTATCCATCGCTTCACCTCTTGCGCTTCTAAATCTACAATAAGCAATTTCATCGGTAACTCACGCCTCACCAACTCACCAATCGGTTCGCTGAAAATCCCATCAAAGGTTGTGTCTGCAACAGCGAGATACAACTCGCGATCTGGATCGACCTGTTCAAGGAGGAGTCGATAAAGAACGTATTGACCAATCGCTTGCTCTTGCGTCAGCAATTGCCGAGTTGCCTCGAAACTCCTTGATTTCAACTGCAATTCGACTACTCCCGCGTCTAGCACCGATAAAGCGTCCTGCAATACCGTTGAGCGCATCTAATCTTGCGGCTAAGTCTATAAACAGAAATCGTTCGCCATACGATATGACATAGGGATCGTCCGTGATTTCCCAACGCTCCTTGATCAGAGCTTGCCTAATGATGTTATGAATCGCATCTCGCTGAGGCATGACTTAGTGGGTCAGAAGCCGAATGACTAGCTTATAGTAAGCTATGCGAACTGACAAGTCAGCGCTTCGCTATCGCATCCTCGAACAAATAGAGCGAACTGACTCTTTCTGCGCTTCGCTATCGCATTCTTGCTAAGTTTTCGCTGCACGTAGAAGTGCGATCGCTCATACTAGAATACACAATGTCAAGTGAGAGCAGTACACTATGTCATCAGCAGCGATCGCCACAGTAGTAAAAATCATGGAGTCTTTGCCTGTTGATGTACAAGAGCAAGTTGCAGAGCATCTTCGGGAGTACATTGACGACTTGCAAGATGAAATTCGATGGAATGAATCGTTCCAGAGAACACAACAAAACCTTGTTGCTGCTGCAAAACGTGCCAAACAGGAAATTGCTGAGGGGCAAGCTACTCCGATGGACTACGACCAACTATGAAGTCGGCAGTTCTTCCCTCTTTTTGGGTTGAGTACCGACAGTTAAGCAACGATGTCAGGCAGAGTGCCAGGAAAGCTTATCGTCTGTGGGCAGAGAACCCATTTCACCCGTCTTTGCATTTCAAGTGCATCAATAGCCAAGAGGATATTTGGTCTGTTAGAGTAACGCGAGGTTATCGGGCACTTGGGGTATTAGAAGACGATACAGTTACATGGTTCTGGATCGGTAGCCATGACAATTATGAGCGGTTTTTCTCATAAGTTGCAGCAGCTCAATATTCGGCTATGCGATCGCATCCTTGAACAAACTTGCGCGAACTGACTCTTTGGAGCGCTTCGCTATCGCATTCTTACTAAGTTTTCCCTGTATATAGGCATCAGCGATCGCACTTCTTTATTAGTGTTGGGTGAGGGCGATCTTTCATATTAAAATTGGGGATATGAACTTTGAGTGGGATAAAGACAAAAACGAAGCCAACATCACCAAGCATGGATTGGATTTTGTCGATGCGCCACGAATTTTCAATCTTCCACTTCGGATTAGCCTAGATGAGCGAGAAGACTATCGAGAAGATCGCTTGATTGGACTTGGAATGCTCGATGGGCGAGTAGTGGTCGTTGTTTACACCGAACCCGATGACCAAACTATTCGGATCATCTCACTCCGAAAAGCTTTACCTCATGAACGAAAACGTTATGAACAATACCTCAAGGACGAATTGGGAGCGGGTTGACGCACTAGAAGAAGATGAAATCGATACCTCGGATATTCCACCGCTGACAGAGGAATTTTTTAGCAACTCACAGTGGCGGAAACCTGTCTCATCACTTAGTGTTATGGTTCAAATTGATGCAGAAACCCTTGCATGGTTCCAAGCGCAAGGAGAAGATTATGAAAAAAGGATGGCTGCGGCATTGCGGATTTATGCAGAAGCACATAAATAATCAACTTAACTAAGTAATCAGCTGAAATGTTTGTAGTCTTGGATGAGAGCGAACTGACTCTTTGGAGCGCTTCGCGATCGCATCCTGGCTAAGTTTTCGCTGTATGTAGGCTCTTACTCGCGATCGCACATTAACCGGGGAACATCCCAATGCTTGTAAAAAGGGCAAATAGAATTCGCATCTACGCCAACCCTAGAGAAAACACATTCAAATAGTTGTGGGGCAGCGATTATAAATAATCGCTGCCCCACACAAAGTATTAACTATTTCTTGCGTTGCTTACGCAGGAAGCAATACTGTGTCAATGATGTGGATGACACCGTTATCAGCAGCAACATCCGCTGTTGAGACTGTGGCATTATTCACTTTGACGCCACCATTGGAAGCATCAATTTTCACATCTGAACCCTGAACTGTAGTAGCTGACTTCAGCTTAACTACGTCAGCTGCCATCACTTTGCCGGAAACGACATGATAGGTCAAGATTTGCTTAAGCTTTGGAAGATCCTTAAGCAAGGAATCTACTGTACCTTCTGGAAGTTTAGCGAACGCTTCATCAGTAGGCGCAAACACAGTGAAGGGACCAGGGCCTTGTAGTGTATCTACCAAACCAGCAGCTTTAACGGCAGCAACTAGGGTGTTAAACGAACCAGCCTGAACGGCGGTATCAACGATATTAGCCAAGTTTTTTACCTGTTTTTTCTCTCTTGTTAACAACTATAAAGTGTATTCTAATAAATTATCTGTACCTTTAGGCATATCCCCACTTTGTTGAGCAGAGAGCTACAGAAATACTGGATATCGTTTATACTAATAAAGTTATAAGTTTGATTTAGGTTAAGTAGAGTTTATGCAGAAGTTATAGGATAAACTTCAACTTCCATTCAAAAATATTACCTAGCATTTTTATAACAATAACTACTGAGATAACATACATTGGTGCAAATGCAGTCGAGGCACCAGTTCCTCATATTTTTAATATAAATTCATGTAGTTTTATTCTACTCTTGTAGATTAACTTGCTTGGTTGAATTTGGCAAATGGGGAGCGTTGGAAACCTGAAGGAGCGATTCAGGGAAAGCAGATTTTCTGTTCTGTATTTTCTGTTCTGTAAGGGTAAGTGCGATTGGGCAAAGCCCAGCGCCTGTCTGAAGAGATGCCGAAAGCTGCTTAAGCGATCGCATACTTCTCTCAGATGAAGTCTAGATCGTTGCTTGCACTAAAGGACTCTCAAAGATTTCCGTACCAATAGAAATGCACCGCGAGGTATCTCACGGTGCATATAGTTCACTTCAGCTTATTTAATGGATGCAAGAAGCTCTGATACCGCTGCGTGTGCCAATACAACGCCCGGTTCGCGCTGGAAAGCATTGTAGTATTTCCTGGCAAACCCATTGCCTAGCTCAGACGGCGTCAGCAGCGTGCGGGCATGGGTAATCAGATTTTGGATATCATCCAGCGATAGAGGTTCATCTGCTTGGAGCATCTCATCAATTTGTACAACCAGCTCAGAAAGACGATGCAGCCAAGCAAATTGTTCGTGTTCAATAACGAGTTGAAGGAGTTCTGTGTTTGATACCCGTCCTCGTACCTGTTCGTAAGTGATGCGTTCTGTGTCAAGCAACATCCGGTGGAGGTGCAGCAATTTGTTCCGCAGATCGCGCAGATATTGATGTTGATGTATTCGTTGTAGAAGCGTGTTAGAAGTCAATGGAACCCATCCTCCCGTTACGATAATCTTCAATCGCTTGAACAATTTCTGCTTCGGTATTCATCACGAATGGCCCGTAGCGGACAACTGGCTCGTTTAGCGGTACGCCAGCAATGAGCAGCACTTGCAATGGCGATCGCGCATCTGATGGATTGGCGATCGCTACTTCCTCACCATCTTGTGCAAACAACACCATCTGCCCATCTCCGCCGCGTTCCTTGTCTGTACCAAACAAACCTTCTCCATCTAGCACATATGTAAAAGCATTGTATTCTTTTGGCACAGGCTGAACCACCGTTGCACCCGGTTGGAGCGTGAAGTGCAGGTACATTATCGGAGTCTGCGTTGCTAGAGCCGCCTTCACTCCCAGCGCTTCTCCGGCGATCGCTTTTACCGTTACCAAGCCATCATCTGTTTGAGCAGTAGGAATTTGCTCAGCCGAGATTTCCTGATAGCGAGGCTCGATCATCTTGTCCCGACGAGGCAGATTCACCCAAAGTTGCAGTCCGTGAAGCCGTCCGCCAGTCCGAGCAAATTCCCGCTCTGGCATTTCTGAATGGACAACCCCGGCTCCGGCTGTCATCCACTGCACATCACCGGCACCCAGCTGCCCTGCATGACCCTGTGAATCTTTGTGTTCCAAGCGCCCCTCAAGGACATAGGAAACCGTCTCAAAGCCTCTATGGGGATGATTCGGCGCTCCTTTTGCTTGACCAGGCTCAATATCAATAGGCCCTAATTCATCAAGGAGGAGAAAGGGGTCCAAGTCTGAAAAGGTGCTTTTGGGGAATGGGCGGCGCACAAGCATCCCTTCACCCTCCAGCGTTTCGACACTGTTAATGATACCTGCAACCGTTCGCATCGTTCGTATTTGAGTCGTCATCAACTGTCTCCTTGATGCCTTTGTTTTCAGTTTTATAACAAGCAAGGCGGAGAATATGCGGCTAACCAGCACTTGCAGAGCATGAAGTCTCTCTACAGGTCATCAACCCCGGACGGCAAGAAGCTGGTGCCCTGTTTAACTCAGGACTTACGCAAAGCTTATACATATAGCGTTTTTTCGGGTTCAATCCCCCTGTCGTTGCCGGTGGCAGATGTGGTGATGTGCGGCGAGTCCTGTTTAACTCAAGACCAAGTTGTCAGGTTCTTTGTCGGAGCCAACTATCATCAATCTCATTTACTTTGATTGCTCCTATACTCGATTAGTCATATATTAGCATAAGATCGTAAGTGACAAATAGAGCTTCCACCACTTCATTCTTCGGAAAACCGTCTATGTCTCTGGCACACGCAATTCTGGGTTTACTTCAGCAAGAAGAGAGGACGGGTTACGACCTAAAAATAAGCTGTTTCGATCGATGTATTGCTCACTTGTGGCCCGCAGACCAAGCGCAAATCTACAGAACCCTTGATAAACTGGTTGGGCAAGGGTGGATTAGCTGTACTGTAGAGATTCAGAGCGATCGCCCCAACCGCAAAGTTTACAGCGTGACTGAGACAGGACTAGCCGAATTAATTCGATGGCTGCAATGTCCTCAGCCCTTGCCAACCGTGCGAGATCCGTTGCTCGTTCAGTTGCATTTCGCAGCACAGTTACCGGATGAAGCCATCCTTCAACTGTTAGAACAGCAACTAGCCGCACGCCGCCAAAAGCTAGCTGAGTGTGAAAATATTGAGTTGCCAACGCTTAGCGATCGCTCTGCGAGCCGCGAGCAGATTCTGCAACGGCTCGGACTAGAATTAGCGATCCGAAGAGAACAAACTTACATTGATTGGCTCAAGACTGCTATAGAGGCGATTGGGCATTCATAATTAATCAACTAGAGCTAAAAACCAACGCCTCTATCTCGTCTTCCACTTCGCTAATCAAATCCTGCAATTGCCACCAATCATAAGATTCCCTCGGTATCTGCTTTTGTTGTTCCAAAAGCTCAGAAAGCCGTGCATTTAGCCGCTTGAATTCAGAAGCAATCCATTGAATCTTCAGTTGACGGGCATCAGTCATAAGTCTGAGTTCTCTTTACTGTGATTCTTCTTACAGGTTTGAATCAGTTAAACGGGAAAAATCACTCTAGCAATCGCACTATCTAAACAGTTGTCCCAAAAATTGCCAATTTTCTTTGTTAAAGGGTGACTCTAATACTTTTCTGATAAGGCACGATCTCGCCTAAACTCCCGTGCAAAAGGGAGAACATATCCCCGTTTTTAAAGCGGTAGTGAGAATCCAGATTTCTCCCCTATACTCCTTGCAAAGAGAAAAAATAGCTCCCTTTTTTCTAGCGTTAGCGATCGCGTAGTGGCGCGGATGCGCGAGAGGGATGCGCTTCCTTCGCGGGGGTTAGGGGGATCTGATGTGTAGCCTCACAAAAGTGAAAGGGTATTAGTCAAATTTCTGCGCTAACAGGATTTACGCAACTTGCGCGACATTTGGGGGCAACCACAGGGGGATTGAACCGACAAGAGCGCTATATGTATAAGCTTTGCGTAAGTCCTGACTAAAATCCTTGCACACCAAGGATTTTAGAACTTATGGGTAAAGCATAGACTTTCTGGTGCTTCGGGAAACAGACTGCTTAGAAGTGAAGATACCTGTTACTTACCCAAAAGCGTAGTTATCAAGAATGCGCTTACTCAGTTTTGGAGAAAACTCAAAGATGAAAAAGTTGATGACGACAATTGCATTTGCTATTTGCTCATCTATGCTTGTGAGTTGCAGTAACTCGCTTCCAAATGCTTCTCAGGAAAAGCAAACAAATAACGTCCAGGAAACTAAGACAAACTCTGCTGGTAAAACTCAAACAGATCCCGAAGTTAAGGCTGATTCTTCTAATAAAAATCAAACAGAAACCCAATTCAAAACTGATTCTTCTAATAAAAATCAAACACTGACTCAAGTTAAACGCAACAAAAATAAGCAAATTTCAACCGAACAGCCAACCATTGCCACCGTCAAAAGCATGGTACAGGGAGACCTCAAGTGCTACGTCACCCTAGTAGATGAAAACCGAATCCAGAGAGATGTGGGTGCATCATTTGAAGTCTGCGATCAACAAAAAACTTTCTTAAATAAGAAAGTGCGTAACTTTTATGAAATAGTCCCCGTTAGTGATTGCCAAAGTGCCGAACCTTGTGGCAAAAGCAAACAAGAATCCCTCATCACCAAGATGGAGATTATCGACGATGAAAACTCTCAAGCTCCAACTGACTCACAAACTCTCAGTAATGGTGAGTGGACAATAACGATTGGCAATGAAAAATCTTGGTCAGGGGTCAATGGGACGGGAAACCTTAGCTACCGTGGTTGTGATGCCAATGGAAAATGCATCAATTTAACTGGAGGTAAAATTACTTGTCGGGATGGGATTTGCACTACAGGCTGGGCTAATGGGGATTATTTTTATATTGTTGAGAAACCAATCAGCAATCCCGATAAACCTGAAGAATCTGACTCTTCAACAACCTTAACAGTAAAGAAAGGATCTGCGGTAATTCTGAAAGCTACAGGATTTAAAGCCGTATCTCTGTGAGAATTATTTGAACAACAACTGGAGTCCGACGACTAAAGTCCGACGACTAAAGTCGCGGCTAAACAAACAAAGCCTGCCAACGCAACGGCTTATATTAAGCCGTTGCGTTGGCAGGCTTTGTTCTTCTAGCCCCAGGCTTCTAGCCTGTGGGTGTATATTTGCTGTCATCGGGATGCTCCCACCGCGTTAAGCCTTCAATGGCGTATAGCACATATAGCGCCCATAAATTGTTGTCAGTGGCTAGTGGCAAAGATGCGATCGCTGCAAGTCTTCTACAATTCAAAATCTAAAATCTAAAATGGTATAAGCTGACTTAGTTTTAACAAAAATATAGTTTATTGTGACAACAATTTGCTACACTCCAACTTCTGAAGTTCAAATAAACACAGATTGAGCATTGAGAATGCGGAAGGGGGTCGTGAAGTGGCTGATGATGGCGCACCAAACGCAGAACAGATTCATCCGAGGGACTTGTCATGGTCTTTCTGGTTCACTTTGCCCCTCTATCCCTTTGGCAGTCGGCGGACAATCCGCAAAGAAGTCGTTCAGGATACAGTCTGGACTTTTGACCAGCTTCAGGGCATCTTCTACGTTGTCGTGCCCATTCGCATGACGGTCGTTAAGCTAGATGAAGGGGGTTTGTTCGTCTATGCGCCTGTTGCGCCAACCCCTGAGTGTATCCGGCTTGTCAAAGAATTGGTAGCAGAACACGGAGATGTCAAGTACATCATTCTACCCACTATCTCTGGACTAGAACACAAAGTCTTTGTGGGTCCCTTTGCTAGATGTTTTCCGCTAGCACAGGTTTTTGTGGCTCCTTCTCAGTGGAGTTTCCCCCTCAATCTACCCCTAAGTTGGCTGGGTTTGCCTTCCAAACGCACTCAGGTACTTCCACAAGACAGCAGCACCACCCCCTTTGCCAACCAGTTTGACTACGCGATACTAGGGCCTATCTACCTGGGACCGGGTAAGTTTGCGGAAGTTGCATTTTTCCACAAGCGATCGCGCACGCTACTGGTGACAGATTCGGTGGTTTCTGTACCAGAAGATCCGCCAGCAATTGTCCAATTAGATCCCTATCCTTTGCTGTTCCATGCCAAGGATAAAGCGTCTGATATTGTTGCAGACAATTTGGCAAATCGCCGTAAGGGATGGCAGCGCATCTCCCTATTTGCTTTGTACTTCCAACCAGGCGTGCTGGAAGTACCCAAATGGGGTGAGGTGTTTCGCAATGCTCTCAAAGCACCGGAACGTTCTAAGAAAGCTTATTTCGGTTTGTTTCCTTTTAAATGGAAGCATGACTGGAAGCGGTCATTCGAGGCGCTGCGAGGCGATGGTCGCTTGTTTGTAGCACCAATTCTACAGACTCTGATTCTCAACCGCGCACCCAGAGAAACTATCGAATGGGCAGATAAGGTGGCAAGTTGGAACTTTCAACGAATTATTCCCTGCCACTTTGACTCACCAATTAAAGCAGAACCGCATCAGTTTCGACAAGCATTCTCTTTCCTAGAAAAGCAGCCTTCTCAAGGTGCAGGATTATTCAGCAGTAGCACTTATCCCTTGCCAGAGCAAGATTTTCAACTACTCAAGGAACTGGATAAAGGTCTAAACAAGCTTGGCATCGTGCCGCCAGCGAAGGAAAAGGTGTAGTACAAAGAGCAAATATAACAGGTAAGGGAATAACGATGAACCTATTTTTATCTCGCCCTGCGAACATGACGAATCAGCGTGTTAAACTGCTGCGGACAATCAATAGTTATAATGCCTTAAGTTTATCTATCAGGCTGGTGTCATGCGTAAAATTATACTGTTCATTGCATCCAGTTTAGACGGTTATATTGCGCGGCAGTCTGGCGACATTGACTGGTTATTCACAGACCAAGATTATGGCTATTCAGAGTTCTTCGCCAGTGTTGATACTGTTCTCATGGGTAGGAAGACTTACGAGCAAGTTCTTACTTTCGGTGAGTATCCCTACAAAGGTGTAAAAAGCTATGTCTTTACCAGGAATCCTCTATTTCCAGCAGATAGTAATGCTGAAGTTATCACGGAAGACATCAAGAAATTTGTAGAGCAATTGCGTCAGGTAGATGGAAAGAATATTTGGTTAGTTGGCGGCTCTCAATTGACTCATGCCTTGATGAGTCAGAATCTAGTAGATGAGCTAATTCTTTCGATACATCCAACTATATTGGGTGAAGGAATTCCCTTATTTGATAATCGAATAAACCCTCAATCTTTGAATCTTACTAAATGTCAAACTTATCGTTCTGGTCTTGTGCAGCTATGCTATAATGTAGTGCATTGAAGCGAATAAATGGCAATAGCGATCGCTTATCGCTACAATAACTAATTAAATTATATAGCAATCCTATTTGATTTGTGAAATATTCTTTTTGAACGAACCGCCAAGGACGCCGAGGACGCAGAGAAAAGAAATAGAGAGTTTGAGAAATCAGTTAGGAATGCTATAGTTTTAGCCATTATGTTAACAGGGTTTGTGTCGTGTGCCGATCGCATCCGTGCAGAAAAAGAGATGCTGGAAACTGCATTTGCAGAACAATACAAGATTTACGTATCTATTGACAAATCATTGTTTTTTAAGGAACAGGTGTTCTCAACGTTTGATTCCTTTAAATCGTTCTTGTGCTGTCTTAAACGCTTCTTGCATCACCGATTGAATTTTCTGAGGGTCGGGCTTTTTACCGCCCATTAAGTCACCGAAATAGACGCAGGCACCTTCGCCCAATGACCAGGTGTAGGCAGCTGCCCAGGAAGCAGCGATCGCACTCCCAAAACCAGGTAAGAATTTGATTAACTCCCGTCCGACTGCTCGTGCTAGGAAACCACTAGCGATCGCGCTAACGACACCCCCCGCCTGCGATGGACTTAGCGTTTGCCCGTACAATTTTCCTAACAAACCGACCATTGAGACTTGCAAGGCAGTTAGGACAGGCATGGTGGCAAATGGCAACGGTACCGCCTCGATCGCAGCTGCCATGATGGAAAATGCCAAAATATAACGGCGTCCAACATCCCGGTAGAGATTGCCAATTTGTTCGCCAGCGCCTTTATCCAATAACTGATAAATCGCCCGCGCTTCCGCTTCTGGTAAAAGGTCTGCCAAGGTATCTCGCAGCGCCTCCAAGCCATAAAATACCGGAGTGTAACCATCTTCTTCCAGAGTGAAGTCGATCGGGAGGGCGCGATCGCACACTCCGGCAAACGCTTGTTGAATTGCACCGAAGGCTCGGTTAACCTCCTCATAGTCAGGTGGATAGGCGGGATGATCGGCAGCACCGGGAGGATAAACCTCATGCAAGCAGGTGACAGCCAGCAGACAGGGAATATCTGGATACTGCTGATGCAGCACAGTCGCAATCTGTCGCAGTGTGTCGGTTGCAAAATCATTAATTTTGACCGTCAGAATCAGAATTCTGGCGGAACGACTCTCCTGTTGCAAATCGCCAACCAACTCCTGAACGATCGCCTGAGTGTCCTGGTTTACATCTCCCAGTCCGACCGTATCCGTAAAAATGAGTAACGGCACGTCGCTGGAAGGATAAGCATACCGTTCCGTGTGTTGCGTGTGGGGGCGAAATCCCTGACCGACAATCTCAGCAGAAACGCCCGTCAGCCCCCGCACAATTGAACTTTTCCCAGCTTGAGGTTTCCCAATCAAGAGGGCTTCCGTGGTGGGGAGTTCGGCTCGAACAGTCTCCAAAATCTCTGCAACCCGATCTTCGCTGACACTAAACCACCCAACAGCCGTTTGTGCCACTTGCTCTACAGGTAGCAGTTGCCTCAATTTTGCTGTGGCGTTGTTCCAAACACCTGCAATCCGGTTTTTCCGAGAATCATTGACCGACTCAGTCGTCACAGCATCAGTTGGTTCACTGGGCTGCTGAGAATCCATTGACGACGAATCAGCATCACGTTGCTCAGTCATAGAAATTAAAACAGCGGATAGATTCAGATTACATCCTGTCTATAGCAATCCTATTTGATTTGTGAACCCCTGTAGAGACGCGATTAATCGCGTCTCTACACTAAGGCGAATACTCGCGCACAACTCAAATAGGAGTGCTATATCATCTAGGCTACAAGCAAGCTACTCATCGCTCTCGCCCATCGCCTTTCTTATATAAATCGATAGAAGCCTTCTAGGGGGCGCAGGCAGGTACAATCAGCATGCAGTGGGACGAGCAACGAGGGCACAGAGAAATCTGGGAGTAAAGCAGCTATGCAATTTGTATCCGATCCACCGATCTCGGTCAAAATCCGTAAGATGAACGAACGAGTGCGATGGCTTGCACCGAGTCTTGTGGAACGAGGAATCGATCAAACCCGGATGGTTTTAGACGATGGCGCTTCTGACACTCCGGAGTTCTCATTTTTAGTCGTGGGGGATAGTGGTTCCGGCTCCTATCGGGGATACAACCCCCAACGACAAATCGCAGAACTCATGATTCGCCACCGCGAACAGAGCCGTTTCGTGTTGCACACCGGCGACGTGATCTATCTGGTTGGCTCCAGCGAATACTACCTAAAAAACTTTATTTCTCCCTACCGAGAGTTTTTGGTAGGTGGCGATCGCCCCGAACGCATTGCGTATGACCAAATGGTCTTTAATATGCCGTTCTTGCCCGTGCCAGGGAACCACGATTACTATGACCTACCCTTTATCTATGGTTTAATCGCACAGGCTTCGCTGCCCCTACGCCGCCTGCTGCGCTCCCAGTTAGATTTGGACATTGGCTGGCACGGTTCGGATCAAGGTAATGCCTATGCGCGAGCGTTTCTTGACTACCTCAAAGCGTTCAATAGCGAGGGCGAACTGGCTCGTCATCTGGATCGTCATTACACTGCCAAGACTGATACTGGTCGCTGCCTTTCTTATCAACCGGGACGCTTCACCCGCTTACCCAACCGCTATTACACGTTTCGTAGCGGTGGGATTGATTTCTTTGCCCTCGACTCAAATACTTTCAATGCGCCATTACCCCTGCCAACGACTAAAGAGGGGGACGCCTACCGTAGCGAATTGGAAAATCGTCGGTCTGACCTGGAACGGCAGAAACTTCAAATCATGGAAAGCTCAGCTGTACTTCGCTCCGGGCGACCCGATGAGGCTGAACAGCTTGATGACAATCAAGCCAAGCTTGAGCAAATCGACGAACTTTTAATTGACATCAACAAGCAACTGGCAGCCGACGAAACGACAGTAACTGACTTCGAGCAACTGGACTGGCTGCGGCAAAGGCTGATTGAATCTTGGAATACTGCCGAGGTGCGCGGACGGGTAATTTATTTCCACCATCCTCCCTACGTCACGGAGGCGACGAAGTGGCACCAGGCGCAAACTTTAGCGGTTCGCCTCCGCCTCCGCCGGGTGTTGGATGCGGTGAAGCAAGCAGTCGGAAAGCAGACGCAGGGTCGTCCGCTGGTCGATCTGATTCTGAACGGTCACGCTCACTGCCTGGAATATCTCCAAACTGGCGATACCGGATTCGCTGACTCTAATATTAATTGGATCGTTTGTGGTGGCAGCGGTCACAGTCTGCGCCGTCAGCGGTCTGAGGGAGCGGAATTGACGGAGATTTTTGGGGATTTGAAGGGTGGTGACACCCGCTTGGTGGCGAAATCGCTGCTTTTTGTCGGTCGTCATGGTCAGGGGTTGCAGAAGCGACGACCCTACTCATTTTTGCGAATTGATGTCTTTGACGGTCGCCCCCCCAAGTTCAAAGTCCGACCGTTTATCGCTGAGCGATCGCAGCGAGAGTGGAGTAATAGCCAGATTGAACCGTTTTCGATCTGAGTTTTTGCGACGAGCGATCGCTCATCCCATACTACAACCTGCCATTCCTTACATATATATAGATGACTTGGCAAAATGTCAGGCATAAAACTTAAGCTCACTCAGGAGTTTGGGTAAATTTCCTGCATCCTTCCAAAACCCTCAAAATATTTTTCCCCAACCCCTTGACACTTTGTGTAATATTTATGTAACATAAATATATTGAAAGAGGGAAAGAGACAAAAACCTCTAACCCAAAAAAGTCATGGTGCTACTCTACGTCCAACAAGTTAATAAACGCTGGCATCCGCCAGAATCCTTTGAGGTGCCGCATCAGCCTACTTCCAAAAAACCTGAAGTAGAGCCTGAACAACTGGATAATACACACCTCATTCAAACCAAAAATGCTGAATCTAGGCGTAACACCCAACAGGTTTATCACCTAGAACGGCGGTTCTTTCTGTAAATATTCTCAGTCTTTTTCTGAACCTTGAAAACTGAATAAGAAATCACCTATTTAACGATTGATACTGTGCATTTTTGATTAAGCACAGGCATCTCAAGTGGGGGGATAGCCTAGCAAGCAATGCCCCCCACATCCCGGAGATGTAACACGTTTGTAGCAAGATTGCTGAATTGATGAGGCTGTAACTCAGTTGCGTAGAGTGCTTGTCTGTCGAACAAGATGTCGCGGGTTCAAGTCCCGTCAGCCTCGTTCAGCAATATAGAGATTAATTTCTTAATCTCATATCGCTACAAGGTCCCATCGTCTAAGCGGCTAGGACACAGTGCTTTCAATACTGGAATCTGGGTTCAAACCCCGCTCTAGACTATGCGGCGATTTACTATCTGCTTCTTTTTGCAGATTATAAATTGCCCAAACCGTCGAGGTCGAGTAGCCAAGAGGCTCAAGGCGTCTCTCTGCAAAAGAGAAATTCGTGGGTTCAAATCCCACCTCGACCTCTCAAAGGGAGTATAGCTCAATTGGCAGAGCAGGCGGCTCTTAACCGTATGGTTGCAGGTTCAAGTCCTGCTACTCCCACTGCCATCAAAGGAGTATAGCTCAGGTGGTAGAGCAGCCTTCTCATAAGGGGCTAGTCGTAGGTTCAAGTCCTACTACTCCTACTGATAAACAAAGCCTCATCGTCTAGCGGTTTAGGACATCGCCCCCTCAAGGCGAGTACAAGGGTTCAAATCCCTTTGGGGCTATCTGGAGAGGTGGCTGAATGGTAAAAGCGCTTTTCTGCTAAAGAAGTTTGGGGCAACCCATTGCAGGTTCGAGTCCTGTCCTCTCCGCCTTTTTCACTTGGGTCGGCTCGCCTATTAGGGTGGGCAGCGGTCTGTAAAATCGTCCTTTTTTGGTTGCAGGTGCAAATCCTGCCCGACCCATTCGACTTTGGATTCAAAGTTCAAATCAAATGTGGGGATAGTGTAACTGGCAACATTTTGGTCTCCAAAACCAACGTTCTGAGTTCAAATCTCAGTCCCCGCGCCTTTCATAGTGCTGTAGGCAAATGGTTTAAGCCACTTGACTTTCAATCAAGCGATCTGCGGGTTCAAATCCCGTCAGCACTACCAATGCCCTGTAGCTGAGTGGTAAAGCAGCGAGCTGTTAACTCGACGATCGCAGGTTCGATTCCTGCCAGGGCAGTGCAGTCAAATGACTGTTTCCCTCATCACAAATGAGAGCGTAGTTTAACTGGATGAAACATCGGTCTACGAAATCGTAGCTTGCTTCCCGAAGGGTAGACGTGGGGGTTCAAGTCCCTCCGCTCTCGTCAACTTGGAGAGGTGGCTGAGTGGCTTAAGGCGCAGTTTTGGAAAAGCTGATCAAGTGTAACTTGACGAGGGTTCAAATCCCTCCCTCTCCGTTGAAATTTCCCCCGGTAGCTCAGTTCTTGGTGAGAGCGCTGGTCTGAAAAACCAGAGGTCGTCAGTTCGATTCTGACCTGGGGGGCTGTCGTTGCCTTGTAGCGAGCGTGGAAGTAGCGATCGCTTGGTTTCCCGAACGGTCGTAGGTTCAATCCCTACCAGGGCAGCCATTTATTTCATTGCCGGGTGGACGAATAGGCAAGTCGCAGTCCTCTGAAGTCTGAGATACAGGTTCAAGCCCTGTCCCGGCATCCACTCATTGCCCTGTGGTGTAACTGGCAGCATATCTGACTTTGACTCAGACGGTCTAGGTTCAAACCCTGGCGGGGCAGCCAAATCACGCTCCTGTAGCCCAATTGGAAGAAGGCGCTGGTCTTAAAAACCAGATGTTGTGGGTTCGAGTCCCACCAGGAGCATCAACGGGATGTGGCGCAACTTGGTAGCGCGGCTCCTTTGGGAGGAGAAGGTTACAGGTTCAAATCCTGTCATCCCGATATGCCTCTGTAATGCAACAGGTAGACATACTTTGTTGAGTGCAAAGTTGATGCTGGTTCGATCCCAGCCAGAGGTATTGGGTGTTAAAGCCTAAATACAAATAGACCAATCATTTTTGCCCCTGTAGCCCAATTGGCACGAGGCGCTTCGCTTAGAACGAAGAGGTTACTGGTTCAAGTCCAGTCAGGGGCATTGGTGCGATGCGGGGATGAAGCAAGGGCGGCTTGGAGGTCTCATAAGCCTCACATCAGTAGGTTCAACTCCTACCCCCGCCACCAAAATGCAGGCGTGGTGCAATGGCAAGCATAGGAGCGTCGTATCCTTCTGATGCGAGTTCAAATCTCGCCGCCTGCTCTTTGACAATGCAGATGTGGTGTAACCGGAAACATAAGGGCATGGTAAGTCCTTGATGTGGGTACCCTTCGGGAACGCTTCGCGAACAACCCCCGCCGTCTGCTCTGTTATTGCAGGTGTGGTGTTAATGGCAACACAGCAGCCTTGTAAACTGCTTATGCGAGTTCGAGTCTCGCCTCCTGCTCTCAAGCGGACATGGTGCAATGGTTAGCATCTGAGTCTTCCAAACTCTCGATACGGGTTCAAATCCCGTTGTCCGCTCTTTCAAATATGCGGGTGTGATGTAGTGGCTAGCATCTGAGTCTGCCAGTCTCAGCGCATGGGTTCGAGTCTCATCATCCGCTTTCGTAGTCCTGTAGCTCAACGGTAGAGCATTTGCCGTGTGCAAGCAAGGAGTTGCGGGTGTCAAATCCTGCCAGGACTACCAATATAAGCCCCCATAGCTCAGTGAATAGAGCAGCATCCTTCTAAGATGAAAGCCCCAGGTTTGAATCCTGGTGGGGGTGCTTAATACACTTCAAAAAGGAGGTTGCCTTCTTCTGCAATTAAGTTGGACGGGATGGAGCGATCGCGTCTTGCGTGACCCAATATGATAGAGCCTACATACTTTAGTACGAGAGGAAAAGTAACGCTGTTCTAATACAGCGGGCGTTTGAGAACGAGGAGTGCGAAGAACCCGGCAGGTTGGCTTCAAGGTAGCCATCCTTTAAAGAGTGTGTAACAACTCATCGGCGGAGTCCCTCTAGTAGCTGAGAAAACGCAATGCTCTGCTAACTTGCACGCGAGAGCGCGATCGCATTCAACAACACAAAACACGGGTCTGTAGCTCAAGCAGGTAGAGCGTCTACCTTGCAAGTAGAAAGATGTCAGTTCGATTCTGACCAGTATCCACCAAATTTAGTGGGTCATAGCTCAAAAGGCACGAGCGCCTGCTTTGCACGCAGGATGTGAGGGGTTCGAGTCCCCTTGACTCCATTATGGTGTCTGAAGCCAAAGCGGTAGCGGCGCTGGTTTGTGGAACCAGTCATAGCGGGTTCAATTCCCGTCAGACACCCTTAAATGGAAGCTGCTGCCGAGAGGACGGCAACCTGTCTCGAACACAGGAGTGCAGTGAATAACTGTAGGGGTTCGACTCCTCCAGCTTCCGTTATTCAACTCGGAAGATGCCGCCGAATGGACGGCAACTGCGCTTGAACCGCAGGGTACGGCAGAGATGTCGTAGGGGTTCGATTCCTCCATCTTCCTCTATCCACTGGAGGCTGAAAAGTGAAGCACCGTGCTGATAACGCGGCGATAGAAGGGGCAGTACCTTCCCAGTGGATTTCCCTTTGCTAACGGATATAGGGCTGATGCTACGAACATCGGTTGTGGTGGTTCGACTCCATCCAGAGGGGTTTCCCTTGCCTGCGGGATGCAGACCTAGCCCTCCGAAGGCTGGCGACCAAGTTCGACTCTTGGGCGAGGGGTTATTCCGGGATAGCTCAAGTGGGATTCGCGGCTGTGAACCGCGTCGTTGTAGGTACTCTCCCTTGAAGGCTGCGCCTACAAGTCCTACTCCCGGAGCCAATTTTTACCCGTGTCCTGACAGACAAAGCATACATACTCGGCTGTTAACCGACAAAACCAAATGCTTTTTCGACTTGCACGGGGTAAAACTTCCCTTACCTGCGGGATGCAGACCTGTTTTTCCTAAAGACGGAGTGCCAAGTTCGACTCTTGGGTAAGGGGTTAATGCCAGATAGCTCAATGGCGGAGCATCCGACTGTTAATCGGAGGGTTGTGGGTTCGACCCCCACTCTGGCAGTTTTATTGATACGGGTGGTTGGCATAGCGGCTGTGCAGCTGGCTTTTAACCAGCACCAGATAGGTTCAACTCCTATACCACCCATTATTTCCACTGGAGACCGAAAAGCGAGGTGCAATGCTTACAACATTGCTGTAGGAGGGGCAGTACCTCCCCGGTGGACTGATTGGTCATAAATTAGGTTAACGCCAGAAAACCCAACATCTACTTCTGCTTTGCATATACGCCAATATGAGCGATAAGCTCTTCGAGCATAGTTTCGCTTACCGCGCCTACCTTCCATCTCACGCACGAGCGTTGGGCTTTGGTGAGGGGTTATTTGTCGCTGATGAGTTTAGCTGTTAGCGTTCCAAGGATGCGATCGCTGTCTATTGCTATGATGCCTCGTAGAGAATTACCTACGTTTTGGAACCATGACTGAATTACTTCAGCGCGTCATTGCAGAGCTTGAGAAACTGTCAGAGGACGAGCAAGATGCGATCGCTACTCGTCTTCTAGCTGAATTAGAAGATGAACGGGCATGGAAAGTCCGCTTTAAATCCACTACAAACGAGCAATGGGATCGTTTAGCCCAAATGGTACGTCAGGAAATCGTTGCTGGCGATACCACTCCACTTGATGAAGTTTTTCCGCATAAGCAATTAGTTTAGCTGTTAGCGTTCCCAGGATGCGATAGCGAAGCGCTGACTTGTCAGTTCGCCGTTAGATTGAGATTGTGAGTAGACAATCAACCTTGAATCTGCCTTGATGTGGCTACTCATTCTGAATAATCATCGTCATGCTAGATTGATTAAGTAAGTTCGACACGGTGTTTCAGGCTATGAGCTTCAGTGATGTAGTCGAAGCAATCAAAAGCCTCTCTACAGAGGAAAAGCAAGAAATTCAATTGCTACTGAGGCAGTATCTACGGGAAGAGCGCCGCGAGGAAATATATGAAAACTTTCAAACAGCACGAGTGGAAGAGCAAAATGGCGAACTGAAATTCTCCTCCGATATTAATGCGCTGAGACAGTTAATAGAGGAGTGATGGTGGAAATCAGTTTTAGTTCCTCATTCCGTCGTGCTTTCAAAAAGCGAATTAAGGAAAATTTAGATTTAGAAGCAAAATTTTGGCAAAAGGTAGAGCAGTTTACCATAGCTCCATTCGAGCAAAGCTTGAAAACTCACAAATTGTCAGGCAAGCTCAAGGGTTTATGGAGTTTTAGCGTGGAATACGACGAGAGGGTGTTATTTTACTTTACTGAGGATGGGAATGCTGTATTTGTAGATATTGGTAGCCACGACGAGGTGTATTAAGAAACACAATCGGGGGTGTGAGGATAACAACACCGCTACACCGGACAGTGCGATCGCAAGCTCACCAGATATTAAGTTGACGCAAGGAAACCCAACACCTACTTCTGCTCAACATCTATGCCAATATAAGCGATAAGCTCTTCGAGCATAGCTTCGCTTCCCGTGCCTATCCCGTGCCTACCTTCCATCTCACGCACGAGCGTTGGGCTTTGGTGAGGGGTGATCTGTCGCTGATGAGTTTAGCTGTTAGCGTTCCAAGGATGCGATAGCGAAGCGCTGACTTGTCAGTTCGCTCTTAGGTCGAGATTGTGGATGGGCGATCGCATAGCTACACTAAAATCTAGGCACAGTGCTGTGAGAGATAGATTATGAAAATTAAGGCAGTCATCTGGCAGGAAGATGGAGTATGGTGTGGTTCTGTACCTGCTCTACCAGGCTGTCACACTTGGGGAGAAAGCTACGAGCAACTGTTGGAGATGCTAGAAGACGCTATTCAAGGTTGGCTGGAAGTTGCTAGTCAGCGCCAAGAGCTTGAGCCTGAGAAACAATTGATTGAGCTATCTGTATGAAGTCGGTTTCCGGTAAGGCTCTTGGTAAGATTGTTGAGCGACATGGTTGGGAACTAAAACGAGTCACTGGTAGCCACCAATATCTATGCAAAGGAAGATATCAGCGTCATTCTCTCCATTCCTGTTCATGGCAATCGGGATCTGCCTACTGGTACTTTGAGAAGCCTCCTGAAGGATGCTGAGCTTACTGAAGAAGACTTAGAGTAATAATGCGATCGTAGCTGATGAGTTTAGCTGTTAGCGTCGCAAGGAGGCGATCGCTGTCTATTGCTATGATGCCTCGTAGAGAATTACCTACGTTTTGGAACCATGACTGAATTACTTCAGCGCGTCATTGCAGAGCTTGAGAAACTGCCAGAGGACGAGCAAGATGCGATCGCTAAGCCTGATATGCTCATGGGATTTGACGATCAAATTCCATGAGTGGCATTGACCGTGAAATTATCCTCGATCTCCGGCATATCGCCAAACATCTACCGGATACAACTCAAGTGCAAAGGTTGTTGAGACGAGGACAATCTGCTCATGTTTTCAACGATGAAGCCACAATGGACAGAGTTGCCCAAGCCATTATAGAAAGAGGAGAGTACACAGGCATCATCAGGGGATACGAGCGTTACGGGTTATTTTTTACTGAACCAATTGGTTACAGAATCAGTCCTGATGATGGTTCGAGAACTCCACTGTTCTATGGAGAGGTGAAAATTGATGCAGAAAACCGATATCACGTCATTCCCCGGACTCGATCCAGTGAGGGATAATTGGCACTTTGCAGAAGTCTGGCTCGATCCAATGTTATCACCTCCCTATATATTGCTACTTCTTAGCAACCAGGCAGGACACTGGTGCGTGTACGATCCTGCCGAGGGTTACAAAGTCATATTTACCAGCTCAACTTACGAAGAAGCCCAGAATTGGTTGCTAGAAGATGAATATGAGCCGATGGAAGGGCGCGTCTCAGCATCCGACTTTCAGTAGAGTGCGATCGCAAGTTCGCCAGATATTAAGTTGACGCAAGAAAACCCAACAGATACTTCTGCTTTGCATATACGCCAATATGAGCGATAAGCTCTAGGAGCATAGCTTCGCTTACCGCACCTACCTTCCATCTCACTTCAAGCATAATGCCCAAGGATGGAACGATCAAAGTCGCAATTCTACAAGCTTTCAAGCTTTTCAGTCTTAGTGACAAGAAGTTTGTTAATCACGACAAATAATTTGTTATCCAATATCAACCGATCGCGCAAATGTCACAATCCGCTTTCCTTCCGCCTCCTATGTATCCGGGACTGAAATTAACGGCGCTTGCTCCTATGCAAGATGTGACGGATCTGCTATTCATGAGCGCGATCGCTAACTATGGCAGTCCCGATTATTTCTTTACTGAGTATTTTCGCGTCCACACCAGTTCCGGTTTGGATAAAAACATCCTCAGATCGATTACAGAAAACTCCACTGGACGCCCCATTTTTGCTCAGCTCATTGGTGAGAGCATTTCCGATCTAGTACGCATTGCTAAAGAACTGAGTCGCTATCCAGTAGCGGGTATCGACCTGAATATGGGATGCCCTGCGCCAAGAATTTATCGTAAAAACGTGGGTGGAGGACTGTTACGCGATCCCGAAAAGATTAGCCAAATCCTTAGCGAATTGAGGGGGGCTGTCGATGGGCTTTTGACTGTCAAAATGCGAATTGGCTTTGAAGATACCGCTAACTTCGATCGTATCCTCGACCTGATTAACCTGTACGACATCGATTTGCTGAGCTTGCACGGTCGTACTGTTAAGGAGATGTATCATAGCAACGTGCATTACGATCTGATTGCCCATGCCGTACAACGGGTTAATTGCCCAGTTTTAGCCAACGGGAACGTGACATCTGCCGCAACAGCAGCAGCCGTTCTGGACACGACAGGCGCAGCAGGGGTGATGATCGGTCGCGCTGCGATCCGAAATCCTTGGATTTTTAAGCAAATTCGCCAATACCTGAGCGGTGAACCTGTTTCTATCGTAACTTTGGGTGAAGTTCGCGACTACATTGAGCTACTGCGTCGAACGATGACAGCATTGACGGTACCGGAGAAAGCGCGGGTTAGTTATATGAAGATGTATCTAAATTACATCGGTCAGAGTGTGGATGCCGCCGGATCTTTCTTAAAAAATATGCGCCAATCCCAGACTGAGGCTGAACTATTTGGGGTCTGCGATCGCTATTTATTAAGCAACCCAGACCAAGAATTTGCTTCGGAGCCATATCCCAGACTTCTGGCTCGTCCTAGCTGCGAGAGTGCCCGCGAATTGATAGCAAACTGAAAATGGAGAATCCAGTGCGATCGCAATCCTAAATGATTCGTGAAGGCGAGATCCTAGGGCAACTCTTACGAAGTCCGGGATAGGAACCGCTGGCTCACAACTAAAATAGGATTGCTATAGTTGTTGCGTGTTTGTTTCGCTTATCGAGCAGCGGTGCAACCAGTAAGGACTGAGGCAGGAACGGGTACTTTAGAATTCGCCAAACCTTGTAATTGCTGTCGATAGGCGACTAACTGACTTTGAGTGTTTGGATCGCCAACAATCTTTCTCATCCGATCGATTACTTTGATCGCTTGCATCCAGTTTTGAGCGCAGACTGCCTTTTGTAACGAAGCGTTGAGATTTTCCTTTGGGACTTTTGGCGATGCCGACGAATTTTTAGTAAGCTTGAAGGAATTCAAAAAACCATCAATACTTTTAACTAAGTCTTGTTCTTTATCTGTTACTACGAAAACCTGGTAAAATCGTCTCCGATTTACCAAATAAAATCTACTTTTAACAATTACTCCTTGAGAGAGTTGCACTTTGAATTCTCTTCCGGGTGAACTTCCCAAATTAATGTTACGTTGGCTTAATAGCTTCCCTTTTGAACTATTTGTAAATCCATAAATTGCCCCAGCAAAGAAATCGTTAACATCACGAGGAGTCTTGATCAGATTAGCCGGGAGATCGGAATAACCAACTACATAACCTGCTTGATTAGGTCGGAAAGCCTGAAAGAGTTGCACTTTAATTGGTCCACCTTTAGTCTGGAGTGTTTGCTGACTTTGGTTAGGTGTACCGGGCATCAACACGGTGAAGCCTCCTCCTCTGGAAGAGAATTGCTTCCATACCGACTGAGCGAGTAGAATCGATTGCTCAGCTTGCACTGCATCAATTGTGGGATAGCCACCAACCAGGAAGGTGGTTAGGAAAAGAGAGCAAAAAAGTTGATTTTTCATTTCAGGTAGAGTGCAATCAAGCGATCGCAATGAGATATCGCGCGAAAATGGATCTGTAGCTTCTTCTAATTTAGCCTTGAGCCATCCTCAATTATCCCAAACGAATGCAACTGCTGGGGGTCACACATCCTCTGCACGCACCAATCTGCAAGAAACTCACTTCAATCGCGCTCGTGCTAGTCTGCGGCAAGCGCTGTCTTGGTATTCCCACACTCGCAGCCAACGGCATCCCTCAAAATTAGAAGCAACCGCAGCGCTGCAAACTGAACTGGATTTTTTGAAGTCTACGCTTGATAAGTTAGACCAGGGTGTGATTCGGATAGCCGCTTTTGGTTTGGTCAGTCGCGGCAAATCAGCGGTGTTAAATGCCTTAGTGGGACAGAAAATTCTGCAAACTGGGCCGCTTAATGGTGTGACTCAGTGGCCCCGTTCCGTGCGCTGGACGCCTAACGCGGCTGGTAAGGTGCAGGTGGAATTGATTGATACGCCTGGATTGGATGAAATTCAGGGGCAAGCGCGAGCCGAAATGGCGCGGGAGGTGGCGCGTCAATCTGACCTGATTTTGTTTGTGGTGGCGGGTGATATCACGCGAACGGAGTATCAGGCGCTGTGCGAATTGCGACTGAGCCAGAAGCCTTTAATTTTAGTATTTAACAAGATTGACCTGTATCCGGAGCAAGACCGACAAGCAATTTATCAACAGTTGCAAATTCTGGGTGCTGGTAGTCGGGAGAGGCGATCGCTCGCATCTTTACAAGAGGATGAAATTGTGATGGTGGCGGCGGAACCTGCACCGCTGGAGGTGCGAGTGGAGTGGCCCGATGGTCGCGTAACTCAGGAATGGGAGACGCCGCCGTCACAGGTGGATGAGTTGAAGCAGAAGATTTTGGGTATTCTGAATCGAGAAGGGCGATCGCTTTTAGCGCTCAATGCCTTAGTTCAGGCAAGAGAAGCTGAAGCAAGCATTGCTCAGAAAGTGGTGGCAGCTCGTGAAACTGAGGCGGAGCAGCTAATTTGGAGCTATGTAAGATACAAAGCGATCGCTGTTGCTCTCAATCCGATTGCTGTTTTGGATGTCTTGGGAGGAACGGTGGCGGATTTGGCGCTGATTCGCTCCTTGGCGCGGCTGTATGGGCTGCCGATGACTGGTTATGAAGTTGGAAAGCTTTGGAAAACCATTCTGTTTAGTTCGGGCGGCTTGCTGTTGGGTGAATTAGGCAGTAGTTTAGTTTTCGGGTTGGGCAAGAGTGCGGCGGCGATTGGTGCTGGGGAGAATCCCACGAATATTACCGCTTATGGCAGTGCAGCGATCGCCCAAGCTGGTATCGCTGGATATGGAGCCTATGCAGTTGGTCGGGCGGCGCAGGTGTATCTAGAGCAAGGCTGCACCTGGGGGCAGTTGGGAGCCAATACGGTTATTCAAGAGATTCTCAACCAGGTAGAACCGAATACAATTCTTTATCGCTTGCGGCAGGAATTGTTGCAATAGTTAAATGACAATTAACCACAAAGTTCTCTATCTTTGTGTCTTAGTGTCTTAGTGGTTCAAAAAGCAATTTTGGTAAGATTAACCACAAAGCCACAAAGGCACTAAGAAAGCACAAAGTTCTCTATCTTGGTTTCTTAGTGTCTTTGTGGTTCAAAATATTCTTTGACACTTGTGATTAACCCACCTACTTCACAGCGAAATTACTCTTGAGAAGAGTTAGCAGCATTATTGCTAGCACCTAATTCAGCTTCTGCACGATTTAACATTGACTCTTGTAAATGTTCGTCATGGTGACGGTGCTGCGACATCAATTCCCGCGCCTGTTCTTGGGTATGGGCGTCAGCAGCGTGGGTTTGGTTCACCTCAGCCTCTGCACGGCTTCGCATAGACTCGTGTAAGTGGTCGTCGTGGTGACGGTGCTGCGCCATCAATTCCCGCGCCTGGTCTTGGGTACTCATGCTTTGACCCTCTGCTTTTAAGACTTGCTTCTGTCTCAATTTGACCTGAATGGAGGCAAACGGTATCAAAATTGACAGAAAAATTTACGATTTAAGATTATCTCGAAAGTGAGATGTAGCGGATTCGGTAATCTGTCTAATTGCTTGCAAACTCGGCGGTGGTGTGGCGCTATCCATATCTAACCACAACAGATACTCGATATTACCAGCAGGACCCGTCACTGGCGACCAATTTAAGCCGCGATATTGCCATCCCAAGGGTTGCGCTGCTTGTAACACTTGGAAAATAGCATCTGCCTGATCGTCAGGATCTCGCACCACACCTTTTTTACCAACACGTTCGCGCCCGACTTCAAACTGCGGTTTCACTAGCAATACCGCTTCTCTGGGAGGCTGTGTCAACTTCCACAAAGCATCAAGAATTTTGGTTAGGGAAATAAACGACACATCCACAACCGCTAAATCTGCTAGCTGTTCGCCACCATACAATTCATCGGGTGTGAGATAGCGCAGATTAGTCCGTTCTTTCAAAACTACCCGCGCATCGTTGCGTAAACCCCAGTCAACTTGTCCGTAACCGACATCAATGCCATAAACTTTTTTTGCCCCAGCTTGCAGCAAACAATCGGTGAATCCGCCAGTAGAAATGCCGCCATCTAAGCAGATTCGATCGGGTACGGAAATGCCAAATTCTTCAAGTGCATGGATAAGTTTTTCTCCGCCTCTAGAAACAAAACGCGATCGCTCTTTAATTTTAATTTGCGCCGTGGTATCCACCTCAGTTCCCGGCTTATCAATGACTTGCTGATTTACCATAACTTCCCCAGCCCGAATTAGCCGCTGTGCTAACTGTCGGGAGGCGCATAAATCCAGTTCTACTAATAAGGTGTCGAGTCGTTGTTTAGCCATTAATTATATATATTAGGGATTGCTTGCGTGAAAGTTAAGATATCTCGCGCGATCGCGACAAGAGAAGGAACTGCACTGGGCGAGTTATTACACACTTTTTAAAGCATAGCTACTTAAGCAGCTTAACTCCCAGGTTCTTTGCTCCTTACTCCCACGTTTGCTGATAAACTCAAGTCGAAGCCACTATAGCAATCCTAAGTGAGTTTGAAAACTTTCTCTTTTCTTTCTCTGCGCTCTCTGCGTCCTCTGCGGTTCGTTATTCTTCACTAATCAAATAGGACTGCTATATTACTGTTCCTCTCGTACTAAAGTATGTATGCTCTACAAGGTTAGGTCACGCCAGCGATGAAAATTTTGAGTTTTAAGTTAATTCAAAACTCAAAACTCTAGAAAACCTCGCTTTCCAAGTCGTGCGATCGCAGATGCAACTTGCAGTCTTGGACAACCGAGAGCGTCAGCTGTAGCGCTTATATCTAGATTACCCAGACGTTGCACATTTTGTAACACTTTACGGTCAAATTCTAAGTCACGAAATTCGCCTTTTAACATCGTCACTATTTGACAGATGACATCTTTAGCATCGCGTACAGATGCACATTGTCCGCCTGTGCCAGTTGCGATAGCGAAGCGCCGACCTTGTCGGTTCGCGGTAAACGACTGCACGCAAGAGCGATCGCCTCCCATGCACAGCGCATGAACCGTCACCCGCTGATTTTCCGCCGCCGCCGTCACCCACTGCACCGTTAAACCATTAGGGTACCGCGCCGAATCGGTATGCGTGAAGCCGTCGCTGTCTCGATCTGCCTGGAAACCGTGTGGCGGCGCATCACCCACCAGCAAGATGAAACGACAACTGTTGCGTCTCCACTTCATCTGGTTAGCCGCATCCAGAACGCCATCATAAACCGCTTCCGGATGATCTCCACCACCGTCAGCCTCTAGTTTGTTGATGTTCTTCTGCATCTCCTGCAAATTTGCAGTCAGCGGATAGATGCGAGTTACAAAAGTCGTGTCTTGTGGAGGGTGATCGCGGTATTCTACTAAACCAACTTGCAGATCGATATCGCTATCAGCAGACAACAGGCGAATTGTATCCAACAATTGTTGTTTTGCTTCTTGGATGAAACCACCCATACTGCCAGTTGTATCAATTACAAAGCACAAGTCAACATGATTGAGAGTTTTTGTCATCAGTCTCACCTACTTTAAAGTTAGATAATTGTTAAATATTTAAATGCGTTAGCGAAGCAGCGCGTTAGTGCGAAGCACTACACAAATCAAACCGCTTGGTAAGCAATTTCCCAAAGCAGCGCCGCTATTTGTAATACATGTACTACATTATTGCTCTACTCTTCTGCGATCGTCAAGGCATCATCATAAAGCCGTTGACTAATCCGTGTGCCGTTGGCTATCAAGTCATCTAGCACCTCTTTAACGCTAGAGATATGCGATCGCTGTTTGTGAGAGAAGGTGGGATCTCTCAATATAGAAGGGTGATTTTCGTTGAAGAACTCAAACGCCAATTCTAATTTATAACTGGAAATTACAAGGGTAAGTATTGAACGTGGTTAGCTAATTCATCTGGTTCGGCAAGTTTAGCAATCAGTTCCAAATCGCTGATACACTTCCCAATTGGAACAACTAATTGATGAGCGTAGATGACACCAACAAAGTATATACCTTCCTGTTGACGGCGATTTGCTTCAGCTAAAAAATCCTCATCTTGTGAAAACAAGACGCGCTGAAGTTCCAAAGCACGGTTAAGTATAATGGGGTCAGGTGTTCCAGCGCGACCGTCTTCCTGTACTGTAAGGACATCTACATCTCGCAGGCGTAAACCATCTGTAATGGCTCGATTAACATTTTCATCCATGTAAAGAGCCACAGTCATTTTAATAGACCTTGCGATCGCAGTCTGGCAACTAAAGGAGATTCTCCTGCTTCTTGGCGTAACTTTTCAGCATACTGTAATCGCCGCTCAATATCTGCATCAATCTCTTCTTTATTATCCCAGTAATAAGCTAAGGTAGAATAAATTTGACTCATAGTCAAATGAGGATAGTTATAGTGCAACTCTTCGGGACTCCAACCATAAGCTTTTACAGAAGTAATTAATTCAACTACTTTCATCGAAGTTCCAGCAATGAAAGGGACGTTACGTTCATCGAGAAGCACATATTTATACTCGGTAGCTGTTGATTGCGTCATAGTTATGTTGGTAATTTCATCAATTTAAATTATGAACGATCGCGTTTTATATTTTAATCAGTAGGCTGTATTACGCTGTTGCTAACACAGCCTACTGCTTGAGTTAAATCAAAGAGTAGTTCCTACTTTTGGACTTTTCTTATTTTCTCTAAGAACTTTTTCTTAGATTTGTTCTCTCTATTAAGCTCAGAGACGACGTATTCCACAATCTCAGATAGTTCTACAGCAATTTCCGTACAACGGTCTTCATCAAGACCATGCAGACCACCGCTTAGATGATCATGAATTAGCTTAAAAGGGTTGACACCTTCAACGATTAGACTCTTCGGCGCAGATTGGTAAGTAATTTCGGTTTTTTGGGAGAAGTTCCGACTCTTTATGGCATCATCTATTTTCTTCAGTTCTTCAGAGTCTGCATTTTCATACTCCTTAAGTTCATAAATAAGTTTTAGCCATACATTGATCTGATTTTCAACCAATCGTCTCAAGTAGGCACAGGCTCCTACACCGTGAGATTGGCTCATGCACATACGAGCGCGTTTGTAAAGTTCTGCATCCTGACCAAGTTCTTTAACAATTTCTTTAGGAATAGAAATATCAAACGGAGGAACTTGTCCAATTTTGCGAATCCAACCTTCTTCTTTGTTAGATTCTATGAAAAATAAAGCCTCCTCTTCTTTACAAATCGTACAGGTAAATTGAAGATGAATAATCTCTGTTCGTATATTCTGTACTTGAACTTTGATTCTTGCTTTGAGATGCTCCTGTACTACTATTGTTCCTTGATTATTCTTAAAATCACGCTTTGCTCCGCAGATTGAGCATTCTTTTGAAATGACATTAACGCGATTATCAATAAAAAAATCACCTGTTTGAGTTACACAAGACAAATCAATTTTAAGTTTTGTGTACAAAGGAGATGCTTCAAGAAAAGACCTAAGTCTAGCAGCCAATTCTTCTTTCCTTTTCTCTATATCTTCAGAGGTTAGCTTTTTTACAATCATTGTTTTTCCAGAACAAAGCAATATTTCAATCAGCCCTATCTTAACACTATTTTTGATTTGGATAGGGCTACCAACCTAAAAAAACGTAATAAAAATGGAGTGGACATTTTGAACACTCTATAAGCATTAATGGGTTAATCAAATTACACTGGCAACGGTGTTTATCGAATTTACACGACTCAACTCGAAAAGCGCGATCGCATCCTTACTAAACCTCTTTTTCCCGCACTTTTTCCCTTATCCACTTACGCCAAGCACGAATAAAGGTAGTATCATCCTGGGTTTCTGCCTGCTGTAAAAATTGATTGATAATTTCAACAGATACAAATGTAAAAGTTGGGCTATTCTCGCAGAGATTATAACTTTCTGAGTGTAACTGGTAAATTTCTACCCGCTGCCCAACATAACGCCAAACTTCAGAAACTCCTAACTGTTTATAAATTACCAGTCTTCTACTAGAAGGACTGGTAATATCAACCTCAATTACCAGATCAGGTGCAGGGTCGATGTTTAAGTCTACCGTTCTACCTTGAATGCGCTCAACATTTTGGATGTAGTAGCAAGAATCTGGTTCTGCACCACGCTGTAAGTCTTCTCGATTTAGGGTTGTTGAACGAAATCCTTTGATTGGTAAATCCAACTCTTCAGTTAATGCCTCGATCATCCGTTCCAAAAGCTTCGTGTTGGTTTCGTGGCGGTCGGACGGCATTGTGATTTCTAATACACCTCGATCGTAGGCAAGACGAGAAGAACGATTATCCCCCATCTCAGTTAACAATGCTTGATAAGTTTGCCAACTAACTCCTTGCAGGATAACTCGATGGGTGTGTTCTCTCGGTATTTCTTGAACTGGCAGGGAAGGGCTTGCCATTGTTTCAACTTTTTATTATTGAGATTATCCTATTTTGGAAGTGCTGAGTAGAAGTAGATTAACGATTCTGAAGCAAGTAGGGCAGACAAGATGTCTACCCCACAAGTATAAGCTGTCAGCTTTATTAACTACCGCCCATTTGTGCTGCAACTTCTTCGGCAAAGTTACTTACTGGCTTTTCAATGCCTTCACTTAACTCAAAGCGGACAAAGCGACGCACTTGAATATTTTCGGCGAGTTGGGCGACACTTTGCTTTACCAGTTCTTCTACCACGATACTTTGGTCGCGAATGTAAGGCTGATCCATCAAAGACATTTCTTTCAGGCGCTTTTCGATTCGTCCCTGAACAATTTTTTCTTTGATATTTGCTGGTTTGTTAGCTAGGTCATCCCGCCCCATTTCGATTTCTGTTTCTTTCTTGACAATTTCAGCCGGAATATCTGCTACTTTTACGTATTCTACATTTGGACAAGCCGCAATTTGCATAGCGATGCTTCGCACTAAGGTTTGGAATACTTCACTGCGACTTACAAAGTCAGTTTCGCAGTTTACTTCTACTAGCACGCCGACTTTACCGCCAGTATGGATGTAGCTGTCAATAATTCCTTCTGCGGCAATACGATTGCCTCCTCCTATACAAGTCTGCATTATTTGATTTTGCCGCAGAAATGCGATCGCTTTGGTCATATCGCCATTAGTTTCATTCAGCGCTTTTTTACAATTCATCATGCCTGCACCTGTTTTTAAGCGCAGTTGTTGGACGACTTTTGCAGTTATTTCCACCATATTTTATTCCTGATTGACTAACAATTTTGTTGACCTCTCCCTAACCCTCTCCTAACGGGACTTAAACAATGAATTAAAACCAAATGAGTTATGATCCATGCCAGATAAGAAGTTCACGTTGAAAAATACCCATGAAGGAAACTACACCCGACGCAATGCCTCCATGCTTTGAGAAATGG
>NZ_JBYCCT010000010.1:0-187139 GCF_057473865.1 Coleofasciculus sp. H7-1
GTCTGTTCTCTGATGTCTTTTGACACTGATATTATTACTGAGGTCTGAGGAAGTAGGATTGAGTTCTGAGTAGTGATGTCTGAAGACTGAGGGCTGAGGACTGAGGTTTGAGGACTGAGGTCTGAGGACTGAGGTTTGAGGGCTGAGGACTGAGGTTTGAGGTCTGAGGTCTGAGGTCTGAGGTCTGAGGGCTGAGGGCTGAGGGCTGAGGTCTGAGGTCTGAGGGCTGAGGTTTGAGGACTGAGGACTGAGGGCTGAGGTGAGGTCTGAGGTCTGAGGTCTGAGGTCTGAGGACTGAGGTCTGAGGGCTGAGGGGTGGGGTGTGGGGTGTGAGGTGTGAGGTGTGAGGTGGGGGGTGAGAGGTGAGGGGTGAGGGGTGAGGGGTGAGGGGTGAGGGGTGAGGGCTGAGGGGTGAGGGCTGAGGACTGAGTAGAGTTAGGAAGATTTTCATCCAACGTTTGTGAGTTTTTAGCTGATGAGCGTCTAAGTAGATTGGTACAACTAAACTTAACGGATAGGACTGTTCATGGTTCATGGAGAATTGAAAATTACAATGAACAATCAACGATGAACGAGCTTCTTGAGTTATGTTTATTTTCACCCAGTTACTTATTCCGTAATTTCTAGTGATGAAGCGATGCACTACGGATATAAAGCCATCACCATTATAGGAACTGCCGCCTTACTTAGTGGAGGGACGACAGCTATCTATGCACAGACTCAGCCCTTACTCTTTCCTCAGCATTTCGTTAGCACTCTTCTAGTGGCTCAGTCGAATGCAGAGGAATTTTTCAACCGGGGGATGGAGAAGTATAAGAAAGGAAACTATAGCGGCGCTTTCAATGATTTCACCGCTGCAATTCGCCAAGATGCCAACCTGACTAAAGCCTACTACAGCCGAGGGCTGGCAAGGCGGCAGCTAGGAGATAACCAGGGAGCGATCGCAGATTACACGGAGTTGCTGAAGCGAAATCCCCAGAATGTCGATGCCTACCTGAACCGGGGTGTGGTCTATGCCGACCAAAAAAAGTATCGGGAAGCGATTGAGGACTACACCAAGGCGCTGAATCTCGACCAGAAAAAGGCGATCGCTTACTACAACCGGGGGAACGCCCGCAGTGCGCTAGGAAATACTAAAGGAGCCTTTGAAGATTACAGCAAAGCGATTCAGCTTCAGCCTAACGATGCCACCGCCTACGTGAACCGAGGGAATGTTCGCACTCAACTGGGAGAAGCCCAGGAAGCGATCGCTGATTTTACGAAGGCGCTAAGTCTCAACCCCAATCTAGTAGAAGCTTATTACAATCGCGGGATTGTCCGACGGCGACTGGGAAATATCAAAGAAGCGATCGCAGATTATGACCAAGCCATCCAGCGCGATCCCAACAATGCAGCAGCTTACTACAATCGAGCGATCGCCCGTCAGCAAATCGGCAATCCTCAAGCAGCCATTGCCGACTATACCGAGGCGATCTCTATTTCTCCCAACTTTGCCAAAGCTTATGGCAACCGGGGGCTAATTCGCTACGAAACCGGCGATGCTAGAGGCGCAATTGAAGATTTACAAGCAGCTGCGCGACTTTTCTCCGAGCAAGGACTAACCGCTGACTCTCAAAAAGCATTGCAATTGCTTAGACAGTTAAAATAGACCTCTTCCATCTTATTTTCCGGGGTACTCCGGCTGCGTTGTGTAACGAGCAACTGTTCCTCTCTGATTATTCAGAGTAATCTTGAAAGGTTTCCCACCGGGGCGATACTGTCTTTTCCTCGGCGATTAGAGTTGCTGTCTTGGGCGCACTCTACTGGGGCGATGATTATTGAGGATGATTTTGAACCTGAAGCTGGAGGGAAAAAGTCTTAACTCTTAGGTTAAGTCACCAAAGCGATCGCGATATCTCTCTAGTAACTCTGCCATTTCAGCTGCTTGTTGTTGCGCTAACTCCCGCTGATTTCGCTCAATTTCAGCTAATTCCTCACCTGTCTGATACCTCACACCTTGTGCATCGTACCAGTACAATACCTCGCGCTGTATGCCTCCTACTTGAGCCACAAATCGCCCAATCCCTAAACCAATTTCTGGCATCCACAATGGTTCTCCGATTTGTAAATGATATTCTCCATTTACTAAACGGTAAACTTCAAAAGGTTGTTCCTGGTCGCGCCGCCAGAAATTTGGATTATAGATTACATAATACAACACGCCTAAGTTGGCATAAATTGCCATTTTTGTATCGTATTCTCCCCCATAAGTGTGAGAAACAATTTCTAAAACAAAAATGGGGGCGATATTATTTTCTTCCCAGAGAACATAACTGGAGCGCGAACCATTGTTTTTTCTCCGTTCAACACCCAAACTGAGAAACCCATCTGGTACCACTGGTACTCTCGGATTCACACCTGTCGTGTGATAGATGCCCATATCGACACCAAAATACCAGTCAAGGCGACTAGCCCAAATGAACTCTAGCAAGAATAATAGAAAATTCGGGAGAAAATTCTGGTCTTCGTTATCCACAGGTGTATCATCCGAACAAGGAAGTTCAGCACTTGTTGGTAATCTGGTTTCCGGGTTGTGCTGTACCATAAAGATCAGCTCCACAAGCTATTAATATAATTATCCAATAAATACCCCTAAATAAATCAAATTCATTGAAATAATAATCTCTTTTCTCTTCCTTTACCTTCTCAGCGTCTAAAGCGCTAACGCGCATGGCTTCGCTAAGGCGGTTCGTTTAAAAAAGATAGTTTTCATAAATCAAATGAGATTGCCATAACATGAATTTGGGACATCATGTGGTTCCATGTCTACACGTTGGAACCTTATGAAGGATGGCGGCGAGATGAAGGGTATGAGGAGAGGAAAAAAGAGCGATCGCAATCTCTATTTCGTGCGTTAGAAACGGTGATTCCGGATATACGCGATCGCATTGTATTAGAACTTATCGGCACACCGTTAACTCACGCTTACTACTTACGCCGCTATCAAGGAACATATGGCCCTGCAATTGCAGCGGGTAAGACATTTCCTGGCACACAAACGCCGATTTATGGATTGTATCGGGGGGATACCACGATGCCAGGAATAGGCGTTCCCGCTGTTGCTGCTTCGGAAATTTTGTGTGCAAATACTCTAGTTACACCGCAAGAAAAGGCGAAGTTATTAAAAATTTGAAATTAAAATCAAGCTTTCTTAATTGTCGGCTTTGCTGCGGTGCTGGACTGCGAGAATGTCGGTCGTTTGGGAATCGTCATTAATGGTGTAGATTACCCTATAATCGCCTAGCCGAATCCTCCAAAAATTATCTTCTCCTACCAATTTTTTGCACCCAGGAAGATGAGGAGCAGTTGCTAATGCTTCAGTTTTTGGCAAAATCCGCTCGACCCTTAGCGCCTTTAGAAGACAGAGGAAGAGAGAACAGATGGGTGTCAATTTAGTTGTGGCGGACTCATCTTTTTGGGAAGGATGCGATCGCGTTTTTAGAAACAAACCGCAGAGAACACAGAAAAAAGAGGTAAAATCACCCAGTTAACTGCAACTTTAGTCGTAATTAGTGCGTCTTTGCCATAGGGAGATACATCTACAATATCTTACCTGAAAAGAAAATATATTTTTCAGGAAAAGCTATGGAACAACTCTCGAAGCGGCAAAAAGATGCTTTGGCTATGGCGTTATGGGTGAAAAAGACAACTGCTAACAAAGATCCGCTTTTTGAGCGTCGCCTGAAGCAAATAGTGTTACGCGCTTATGTTATTTATAAAAGACGCGCTCGCTTAGAAGCAAACACTTTTTATCGATATCAATGTGACTTAAAGCGTCGATTAAAAGAGTGTCTGCAATTTCAGACAGATAATACAGAAGTTCCTTATTATTTATTCTTGTTATTGAAAGAGCCGTTTCTAGCACCTACTGCTATAGACTACGAGCTAACCATAGCCGGGAGTCAAGTTAACCAAAAATATTTTGCTCTTGATAATAAACACAAATTTTCTTTATTTCGATATCATATTGGCGTGGGTTAGGTTATGTTTAGCAGTAGGCACAACAAATCCTCTAATTGTCAGCTTAAAGAAAAAACTTGGTTGTATTAGCCTAATTTAGATTAAAGTAAGAAAGGAACCTGTAAAAGTCCGAAATGTTCGGATTCATTATCACGATTTATACCATCTTGAGGTTGCTCAACTAAAAAGAATCCAGATGGGAAGATACATGGTAAGTGGCATTCACGGGATAAAAGCACGAGTGTTTCATGATTTTCCGATTTTACAAGAGTATGACGGATTTCTAGATGAAGCTAGAATTGCGATTCACGAGTGGTTAACTCGACCTACAGCTTTTAGTAAAATTCAGGCAATTTGCTGGATGACTTTGCTAATATTACACGGCATCAATCCTTTTGCAGTTGTCATGCGTCATCTTAAGAGTATGAATAAAAAGCAGCAAGAATTATGGTGCTGATTCAAGTTTAGTTAAGAATAATTGTGGCTCTTCATTACTTGGTATGCTAAAAAGTTGATTCCAAAACTTGAAAGGCTTACCTAGCAAGGTATAACGATTTTGGACTGTATTTTCTATTTAATAAACGCTAAATTGGCTTAAATTCATGGCTAGTATAGCTTGTGGCGCTTCTTGACTATAAATTTAGCATACCAACTACGGAAGAGCCATAATTGTAGGTTGGGTTGAGTTAAGCGAAACCCAACAAATGCTCATTAGTGTTGGGTTTCGTTACCTCAACCCAACCTACACTCTATTAGCTGCAAAGGGACAAAGGACGCAAAGAAAGAAGGGAAAAAAGGGTTTTGTTTTAGGGCGCGATCGCACCCCCAGGTTATTGCCTTTCATCCTCTGTGGATTCAGTTAGAATTTCCTGCAATACGGGTGAGAGTCGATTATCTAAACGTCCTGCACGGATCAGTTCGGCGTAGGTGTCGGCTTCAATATCTAAGAGTTTTTCTCGCAGTTGTTGCATAGTAAGCGATCGCAACTGAGGATATTGATTTTGCAGCTTCTCAATTTCTTCCTCAATACCCTTGAGTTGTCCTTTTACCAGTTGTAACTCGTAACGATAAAACTCCGGATCAATTTCTGATTCTTTGCCAGCTTCCAATAAATAATTCAACACTCGATTTAAGGCGACGCGACGGGCAATTGCCTCTGAATATTGCTGGCGTAGCGGCTGCTCTCCAAGCAGTCCTAATCTTTCCAAGAACCACTTAGTTGTCAAACCTTGAACTAACAAAGTAAACAACACAACTCCGAACACCATATCAATAATTTCCTCTCTTCCTGGCAAGATAATGGGTACGCTTACCGCCAAGGCAATTGAAACTGAACCTCTTAAACCACCCCACCAAAGTATTGTTTGCTCTCGCCAACCTATTTGTGATTTAACTAACCAATTGCTCAAGGCACTGAGTCCATAAATAGCAACTGCTCGCGTTACCAATACCTCCCCAATTGTCACCACAATCAGACCGAAATTATCCACTAAACGCGAGTAGTGGATTTGGTCACCAATCAAAAGAAAAACGATGGAATTTACAAAAAATGCTAAAAATTCCCAGAATTCAGATACCAGTAACCGGGTGCGCGGGTTCATGCCAATGCGAGAGCCAAAGTTACCCAAAATCACGCCAACTGTGACAACCCCAATTACCCCAGAACCACCCAACTCTTCTGTTATCAAATAAGTGCCGTAAGCGGAAACAAGAGTGAGTGATTGTTCTACTAATGGCAAGTCAAAACGTTGAGTAAGATAGGAAATTCCAAAACCGACTAAGCTGCCAATTCCAATCCCAATACCAACAAATACCAAAAAACGAGCAATTGTAGTGTCTAGTGCAAATTCATTGGTTCCCAGCGGGATTCCCACTAGCAACGTAAACGCCACCACCGCCACGCCATCATTAAATAAGCTCTCTCCCTCCATCAACATTGTTAAGCGTTTGCCTGCACCCAGTTCCCGAAACAAAGCTACTACGGAAACGGGATCGGTTGCAGATAAGCAAGCACCGACAAGGAGGGCAGTTGTAAGAGGAAGTCCAGTCAGCCAGTTGAGGGGAAATGCAATTCCGACAACGGAAATGATGACACCAACGATGGCAAACAAAGTAACTGGAAATATATCATCCTTCAAATCTTTCCAGCGGATATTCCAAGCGGCTTCAAACAACAAAGGCGGCAAAAAAATCTCCAGAATTAATTCTGGTGACAAATTCACCAGTCGCACATCTACAAATGCTAGAAATAGCCCGACGATTACTAGCAGCAATGTATAGGGAATTTGGCGTAACCAACTGAAAATCCGCGAGAGTGTCGCCACACTCAAGGAAACAGACAACACCAGCAGAAATTGTTCCAGACTTTGCTTAATAGAAGCTTCGCCTAAAGTAGTTTCTAGCGCCATAGGAAACTCCAAGTTCGTAATTAGCCGCTAAAACACTGTAGCTTTTAATTTGCCCTTCAATCTAGAGGTTGTATAGGATACTCTGTTAAATTGGCAACATCATATCATTAAATAGATGTAATTATGCAGAGACAAAATTTATTGCATCTGTCTTCAGGAATAAAAGACTTTTTATGTCAGACATTAAACAGTTAATTGCCGATATCCAGCAAGAAGCGGAACGGGAGACATTTCCCGTCGATGAACCAGTTTATCTAGCAGCGAGTTAGGAGCCTACGCAGCCAATTCTCTATGCAGGCAATCTGGAGAGTAAGCTGTGCTTTTTTGCGCGGGATTTGGGAAAAGATGAAGTGCAGGCACGTCAACCACTTTATGGTGCTGCTGGTGGCTTTGTGCGTCGGGGTTTGTACCGTGCGATCGCAGCCACCGAACCGAATAAGGATACCGATTTACAAGTTGTCCTCGATCGCGTTTTACTAATACCATGCCTTACAAACCACCGGGTAACAAAGCATACGCTGAGGCGTGAAAAAACGATTTCGCCCCTTTTTAGAGCGATTATTGGTGTTGCATTGGCAAGGAGATAACATTATTACGCTGGGGAATGAAGCGTTTAATTGGTTTGCGCCTTATGCTGCTAAGGGTGAGTTGAAGCAGTTTTTTACAAGAAGCGATCGCTATTCTGCCAGCATTCAAGTTACGCTTCAGGCGAAGGACGCAGAAAGCAACCTACATCAATGTCCAGTGACGCTACTGCCACTCCCTCATCCTTCCCCACTCAATCAAAAATACTACGCCCAATTTCCCCAACTCCTTCAGCAACGCCTCGCTGAAATATTGCCGTAACACACTTAACCCCCAGCCATCGGATGGTTGGGAAAAGCTGTTTGTGTCTTTATTTAAAAGGGGTATATATTCAGTTAATCATGATAGACGTAGCGTTTTTTCTCTATCACTTTTCCTTCTTTATCAAAACACATTTGAAACGAAATCCAAGCAAAATCACCCCAAAAAGCTGCACCATCTACACCATAACTCCAATTATCACGATCAATGCTATGTTCGGGAGCAGGCAAGATTTTCAAAATTTCATCTTTGTCCATTCCTAATTGGATACTGGAAAATTTTTCTTCTGAAAAGCCCGAAGGTAATTTTGTATCAATTAAAGGATAAGGCAGAAAATAACTTTCGGTATGACAAACAAACCAGACTAAAGCAAAAGTTCCTATTCCTGCAAAAAAACAAGAGACGATTCTAAGAGGTGATTTCATGGAGTTCCTCAATTCATAGATAGAAATATTAACGATATCGGAATTGATGACTACCCTGTTAAAATCTAATTTCATAGAACCAAAGTTAATTTGCTCTCTCCCCTAAACCTTAGATTTCTGCCAATCTCCTAAACTTAGGAGATTGGGGGCAAGATAACTAGCGATCGCTCTTAGGCTGGAAAACAGGGCAAACGCATCTAAAATTCAGATGTACCCATCCCTCCATAATCCTGCCCCCTACTCCCTGATGACTAATTACCGCTACCAACTTATAAGAAGTTCTAACAGTTTGACTAAACTTCCGCTAGATAAGCATTTTAAGACTTGCTGGGAAAAGTCGGACCTAAATGTTGAGCGGATTTGAGAATGATCAATTATAAGTGTTGAGTTATTGTTTAAACTCAACACTCAAAACTCAACTCGGTTTCCTTTCCCCTCAAATCGGTTTCAGGCGCGTTACCTTAAGCTTAAAAGAACCGCCGCTCGTTTCCCCAAAAGCCCGAACCCGAATAATGTAATCACCTGAGTCGGTAATTCGGGAAAACAAAAGCGAGTTAGTGCTGCCGTCGGGACCGTCATCATTTTCCGCTACAGTAGAACCATCCGACGACATCAGCGTCACAATCGTGTCAAAACTATCAGAGATCAAGTCAACCGCTACCTGATCTCCAGCATCCAAATTCACCACGTAGTCACGAGCAAAACCTCCCTCACCAGTCGGAATATCTTTTTCAGTCAGCGTGTCGGAAACTTCGTTGTTTGCCGGTACAGGAATTGGGCTGTACACCTTATTTTGCGCTCTGGCTGATATAGTGGTCAGACAAAGAGCCAGCAGCGTGGCAGGAACAATCAGGGTGCGGTGCCATCTAATGGCAAAAGCGTCAGTCATAAAAATTCCCGCTGGACACCCGTCCCTGTTGAGGGTTGGGGGAAAGCGGGGCGGGGTGTACCGCTTCCCAAACAAAGAATGTTTCTACTTTTTTTACTTTCTTTGGCACCCGGAAGCGATCGCGAGAGCTTCACGCAGTTTGTGCATAGTCCGGCACTTGGGAAGAAACCGGAAAACCTTATCAGCTATTGCTCTAGTCAGTGTTACCGCCCGACTTGAGCTTTTTCCAGATGGGCGGCAAGGCTGGATCTGGCTAATTCACTAGCTTATCTCCTAAAGGCGATGAATTGGCGATCGAACTCCTGTTCATTGATTGAGCGATGGTGACATCCATTCTTTTTATATCCTTCCTACTTTATTTTGACGGACAGGACGATACAGCGATTCATCGCAGATTAGGACTTCTCCCTTTACACCGCCCAAACACTATAAACAAAAGCCTGTCGCTATTTCAACACTACCTATAGCGGAAAAGTTGCCCTAGAAGCTAGCGTTGAAAAATCTCAAGACTTGAGGAAGAGCGTATTTCCTTTCAGGATCGGTCATATGAAATCAATTGTCAAAAGAATTAACTTGTTGTTAGCACGACAAAAGGAAAAAGTCAAAAGGAAAAGGTCAAAATCTATCGCCTTTTTGCTTTTTGCCCTTCCACATCTAGCATTGGGAATGTCCGTTTGCTTTCTGAGCGTGCAGGCACAATCGATCGTCCCGGCGACTGACGGCACCGGCACCATTGTGAAGCCCAATGGAACCCTATACGACATCCAAGGCGGCACTAAATCCGCTGATAATACCAATTTGTTTCACAGCTTTACCCAATTTGGTCTTAGCCAAGGTGAGATTGCCAACTTCATTTCTAGCCCATCCATTCAGAATATCCTGGGGCGCGTTACGGGGGGCGATCCTTCAGTAATTAACGGGCTTCTCCAAGTCTCTGGAGGTAATTCCAACCTCTTCCTGATGAACCCCGCTGGGATCATTTTTGGCGCAGGAGCCAGTTTGAACGTACCTGGAAGCTTCACCGCTACCACGGCTACTGGAATTAAATTTGACTCTGGATGGTTTAATGCCATCGGCTCTAATAGCTATGCGGCTCTCCTAGGGACGCCTAATACCTTTGCCTTCGCCACCCCCCAAACGCCCGGAGCGATTGTCAACGAGGCGCAGCTAGCGGTTAAAGATGGGCAGGATCTCAGTCTACTCGGTGGCACAGTTATCTCCCTCGGTAATCTCTCGGCACCAGGGGGGAGTATCACTGTTGCATCTGTACCGGGTGAGAAGATGGTTCGCATTTCTCAGGCGGGAAACCTGCTGAGTTTAGAGATTCAACCTCTCTCGCCTTCTCTCCCCCTCTCCGTTTCTTCTCCTCTCTCTTTGCCCCAGTTACTAACAGGTGGAGGTGCTAACAATGCTACAAAAGTGACGGTTAGCGGCACTGGGGAGGTGAAACTGGCTGGTTCTGACATCCGGGTAGACGCTGGTGATGTCGTGGTGCAGGAAGCCACCTCTAAAACTTCCTTGCCCTCAGTGGGGAGTTCTGTAAATTTGGCTTCTGCTAACAACATTACAGTCCTCGGAAAAATCGATACCTCCGCCACTTTTTTGGCGGCGCATGGAGGTTCTGTAACGATGTCCGCTTTTAAGGATATTAATATCCTGAGTTCGCCCTTAAACGGGATTTTTACAACTTCCGATTCTGGCAATGGCGGCAATATTTTCCTGAGGAGTACAGCCGGTTCAATTAACATTAAAAGTTTTTTAAATTCTTCATCAAATCTTGGAAATGGAGGTGCAATTACTCTTTCGGCACTTGACAAAATTAACCATGTTGTGTCACCCAATAGTACGACGGGGACAATTAATATTGCGGGTTCTATCAATTCCTCGTCTAACTCTGGTAATGGGGGCGCGATCGCGCTTTTGGCTCTCAACCAAATAAACGCTGGAGTGATAAACTCTAGTTCAGCAATCGGGAATGGGGGATCTGTCACCCTCGATCCGCTTGGGGATATTCAAATTACCTCCATCAATGCCCAAGGGGGAACAAATGGCGTGGGGGGAAACGTTAACATCGCCGCCGGTCAATTTTTCCAAGCTTCGGGCACTTTTCTAGACCAAGATGGTGTATTCTCCAGCATCTCTACATCCGGAGGAATTGGGGGGGGTTCGATCGTTATCCAGCACGGTGGCGGCGACAGTTTAGTTCCTTTTTTAGTAGGAAATGCGACAAGGAACGGGACAGCCGGGGCGCTGAACAATGGGCAATTCACGATTTCGACCTTCCAATCTTTTCCTGGGCCAGACACCCTGGGAAATATTCGATTAATTACTGCCGATCCCAATCAAACAATCGATCCAACAATCTTAATCGATGACCCGGAAGAGGAGCCGCCAACAGAACTCCCGCCGGATATCCCGGCAATTGAAATTGACGCAGTCGTGACTGAACGCGAAGAAATTTTTACCCGTCAATTTGCCGAATATTTCGGTCTCAATAATCTTCCCGCTCGTGTTAATTCCCTGCTCGATGCTCGTCAGACTCTCGCAAGAATTGAAAAAGAAACGGGAGTCAGACCGGCGCTGATGTATGTTGCTTTTGTTCCCAAAACCATTGCACCAGAGGGACAGGAAAGTAGGAGAGTACAGGGGAATGAAAAATCCCTCTTTTCACTCAACACTCAGCAGGGGCAGGGAACCCCAGCTTCTACAGCCGTCAGCACTCAGAGCGACGAGCTGGAAGTGGTGCTGGTAACGGCAGAGGGTTCACCCATCCGCAAGCGGTTATCTGGAGCCATGCGAGGAACGCAAGGCGCATACGCTTCGCGAGGAGCGCAAGGCGCATACGCTTCGCGAACGCAAGTTCTCAAAGTCGCCGATCAATTTCGTAAGGAAGTCATTCGGATCAGACGCACTCCCACCTACTTGACCTCAGCCCAGCAACTGTATCAGTGGCTAATCGCTCCGCTAGAAGGCGATTTACAAGCTAGAGGCATCCAAAATATCGTATTCGTGCCCGACAGTGGGCTGCGTTCTGTGCCATTTGCGGCCCTATATGATGGTCAACAATTTCTAGTGGAGAAATACAGCGTCAGCTTGATCCCCAGCCTTAGCCTAACGGACACCCTCCAGCGCAACCTAAAAAACTCTCAAGTTTTGGCAATGGGAGCATCGGAATTTCCCGATCAAGACCCGCTTCCCGCTGTACCAACCGAATTATCGATCATCACGCCTGAATTGTGGCCTGGTAAATCCTTCCTCAACAACGCCTTCACTCTCAAAAATCTCAAGACTCAGCGCCGCCTACAACCGTTTAGAATTGTTCACCTGGCAACCCATGCAGAATTTGAACCAGGAAATCCGAGTAACTCCTACATTCAGCTATGGGACACTAAGCTGTCCTTGAACCAACTACCACAGCTTGACTGGAATGACCCGCCGGTGGATTTGTTGGTGCTGAGTGCCTGTCGCACTGCGCTGGGTGATGAGCAGGCGGAGTTGGGTTTTGCTGGGTTGGCGGTGCAGGCAGGGGTCAAGTCAGCGCTGGCAAGTCTTTGGTACGTCAGCGACCAAGGCACCTTGGGACTGATGACGGAATTTTACCAAGAATTGAAAAAAGCCCCCGTGAGAGTGGAGGCACTGCGGCAAGCGCAGGTAGCGATGCTGAAGGGGCAAGTGCGAATACAGGGAGGAAAACTGCTTACTCCCAATGGGGATGTGACCCTGACGCCCGAACTCGCAAAGCTAGAGAATCAAAATTTATCTCATCCTTATTATTGGGCAGCTTTTACGATGATTGGAAACCCGTGGTAATCAATGAAAAATGAAAAATTAGGAATGCTTCAATTTTTCATTTTTCATTTTTCCTAGAATTGATAGTTAACACTGAAATAGAAGCCCCGATCCTGGGCATTTTCGCCACGGTCTTTAATATCAACCAGTGGAATGCCATAGTCTAATCGTATATTTAGCTTGGGCAGTGGTTGCCAGATTAGCCCTAAGCCAGCACCTGCTAAAAATTTCTCATCCTGTAACGTAGCGTTGTTGGGATTATCAGACACATTCCACACCCAACCTAGATCCAAAAAAGGAGCAAACTGCAAGGTGGCGGCACCGGCTTCATCTCGCTGAACGGTAATGCGATCTTCAATCGAAAGTCGCACTCCATTGTCACCGGCACGCACATTTTGTCGGTAGCCGCGTAACGATTGACCGCCGCCAATTACAAACTGTTGAGAGGGCAACAGACCACTGGTTGATAGCTGAATATCTCCCTGCACAATTAAGAAATTATTGTTATTCAAGACTTGGACTCGCTGCACTTGACCCAGCCAGCTCAAGAAACGACCATCGGGTATAGGGTCGGGATTGATGGTGGCATCCAACAAGCCAGTGCCAAGACTAAAGAGCGATCGCAATGCCCAAGCACCCTTGACATCACGACGCAAATAGTCTTGTCCAAATTTAATCACGCTGGTGCGGCTCCGACCTTGTTCGTCAGGACCAAAACCAAAGGGGGTTGGTCCGGCAAAGGTAAAAGTCTGACCATTCTGGTGAGCAAAGCCTAAAGAAAGGGCAAATTCTTCACGCGGTGAGCGGATTAAAGGCTGTCGATAACTAATTTCATAAAGCTGCGACTCTCCCCGAATGTCGAACATGTCAAAAGGGGCTTGGGTGACTTGATTTCGATTGGGAGCATATCTCAGTTGCAAGGTGCCGTTCATGGGGTTGAGTGGCACCCGATAGCTTAAGTCAAGAACATCAGCGCCCCCTGTGGTCGTATGGTAATAGGAGCCAGCAATTTCATCTCCAATGCCGATGATGTTGCGATAACCCAGATTGACGCCCAATCGTTCTGAACCAACACTGGGAGGCGAGTAGTTATCGATGCCGAAGCTGCCATAAAAAGGGTTGGCTTCGGTGACGCGAACGACGAGAATACTTTGACCGACCCCACTCCCAGAACGGAGGCTGGCTTCTATGTTTTTAAATAGGGGATCGACACGCAATAGCCTTAATTGATCTTCTAGCTTGCCAGTATTGAGCGGTTTGCCAGCCCCCAAACGCACCCGCGATCGCACGTAATTTGGATTCAACCGGCGCGTTCCTTCTACCCTAATTTCTTCTAAACTGCCTTCGATGACGCGAATCTGGACGACACCATCCGTAATGGCTTGGTCTACAAGGATGGCTCTTGAGGTGATGTAGCCTTGGTTGAGGTACAACTGGGTAATCGCATCGGCAACGTTTCTAAGTTCTTCTAGGGTGACAGTACGCCCCTCTACAGTTTGAGTAATCGAGTTCAACTGTTTAGCCCCAAAGATGGTGCTGCCGGTGACTTGAATCTTTTTCACCTCAAGAGTGTCTGAGGACGGCGCAGGAGAGGGGGTGGGAGTTGGGGGTGTCAGGACGGGCGACGGTGACTCTTCCGGGAGGGGTTGTGGGATGGGTGCAGGCTGCGGAAAGCGATCGCGGTTAGGATCGGATTGGGGTTGCAGCGGTTGGTTTAGCTGTGGTTGGTTCTGCGGTGGAGACGGTAAGTTCTGCGCTTGCAGCAGCCGATTGTCAGACCCCTCTGGCACAGGATGAACCATTGCCACGCGCTTTTGGTGTATGCCGCTTGACGGGGCGATTGAACGCTGAACGGGTTCTTTTTTTTCCCTGGCGTCGCTGGAAAACGCTTTCAACGTTTCCATTTCACTATGAAAATTCAATCCATTCAGATCGGGCGTTGCCGGTAGTGTTTTGGCATTAGCACCGCTGGCAGAGACACAAGCGATCGCACCCTCAATTAACACTCCACACCAAAACCATTGAAACCTTGAACGCATGGCAGCTGTGTTCTCCACGGGTTGAATTGTCTAAAAACTTCAATTAATACAATTTTTTTGCATCCAATCCGTATTTTCTTTACTTAATTCAACTTTTTTCTTTTTCTCTGTGCAAATGTAGCGATCGCTCCTTGGAGAGAGAATGTTACTTTTGTAAACAAATTACCGGCATAATTTTAGGTTTTTTTCCAAAATTGTATCCATCTCAAGACAGAAAATTATGTCTTTATTATGCCATCAGCTGTCAATAGCGTTCGCTCTTGGCTAGCTACATTGTGCCTATGAGAGGCGAGTAAAAATGCCCGACGACTCGCATTCGCGGCTAAACAAACAAAGCCTGTGGGGGTATATTTGCTGTCATCGGGATGCTCCCCCCAATCAATGACTTCTATACCTGATGGCGCGCCACTCTCATTTCAAGCTGGACTCCTGACCCCCAAAGACAACCGTATCGAATATCATCGACGGCACCATTATCCAGCGAGGGGACGTATTTTTCCACAACTTCACCCAGTTTGGGCTAAACCAGGACGAAATTGGTAATTTTCTCTCCCACCCTGTTATCCAGAATATCCTGCTGAGAGTACGGGGTGATGATGGCGCGAGGGTGAAAGAGTGATGCGTACCTCTATACCATTTTAGATTTTGGATTGCAGATTTTGGATGGCACAAGTCCTGTCAGTAGCCACTTTCAGCAATTTTTTTGGCAACTTTAAGGTGAAATGGTATAATTGAATGTCACTTTTGTGTAGCTACACATCAGCTCCCCCAACCCCCGCGATGGGAGCGCCGCTATAGCGAAGAGAGCGAACGCTAACGCTAGAAAAAAGGGAGGCTTCGAGAATTGAAGTGTAGCGCCAATAAAGTGAATTGGTATAAGCCGGGACACTTGTTGAGTTTGGATATCCAGCCTTCAGCTTTATCCTGTCCTCTGGCTGTTCATTTCATATTTACAACTTATTTTCTTCATTTATCCCCCAAAGACTGAAAGGGTGTCATTTGGCTAGCAGATGTCGTCGTACTTGGAAGCAAAGGCTCTTTGGCAATGCTGTCCAGTCCAACTGCCTTCAAGAGTTGTTCCCACTCAGCAGAATAGGCGGAATTGTTCGGATTGGAGCGGCGCAACTCTGCCAGAGTAGTTAAGGCATCAAACCACATCCCCGCCTCTGCATAAACGTCTGGGCGGTTATTCGGTGTAGCCACCTTCAACTGATTATTCAGCTGTGCGGTTGGTGCAACACGCTGAATCGAACCTTGTACAAAAACATCGAGCGATCGCTGTTCGGAATCGCAAACCATCGACAAGAACCACTGATAATTCTTACCCACTTCCAAGGGTGGTAATCCAGCATAAGTCGGAAGGCTGATGCTGACAATACCCCCCTTCCCTGTGGTCATAAAGGTTGTTATATAAACCTCTTGATCGTTTTCATCCTTCAGTACAAACTCTATTGGCAGTGGCGACGCTTGGGCAGGCACTGGAGGTACGTAGAATGAGAAGCTCGGATATGCGGCGACGGTAAACCCAATGTTATTGGCGGGGATCAGCGCGGTTAGCGGCTTGTCTGCCACTGGGCAGCTTGCAGGACTGCGAGTTCCGCCCCCTTCCCTGCGCCCTGGTGCCCCAAGGGTTCTGGGTGGTTTGTATTCAGCTAACCACCCATCGGACATTCCTTGGGCGAGTAATGTTGGCGGTGTCCCTATCAGAGTTGAGAAACTCGTGAGCAGTGCCACTTCCATAGAGATGGCTAAGGCTCGTTTTAACCTAGGGGACTTCATCCAGTCCATAGCAGAACTGCTCCAGAGAGTGCGTGAGTTTTGAATGGATAGGGGCGGTTCAACCAACAAGATTCGATTGTCCCGCCCCAGATTGCCTGACTACCCACCCGTACATCGTTTTCTTCACTATCCGAACTCGGCTTTCTGGCTTCATCGAGTCGCATCTTGGAGTCGAAAACTCTAAACGAGTGGGTCAAATATTCCTATTTTTTAGCAGATATAACAACCCAAAGACTGGTTGTCTTAGTTCGAGCTAGTGGAAGTACGACTAGCTGCACTCTGAACTAGAGGTTCGCTTGCAACTTTGTCCAGTTCAACTGACAGTAGCAGCTTTTTCCAGTCAGATGCCAAAGTAGAATCGTTAGGACTCAAGCGGCGTAGCTCCAGCAGGGTAGCTAGTGTCTCATGCCAAAGGCGAGCTTGTGCATAGAGACCAACGCGCTCTCGTAAACTGGCTCGCTGGATTTTATTGGCAAAGGCTGGAGCTGGTGCGATGCGCTTGATCGCACCCCATACGACACTATCTTTCTCCCGGTCTTTAGCATCACAAATCACCGAGACTTCCCAATGATATTCTTTGTCTGGCGCCAGGGGTGGTAAATTGGCGGAGGCAGGAAGGTCGAGGCTGTAAATGCCAGGTTTTCCCGCGATCGCAAAATTCGCTTTGTAGACTTCTCGCTCGCTGGCATCCTCCAGCACAAATTGCGCCGATCGAGCTGACGTTGCAGGCATATACCATGAGAAGGTGGGATACTCTGCAACCGTTAACCCAACACTCTTAGTGGGTGTTAAGGCAGTAAGAGTCTGAGTGCAACTGATGGGTTTGCGGGTTGCACCTTGTTCTCTGTTATCGGGGTTGCCTCGCTCTGGCGGCTTGAAGTTTAAATTATTTGGTAGTAGGCTGCGGCTGAGTGAGGAAGGCTGTGCCTGTGCCTGGGAAGGTACGTTCAGAACCAGTCCGAGCGTTAAGGAAACAGCCAGTGTTGTTATCTGTGAGTAGCGTTTCATCCAAGTCATGCTAGAACTGTTTTCTGTTGACACTCCCCAGAGCTTAAGCTGTGGGATTTTTACTTCAACGAGTCTACTTAAAAAACTGAAATTGGTTTGAACTTTTTTCCCAGGGGTTTCTCCCTTGAGGAGAATATTGCGATCTGCCCCTAATTTTTGTAGCACTGTAGTTTCTTGTGTAGACCTCATTAATCCGGTCTCTTTCAATTTCCAGACCTTTTCAAGCGGTGTGCCTGAAGATTTTGCCCATCCAGACAGTGGTGGATGGCTCTGCACTCTCTCACTTTTGAAGGTTCTCTTTAACAACCAATCGCTAGATTGATATTGCTTTGGAGCAGCAAGCTCGTCCGATCGCGTGTCCATAATTATATATCAAACTCATGTACGGAAAATTTGTTTTTCTTTTCGGACATTGAGTCATGAAGTCTGCCCTTCTGCAAGAATCCCCTGTGGGGGGCATCTAAAGGCAATGGGTCGGCTCAGTCCTTCGTTGGGTCATTCTTTAAAGATGCCCTGACGGTTGTCAGAGTTCCCGACTGACACAGACAAATAAGATCGTACTCAGGTTCGTATAAAGCAGTTGTCTTGGTTGCATTTTTGGTAACTTGGGCTAAGACTAGGGTCAAATTAATTTTAGGGTGGCGATCGCTATTCTAGATTGACTAAATCCTATAATCCCAAATCCTAATTTTAAAACCACTCTGCCTCCCTAGGTATCCACTTCTACATAACCTTCACTGAGATTTGAGATGATTCCTGATTCAGCGGCTCTACCACTCAAAGAAAATCCTTGGCATCGGACAATTAGACCGATTGCAGCTGCTGCCTTACACGGCATTGCTTCTGTGAAAGATACACTCATCGCCATTGACGCCACTAACGGGTATCTGCTGCAAATCGATCCGAAAAGCGACAACACTACTATACTCAATGCCAATCATCTGCCCGATTTTCTCGGCGTGACTGGCTTGGCTCTTTGGGAAGATACTCTCTGGTGTACCCAGGAAAATGGTGTTTTCTTTTGTCCAAACGCCATTAATGGCATCTCTACCACTGATTTGACCCCCCAGTCCTTTATAAAGTTGCCCTACCCACCCAATGGGGTTGCTGTTTGGGAATCAACCGTTTACGTGACTTCTCAAAAGGCGGGATATATTCTTGTTTTTAGTCGTGAGACGGGTCGAGAAATTACCCGGTTTTATGCGCCTGGGGTAGGGGTAGAAAATATTACAGTTAAGGGTGAGGAACTCTGGGTTTCCGATAGCATTGAGCAAACAGTTTACTGCCTTGACCGAGCTACGGGTGAGATTAAATTCAGCGTGCTGACGCCCTTTGAGTGCCCGACAGGGTTGGCTTTTTACACAGATCCCCAAACTGGGCAGGAGATTCTCTACGTGGCTTATGCGGGTGAGGAGCCTTACCTGCGGGATAACCCGAATGCTGACCCGAACTACGAATTACAGTATCGCGATCGCACGTTTATTCACCCGTTGTATTTTTACTACAACGAGGCTGAACGCTACGCTCTCTCGAATGGCTATCTAATGGAAATTTCCTACGTCGAGGAACTTTCCCCTCTTGACGAGGTGGATTTAGAAAATGTGGAGTGGCGAATTGCCCTGCCATCGGAGACTCATCGGCAGAAGATCAGAAAAATTGAAGCGGTCGGATTGCCTTTCACCGAAGAAATTCAAGACGGACAGCGGGTGGCTGTATTTAAATTTAACAGCCTCAAAACCGGCGATCGCTATATATTTGGCTGGAAGGCACTGATGGAAGTCTGGAGTATCAAATATCGCCTGACACCCAGAGATGCCGAAAAACTTCCCGACCTCTCGCCTGAGTTATGCAGCAAGTATCTGACGGATGATGATGATTTGGCAATGGACAGCGATATCATCCTCAATGCCGCCAAAGAAGCGATTGGCAGCGAAACCAATATGCTGCGGAAAATCTTCAAAATTCGTAACTATGTCTATGACCGTCTTTCCTACGGGATCAAGCCCTATATTGACCCACCAGATGTCGCTTTAGAAAGGGGTGTTGGTTCCTGCGGTGAGTACCTGGGGGTTTTACTTGCCCTGGCGCGGCTGAATGGCATTGCCTGTCGCACGGTAGGTCGCTACAAGTGCCCTGCCCATCCTGAATTGATGAATTTGCCCCTAGAACCCGACTTTAATCACGTCTGGATGGAGTTCTACCTGCCTGGATTTGGCTGGTTGCCGATGGAATCCAATCCGGATGATGTGGTCGAAAGAGGTCCCTATCCATCGCGGTTTTTCATGGGTTTAGCTTGGTATCACGCTGAGATGGGCAAAGGTATCACATTTGAAAGCCTGATGAGTCACGGTGAAAGAGTCAATAAGCAGGAAGTTTCCATTGGCGATTTATCTCTAAATCATGTGAGATTTACGATTTTGGAGGAACTAGCACCGTCCTCATAAGGATGAATAAAGTCCCCAGGGTGGGCAGTGCCCACCCTTTTTCGCTCACTACTAATTGCTAATTGTCTTATCTTCCCTAGAAGGTCACTGCTTAAACTGTCACAAACTGTTCTCCGTTTTCACCAAAAAGCAGCAGTTTAGGGAAAATGGCATCTATAGCCTATTGAATTAATTGAAAATCGTTGGCGCGATCGCTAATTTAAGGCTTTAGGAATAGGTCAATCTTCTAACTGTCACAAATTTTAGAAAAATTCCGGATTGCTCCTCAATACTAAATTTATACCGAAAGCATCAATCTTTATCAAAAATCTAAAATTTTGAATATCAAAATGCTGTTAGCGAGATATTTGATAGAGGGTTGACTAGCTACTTATTAATCAAGATTAAAGCAAGAAGGAAGAACTGAATCCATGAATAATTCTAGCATTAAAAAGCGGTCGGTCGATCTAGCTGGCTATCAATATCCCCAACCGCATTATTTACAAACGCGATCGCGCCTTAATCATCTCATTGAGCGCTATCTATCGCTAGAGATTCTGCAACAAAATCTGGCAGACTTACCAAGGCAATTTGAAAATCCTCATCAGCGCCTCTGGGAAACGATTGATTGGCAAGCAATTACTTGTAGTCAAATTATCGGTGTCGCTCCCGAATTATTTATCGCGACAGTTGCGAATGCGGTAGAGATTGAAACGCCGATTCGCGCTTATGCTAAGGAAAGCTGGGATTATTTGCAGGCAGCCCACTTTCCAATGGCGCGATTTGTGGGCGGTACATTTGCAGTAGATGGCTCGGTGCTAGAAGTAGGAATATGGGAGAAAGAAGAACGGCAACACCGTCCCACTTTTAGCAAAATCTATCAGCAATTAACGGGGGAAAAACTACAACCCTATCCGAACTCAGTAAAAGGGTATGAATCGAGTGGAAATCTGCGAGAAGATGTTTATAAACACGCGATCGCCCGCATCACAACCGAGTGGGGAGCAACGTCTGTATACCTCTGGTTAATGGCACATTCGACAGGGGCATTGCAACAAGCGATCGCGCAACCCATGCAAGACGAAATCAACCACTTAGCAAAATTCTGGGGGATTAGTCGTTGGGCTTTTGGAGATTCTTATCTAACCCGCTTGCAGGGTACCACTAAAAATTTAATGGGTCTTCTCAAACATCACCAGGGCGAACGCCCAAAAGGCAACGAGGTCTTGCAAATCGGCTATGCCTTGTACGCGGTGGAATTAGTTTTCACATTTGCCCGACTCATGGTGCAGCTGCGTCACTGGAACCAAACTCTTACGTCCGATGATCTCGAAGAGTTGTTTGGGCTGCCGCCACAACAATTAGCTGCTAGCTGATAGCTGTTAGCTGTTAGTCTGGACTGAGTAGGGTGGGCGCTGTCCACCCTACTCATTTGATTATTTGAATAGCTGAAAATGAATGTAATTCCAGCGATTGATTTGCTAGAAGGTCGGTGCGTGCGGTTGTATCAGGGAGACTATGCGCGATCGCAAGTTTTTGATGACAACCCCGCTAATATTGCTAAACAGTGGGTAGAGCAAGGAGCAACCCGACTGCATATCGTAGACCTCGATGGTGCTAAGACGGGTCAACTGGTCAACCGACAGGCAATTGAGGCGATTTTACAGGCAGTACCCGGAGAAATACAAGTAGGGGGTGGCTTGCGCGACAAAAGCTCAGTCTCTCAGCTGCTAAACATGGGTGTGAAGCAGGTAATCTTGGGAACCGTAGCCGTAGAACAACCCCAACTGGTAGAAGAACTTTGCCAAGAATTTCCAGGGCAAATTATCGTAGGAATTGACGCTCGGAATGGACGAGTTGCCACGAGAGGCTGGTTAGAAACGTCTGAAGTTGCGGCAATCGACTTGGCTCAGCAAATGCAACAATTAGGGGCTGCTGCCATTATCTACACCGATATTCATCGAGATGGCACGCTTTCTGGCCCTAATTTAGAGGCATTAAGAGAACTCGCCAATGCTATTTCCATCCCCATTATTGCCTCTGGCGGTGTTAGTTCGATTACTGACTTGTTGAGTTTATTAGCACTCGAACCTTTAGGAGTCAGCGGTGTTATTGTGGGTCGCGCCCTCTACACAGGTGATGTTTCGCTCAAAGCAGCCCTGCAAGCGATAGGGTCGGGACGCATCCAAGATGTCCCGCCAGATTTGGGCTTTTCCGCTTTTGCTTGACACTTCAATGCTCTAAAATAAGCGCAATTGCGTGTCTCTACATTTCCTTTTTATACGAAAAGTAGAGGTTTAGTTAATTAGCCTAGAATCAAGCCCGTAGCCCGTAGGTTGGGTTGAGGCACGAAACCCAACATCTAACATCTAATAAGCTTAGTAAGTAGGTTGGGTTGAGGCACGAAACCCAACATCTAGTAAGCTTAGTGAGTGGTTGGGTTTCACTATCTTTCAACCCAACCAACAAATTACTTTTTATGCTTAAGTAAGTGCCATTCGCTATACTTCTAAGCTCCTTCCGGTTGGGGAAGATTTACGGGCAGCTGAATGCAGAATTCCGTTCCTTCTCCCGGTGCCGACTGGCACTTCAGGACGCCGCCGTGTTTTTCAACAACAACCTGGTAGCTGATTGACAACCCCAAGCCGGTACCTTGACCTACTGGTTTGGTGGTAAAGAAAGGGTCAAATATATGTTGCTGCACTTCCGATGGTATCCCAGGGCCATTATCAGTAATCCGGATGACCACTTTATTGTCATTTGCCAGTTCCGTGCGAATCCGAATGGTAGGAACGTCAGTTGTTTTTCTACTGACTACTGACCATTGACCATTGACTATTGACTCTTCTAGGGCATCAATCGCATTACTCAGGATATTCATAAATACCTGATTAATTTGCCCAGCATAGCAATCGACACGGGGCAGGTTGTCATACTCTTTAAGTATCTGGATATCGGTGCGTCCTGCTTTCGGTTTTAGGCGATGTTGTAACAAAAGTAAAGTGTTATCAATGCCATTGTGGAGATCGAAAGGCTCTCTTGCCGCTTTATCTAGGCGAGAGAAGTTCCTCAAGCTCAGCACAATTTGTCGAATGCGTTCAGCTCCCACTTGCATCGAATTCATCAGTTTTGGAAGGTCTTCACTGAGGAAATCTATGTCCAGTGCTGCTGCTGCTTCTTGAATGGCGGGTGTTGGTTTTGGATATTCCTGCTGGTAGAGCTGAACGAGGTGCAGCAGGTCTTGAGTATACTCAGTTGCGTAGGGAAGATTACCGTAGATAAAGGAAACGGGGTTGTTAATTTCGTGGGCAACACCGGCGACTAACTGCCCCAAACTGGACATTTTTTCGGTTTGTACCAGTTGACTTTGAGTTTGTTGCAGTTCGTACAAGGCTTGTTCCAATTGAGCCGCTTTTTCTCTCAGTTGCGCTTCTGATTGAATTAAAGCTGTCTCAGCGAGTTTGCGATCGCTAATATCACGAGAGTTCACAACAATGCGAACACCTGGTGCATCCATTACCAGATTGCTGTGGGTTGCTTCGATATAACGCCACGAGCCATCTTTGTGCTGAAATCGGAACTCAATGGATAAAGCAGTTGTTGAATTTTCGAGGACGCCTTGAAAGTCGTTTTTGACTAAAGAAATATCTTCTGGGTGAACAAAGTCAAAGGTATTTTTGCCAATCAATTCTTTTGGCTTGTATCCTAAAATGCCCTCAATGGCAGGACTTGCGTATTTGATGGTACCATCGGCTTCTAAAATTGTGATCAAATTGGAACTATTTTGCAGTAGCGATCGCCATTTCCCTTCGTTTTGCGCCCACACCACTGCTTCCCTCTTGCGTTCTTCTTCTACACCAATCGCGGCAACCATAATCCCCATCAGCTTCTTGTCAGATTCAGTGGGTACAAACTGGTTCTGATAGACCACGCAAAGTGAGCCGATATACTCACCCGCGCATCTAATAGCTTGTCCAAGGTAGCTTTGCAATTGGTAAGGAATTACCCAAGGATCGCTGTGTGCGTAGGGGGTGTTTGGCAAATCTTGAACGACATACGTCTGGTCGCTTCCCTGCTGAATTACGTCATAACAGAGATGTCCGTCCGGGTCGCCTACGTTTGGAAACTCCGACGGCGTTTGCCATTGACCCCAAGACCAAAGTAAGCCTTGATGCAGTCGATTGTAGACTGCCCAAGCGCCGCCTAGTAATTGCCCAGCGTATGCCGTGACGCGGTTAATATTCTCATCTGGGTCGGCACCAAGACCCGAAAAACATTCATTGATTTTTGAGAGTTGTTCGCTTGCCTTGTGGTTGGTGATGTCACTCAGCGTGCAGACGACTTGCTCGACGCAACCATCGGGATCTAACTGCGGTTCGGTGTTGACAGATATCCAGACGCGATCGCGCTTTGTCGGTCTATAAACCCCTAGCACCAGGTTTCGCAGCGATTGGCGGGTCGAAAGCAGCAACAATGCTTGCTTTGCCCGGACTGGTGCCGTGTGGAGTTTCATCTGAAATGGCGTTCCATTCTCTTGGATGACGTGCCAAGCGGGATCGAGCGGCGTTTGATCCAGCATCTGGTCTGCCGTTAAATCCAGCAAGTCCAGTGCCGCCTGATTCGTAAAGCGGATTTCCCCCTGCGCTCCCATCACCAATACGCCGACTGGTAGTTCGCTCAAAAGTACCTGAGGGAAGGTATCCATCCTGGGCGCTGATTGGGCAGCGCCTTGCTGATTCGCTTGTAAAGTTCGCATAGCTTTTAATCAAGGCACTGGCTGAGTACCTGGAGTTTTTGTTATGTCAATTTTTTTAACTTGTTCAGCCGTTGGACTGGATACACCCTTTTCTCTCTACTCTGGTATAACGCTTTTAGCTGTGGGGCTGCATACACCCTGAGTGGTAACTTCCAGACTATTTTATTAAGTCTTTGAAGCCACCAGATTAACAAGTTTTTATACAAATAGATAGATGCTTATTTTTTCTAAAAATAACACCCTAATCACTGGAGCTAGGGCTTTTGAATTTATATTGGTATCAGTTTTAACAAGGGATGAGGATTTCTGGGCTGAAAGGAGTTGTTTCCATGAAAATCCGGTTAAAAAATTGGGTAAATATTCATACTTATGCATATATTTTCAAATATTTAAATAAAAGTTGTCTTTTCTTCATGCCAAAAAGTCAAACTGTCGCCAGTTGTTCTCCGGGATTTAGCACAGGGACTATTCCCAAGGATTTAATCGGTCAGTTGCCAGTCAGTATTCGTTATTTTTTACACGCAAACCTACGGAAAATTTTGACCTAATAAAAAAATTAGAGTGAAATGAAAAATCAGTTTTTATACCTATGTGTCGATTAGCAAATGTGTTGATTAGCAAAAGACAGTTTAATTTAAGAATGTTCGCCCGGTTGCACAAACAAAAAAAGGGGCAGTGCTTCGGGGACTGCCCCATCGGTTTATTCTGTAGCTGGCTCTAGAAAAGGGAAGGTAGCAGCACCCGATGCTCCATTTGCAAATGGAGAGCGATCGCGCTTTGTACAAAAGCAGCCGCGTCTTGTGGTTGAGAGAATCAGCGAGAGGCTTGGTGGAGTAACTTTGCCAGCAGCAGTAGTTGCTCTTTATTAAACACTTGAACCAAAACCTTTGCCGCTGCGCTAGGTTCTACAGGCACGGCGATTTGTTTGACGGATGTCGGAGTGGGTTTTGGCTCCGCTGGACTGGGTGCCCCTACCCCAACAGCCACCTTTGCCGTCGGTATTGGGGCGGCAGTTGCTTCTGGGGACGCTGCCAACAGCCGCAAGCTGGCACTAGGCGCGATCGCGTCAGTTTTGCCGTGTGGCAACTGATCGCTAGCCTGCTTGAGTTCCTTAATGACAATCGGTGCCAGGGTAGCATAAGTATTTTTAGAATTAGCGATCGCTCGATTTGCAGTTTTTACCAGCACTTGCCAAGTTTTTACTTCCGCACTCATCTGCACGAGGCGATTGCACAAACCGCAAAGTTGTTGACGATTTGCAGGCGTTTCTGCTTGTTTGAACAGCGGCAACATTTGTTTTAGCACCCCAGTCACCTGAGCAGAAATATCTGGAGTTGGCGTTTTGCCCGCCATCGCCGCTTCTTGCTCACTTCCTGCTGCCCCAAGCAGGCGGTTAAGGTGTGCCTGTAACTGAGCAAAATGAGGTTCTGCTGCTTGCACGATTTTCTCGCCTTCCTCTTCCCGAAGACCAAATGGCCCTTGAAGGCGGTCAACCAAGTCCTTAAGGGTGTCATACCCTTTTAAAAACATAGACTCCAGCTCGCTATCGATGTTGACTGGATGTTCTTTGAGGAGCTTGAAACAATCTTCAAAACGATGGGAAACTTTTTGAATACTGTTAAAGCCCAGCATCGCTGCCCCTCCCTTGACGGAATGGGCGGCGCGAAACATTTCATTAATCCTTTCTTGGTCTGCCATCACGGCGCGCAGATCCAGTAGCCCTTTTTCCAGGGTTTCGAGGTGTTCTTTTGCCTCCTCGATGAAAAAGCCCAAAATCTTTCCCGACTCCACGGCAGCATTCCTCAAAACAACAATTTTGTGTAGTCACCCGGTTATGGGGGAGTCGTTCCAGGCAGTGGATTTTTCCACTAGGCACTGTTTACCCCGGTTCCTATCGGCACGCCTCAGGTTGAAGCGCAGCTAAGTTTGATATACGTTGGAGACTGTTCCTAAAATAGCCGAAACCGCTAAGTTAGAGCTTGGTAGCAATACTTAAATTAGCAAGTGCTAATTGTGCCATTGGGTCAAAGTATTTTATAACTAAGGTTCAAAAAAGCGAAAGGCGAACGATCGGCTTGTAAAACAAACAACACTTCACCGTTGCCTGTTTACGGGAGAAGTCGCTAAGGTTGATGGGCAGAATGCGAGTACGATCCTCTCTCCCCACTCCTCAGTTCCCAGTCCTGTTAACAAGGGTTGCCAATCATTGTCAAAGCTCAGTCGTGCGATCGCCCCTTTTAGATTCGGTTGACACAGGAAACCCAACATTTTCAAATTGAATTAATTGATTCATCTTTTCCCTGTCCATCCCGATCGGAGTAGTTGGGTTGATATGATGAGCTGAATGCAAGTACGATCTTCTCTCCCTCAGCCCTCAGCCCTCAGTCCTCAGCCCTCAGTCCTCAGCCCTCAGCCCTCAGTCCTCAGCCCTCAGTCCTCAGCCCTCAGCCCTCAGTCCTCAGCCCTCAGCCCTCAGTCCTCAGCCCTCAGCCCTCAGTCCTCAGCCCTCAGCCCTCAGCCCTCAGTCCTCAGCCCTCAGCCCTCAGCCCTCAGCCCTCAGCCCTCAGCCCTCAGCCCTCAGCCCTCAGCCCTCAGCCCTCAGCCCTCAGCCCTCAGCCCTCAGCCCTCAGCCCTCAGCCCTCAGCCCTCAGTCCTAAATCCTCAGCCCTCAGTCCTAAATCCTCACTCCTCACTCCTCTTACCAAGGATTGCCAATCATCGTAAAAGCTGCCCAGTAATAAGGATGCGTCAGCAGCGTGTCGCCCCGGTTAGCAAGTTCGGGTGGCAGCTTGATGTTTCCTGTGGGGAAGCGCAGTTCACCCCCCTCCAAGCGTACCTGCCCCTTGATCATTGCTACCTGCGCTTGCCGTAATGCTTCTGCCTTGATTGGAGCTATTTTCAATTGAGCGTAGAAATCCGCCATCAATCCTTGGGTTCCCTCATCGCTGACATACCATAAACTGGCTACAGCTGACTTCACTCCCGCCAGCACTGCTAAGCCACCAAAGCCTAACTCTGCTTGTTCATCTCCCAGCGCGGTGCGACAGGCACTCAGCACCAACAATTCCACTGGCGGGTCATTCCAGCCCAATTGCCGCAGCTGGTTGAGTCGCAGCTTGGTATCCCATAACTGGATGTAGGAGTTTTCGATGCCCCCAGGTTTAAATTCGCCATGCGTCGCCAGGTGGACAATTCCATAAGGATCTTGCTGACGCTGCGCCTTCAGATTCTTTAGCGTAAATTTCTCGTTGAGGAAAGATTTCCCCGACCACAGCTTCTGGGTGATGATAAATAATTCTATCGGCACTGCTGGTAAGGGATTCAGCTCGGTAAACTTCGACGCGCCCATTGCCAAAACTTGAGCGTTTTTGATATTCACGTAGCGGGTATCGGTGAGGCTGAGACTCGGCATTGTGCCGACGCTGTACTTTTCTACGAGAAATTTTTGACCATCGTGGAGGGCAGCCATTGGGAGACTCCGCAAACCTGTATCCATCAGAAATACCAGATTCTGTATACCTCTGGCTTGTAAATCGGCTTCCAAGGGTGCCACCATCCACTGATAGAGTTTCTGGGATGGTTCCAGGTAGCCACGGGGTTTTCTGACGTTGGTAACTTCGCTGTGGAATTGTTTAGCAACTTTGAGAACTTCCTCGCGGGTTGCCCCCTGCACCCGTTTCCGAATCGGTTGCCCTTTGGCAGTGATAACGACTAATTCGAGTTGGTCGTTGTCTGGTGCGGGGCGACTGATAGAGGGAGTAGCGGCGGGTTGCGGGGACGCTTGAGTGAGGGCACTTTGGGGAGGAAACTGCCGGATGTCTGATTCTGGCGATGTTACAGGTAATAGAGTTTTGTCTGTGGCTGCCTTTGGTGCAACAGTGGCGGGAATAAAAGTGATGTAGATGAGTGCCGGTTTTACCCCAGTCGATTTCTCAATGTTTTGCAGAATATCGCGGGCTTCGGCGAGGGTTTTAATTGGAGTATCGGTACTTCCATTGAAATATTGCTCAAACTGCCGCGTGAACGACTCGTCCAAGTCAGCTAACACGGTGTCAACTTCCGCGAGATCCAGTCTGGCAGACACCGAAAATTGGGGTGTTGCCGTTTCCTGTGGAGGCGTTATCTCTTGTGGTAAAGGACTCGGTGTATCAGGTGTATCAGGTGTATCAGGTGTATCAGAGGTGATGATTTGAATCTTGCCCTGAGTATAGCTACCGGGGAAAGATCCTGAGGCAATGGTATTGCCAGAACCAGTTGTCAATACTCCGGCTGTACCGTTGTTGGTAGCCTTGCCAACGACGAAGGGAACGTCTTTAGAACCGCCTCCGTGGCGCAGAACAATCGTACCTTCACCGGCACCCCCGGCGGCGGAAATACTTGCTTTTTGCCCATTTTGGTCGGTGAAGGTATCTGTAGCCCGAAACAGACTTTCGGTGGTGATGTCAACGATGCCTCCTTTGCCCCTAGTTCCACCTTGGGCATTGATGAAGCTAACTTGAATGTCGTTTTCGGGGTCGAGGGTGACATTACCAGCGTCTCCGAAACTAGCGCTGGAATTAATTCCTAGAGTTGTAATGCTGTCAATGGCAGATAGGAAAATATTCCCGCCTTTCGTGGTGCCGGAAGCCGTTAAATTTCCGGTTTTTATGACAGCTGTTTGGCTGGTAAGAGTGATATTTCCGCCAACCCCATTGTCAGAATGAGAGTCGATGTTAGCAGTGGTAAGGTTATTTTTGGCAGTAAGAGCGATCGCGCCTCCATTTCCTGCTGTCTTACTGGTATTGAGCGCACCTGTACTGATACTATTGTTGGCTGTTATTTGAATCCCGGCAGCGGTAATATCGTTTGCGATTACATTGTTGCCGCTATTCACTGTCAGATTACCTAGGAAATCACCACTTCCTCCCACTGCATTCTGGAAAGTGACATCACTGCTGGCACTGATGGTTAAGTCGATAGGATTGCCGCTATTAGCGAGGATACCGCCAAAGGTAATCGAGCGATCGCTACTGCTGAGTTCTATCGGGTTTTGAACGACGAGGTAAACATCGCCGCCATAGTTTTGAATTCCGCTGGTGGTGACATTCCCGCCGATGACGCTAATCCCTTGTGTCGTTACGCTAGCTGCATTGACACTGCTATCCAAGCTAGTGAAGCCACTGCTGTTAGCAGTTAAGGCTCCGATAGAGGTGCTGTTGCCCACTGCATCAGCGATTTCAATGCTGCCCGTACCAGCAGTTAAAGTGAGGTTTTGCCCGCCTGCGCCCGTTCCATTCGTCTTGCCACCTAGATAGATATCACCACCCGCTTGATCTCCTGTACTGAGGGTGATGTCTTTAGCGAGAACTGTATCGCCGTTGATAGTAATGCTTTGCTCTGCGGTGGTGATATCTGCGTTGAGGGTGGTTAATCCAGCATTGAGGGTGATGGAGGCGTCCCCAGTGCCTGTAATGGCTCCATTGACCGCCACTGAGCCAGCAGGAGCCTGAATAGTGACAGGATCTTTGAAGGTTACACCAGTACTATCAATCGTAATGGCACCACTGCCGTCAAGCCTTCCAATTGTAATAGAGCTAAAGCCGTCTTGCAATTGCCCTAACTTTGCGGCAGTCAGATTCAAACTATCGTTGACAGGAGTCGCATTCCCAATCTGAATATTTTTCGATGCCGTTGCGGGTGCTAATCCAATTTGGTATCCTGTACCGCTGAGTGCCCCATTAACGTTAATCTCGTCTGCGGTTAGGGTTGCATTGTTATTCAGCGTCACGGGAGTGTTGAAGCTGATAGTGCTGCCGCTACTTGTGGTGACGTTGCCGTTTAGAGTGACATTGGAGGCACTATTGACACTCAAATTCCCGATAGGTGTAATGTTGCCGACAGCGCTACCGAATGTCATGTCACCCGTGTCTGCATTCAACGTCAGGTTTTGACCGCCTGCACCCGTGCCATTGACGGTTCCGGTGATATTGATTTCCCCAAACGTCGTCGTCGTCAATATGGCGTTGTTACTGAGCAAGACATCGCCAGTAAGCGTAATATTGTACCCGTCTCCATCACTACCAGAGGCATCAAGATTACCGCTGAGGGTAATGTTGCTACCTGCACTCGTCGTCAGGTTAATATTCCCACCAGTCCCAGTAGAACTAGCGTTGAGTAAGCCTGTGCTGATGTTGCCAGTAGCATCAATATTGATATTCCCGCCTTGGGTGGTAATGGTAGTAGCGCTACTGTTGAAAGTGTTGCTCAGGCTACTGAAGTCACCGCCGTCAGTGTTAATCGGACCATTAATTGTTACATTGTTTGCCCTAGTTCCCGCACCACCTTGACCTCGAAGCACGACATTTAGCGCGTAGCCATTACCGCCGATAGAGCCATTGAGGATAATGTTATTGGCTGCCTCAAAAGTGAGAGTCACAGGGCCACCAGAAGCATACCCCCCGCCAATCGCTGCATCAGCATTCTGCGTAATATTACCATCCTGAAAGCCGCCAGGAAGATTAGGATTATTTGTGGAGATGATTACGTCACTACCGCCATTGAGGGCGTTTTGGATTGCAGTATTACTAACAGTGGAATCGTCGGCATTCGCCGTGAAATTTGGTGAAATGCCGTCCAAGGTACCATAGCTAAAACCGGCATTGATGATAGTCACATTCGAGGGGTCAAGCAGCCAAGTGCCGGGAAGACCTTTGGGGGCGCTGGCATCCGCAGCTTTGGTGACATCCAGGTAAACTTTGCCGGAAGTTTCGATAAATCCGCCGTTCCCGCCTTGCGCGCCGCCACGGGCGCTAATGGTGCCATAGGTACGGGTGGCTTGATCTGACCAAACAATAACTCTACCGCCATTGCCGTTAGTAATGGCATCGGCATTAAGTGTCACATCTGCGCCCACAAAGGTGAAAGCAGCATTGGGTACGCTGCCTTTGCCCAGATAATCTCCGCCAATCAATACTTTACCGCCGCCTGCATCCCCGGAGGCATTGACGCTGGCGTTTTCGACTAAACCAACTTGATTACCCAGTACAGCTATTGCTCCGCCAATACCGACTTGAGTGTTGGAGGCATCCAGCTTACCGGAGACAATTGTAGTTCCCGCTTCTGTGGGAATGCTAATACCCGATCCGCTTATCACCACCTGTCCGGCGCTATTGACGGTCATTTTGGTGGCATTAGCGACACCTCCACCTGTGAGTAATTGCGGCAGGGAGGGAGGATTGGGTAGCTTAGCGTTGAAGCTGGAGGGTAAGGCGGATGGCTGAATCTCTAAACTCAGCACGTTTCCCGCTTGCGATATCTGCACCGTCTTCTTGCCCGGTACGGCAGCTACGGTGATATTACCGCCTGGTGCTTTGAGTTGTCCGGTGTTGACGACGGTACCGCCGATAAGAGTAAGATTTTTTCCCTCTCCCACCGCTAAATTCCCGGCGTTGATAACGCTACCCGGCTGGGAGGTGGTGAAGGCAAAGAGATTGGGTGTGCCTACCAAGTTGGCGTAGTTATTAGGATCGAAGGCATTGAACCAATTGTCGCCAATCCCAATCCCTGTAGCGGTGGTGGCGGTAAAGCTTCCTGGTACGTTCAAGCTGGCACCGGAACCAAACACAATGCCAGCAGGATTCATCAAGTATAAGTTGGTGGAGTTGCTGCCGGAAACTTGAATAAGTCCATTAATAATAGAAGGGTTGCCACCCGTGACGCGACCCAAAATATTGTGAATGGATGGGTTAGAAAGAAAGTTGGCAATTTGATTTTGTTCTAAGCCAAATTTGTTGAAGCTGTGGAAGAGATTTCCCCCATCTCCGGAAAGTTTTCCACCAGTAATATTGAATTGATTGCCAGAGGTGGTGACATTGGTGTTGGTGCCGTCAGCTGCGGTGGTAATCGATTGTGCTTGGGCGAAAGTTGGAAAAAGGCTACAGGTGAGGGCGAGAAGGCAAGAGGCAATGTTTTTGGCAATGGGGAATTGGTAATTAGGAGATGTTGCACTGTTGTTAGTAAGCTGCAAATCCCGCCCGCCGCTTAAGTGGCGGGCTAATAGCTCAAGTCCACTCAAGTGGACTTCAATGCATTTAGCTCGCTTGAGTGGACTTTGGCGATTAGCTAGGGGTTTTAACTGCTGGTAGGTGAGTGGGAATGGTGCAAGATGGGAGTAATTGGTAATTGGGAATTGGTAATCGAGAATTGATAGCTTTTTGCGAACTAATAAGACTTTGGAGTTGAAGGGAAAATGGCTGAGGATGTGCAGTTTTACAGAAAAGCGATCGCTTAATCCTCTCCTTTGCAGTGCCCGCGCGATCGCTTTGCAGGAGTTCTGCGCCTGCTGCTTGGTATAGGTGTGTGAGTCACTTGCTTGATGGCAACGATAGTAGTAAAGTGGCTTGTTGATATGCCGCACTTCAGCAACTTCTGATAGCTTCAGGCACAGATCGTAGTCTTCAACGTAGTCGAAGGATTCTTCGATTCCCCCCACTTGGTCGAAGCAACTGCGACGCATCAACCGGAAGTGAAAGGTCATAAAATCGACCAAAAGCCGCTCTTTGGAGTAGGGGATGCGACAGCGCTTCCCGTAGTCGATGACTTTGCCTCTTTGGTCGATGTCGATGTAGTTGGTGTAGACAAAACCTACGTCCGGGTTCGCCTCCAGGACTGCTGTTGTCTCTTCTAGTGCTGTGGGGGCAAGCAAATCGTCGCTGTCTACCAAACCGATGTAGGTGCCGGTGGTCTGTGCGATCGCTGCTTGCAAGGCGCTAACTCGTCCTTGATGTTCTGCTGCGACTACCCGAACTCTGCGATCGCGTGCTTCGTAGTGACGGGCAATTTCTACGGTTCTGTCTGTGGAACCGTCATCCCACACCAGTAGCTCAAAGTCTTGCCTAGTCTGCGTCAGAATACTTTCAATGGTGGCAGCGAGATAAAGCTCCCGGTTGTATGCCGTGATGACGAGGGAAATGGGTACGAGCATGGGAAGACTCCGGAGGTGTTAACTCTCGTTGCCGAAAGTCATGCGAGTGCTAATTAAAACATTCTCTTTTCTAGAATACTCCTCTGGCTAGATGCATTGGGGAGATTACTGATTTTATCCCAAGTATAGATTTGCTAAGTTTGGGAACTTTAATTGTTATTAGAAAATTAGAAAATTGTTAAGCAAGTGGGTAGAATTAAACATCATGTTTTGAAAGTTGGTATTGGGGACTGATATCTGGCACCAACCCGATAACCCGCCCGGAAATCAAATTCCATAGGTTATAGCTCAAGTCCCTTAAAATGGACTAAAAGCCTTGATATTTCTGGATTGAAGTCCGTTCTAACTCACATCTTGCACCAGTCGCAATACCCGCCAAGGGTTTGAACCCCACAGCTAATAGCTCAAGTCCACGTTTCGTGGACTGGGGAATAATTTCAGTCCATTTCAATGGACTTGAGCTATGAGCCTTGAACTTGAGTTCAAGGCGGATGGGCTGACTGAGAATGGTGCAAGATATGAGGAAAAAGGAAATTGAAAAGCAGCCATTCCCTCAGGACTTACGCAACATCACCACATCTGGGGCAACCACAGGGGGATTGCCCCTACAAAACGCTATATGTATATGTATAAGCTTTGCGTAAGTCCTGCCCCATTATCAGTGCTAACAAGTTCGCTCAAATCCTGTTAATTACTCAACCTTTCAGAAGAATCTCTCCGTTCACGGCTATGCTTTACCTTCAAACAGACGTTTGGTAGGATTGTTGATAGATTGGCAATCTGTCGCTTTGAGGCTGGAGCTGTGAAAAGTTCTTTACAGCTTCAGCCTTTTGATTAGCATCTTGGAGGCTAATCGCCAGAATGCGATCGCGCTTTGCCCATCCAAAGCCCTACTCGCATTCTTTCCCGATCTCCCAAAAATACGCGATCGCCCACAAACCCTAAAAATCTACGCCGCGCTTCAAGTCCACCCCTCTGTCAGCATAATGCTTATGACAAATCATCTCTGAATGGACGCTAGCGAGGTCAAAATACGCCGGACGATTTAGACAGCGCCCCGTGATAATCACTTCCGTGTCGCGGGGTTTGCGTAGCAGTACGTCTACGATTGGTTGTTGATCCAGGAGTTCCAAGTCAACCGTGGGATTGAGTTCGTCCAAGATAATCGTTTTATAAAGCCCAGACGCGATCGCCGCCCTAGCAATTTCCCAACCGCGTTCGGCTTCCACATAGTCTAGCTCTTGCTGTTGTCCGCGCCAAACAATCGCATCTTGTCCGCAGCGCTGATGATCGACTAAGTTCGGGTAACTTTGTTGCAAAGCCGCGATCGCGGCATCCTCAGTATATCCAGTCCCGCCCTTGAGCCACTGCATAATTAGCACTCGGTGCGACTGATCTTGACTAATCCCGCGCCCAATCGCCTGCAATGCTTTACCCAATGCACTGGTAGACTTGCCTTTACCGGCACCCGTATAGATTTCTATCCCCTGTAAAGGCAGGGAAACCCCGTCCCTACCTTCGACGATGGGGTGGTGCGGCTTCATCTCCGAGTGCAAATCGGCAATCTCTAGGAGTTGTTGGGGGGCAGCCCGACCTGTAACAATTACTTCTAACTCCTGCGGTTTGTGCTTGAGCGTCCGAACCACTTCCTCAACTGGCAACAATCCTAAGTCCAGCAACGGGTTCAGTTCGTCCAGAACCAGGACAGAATAGAGGTCAGATGCGATCGCGCCTTTTGCCACATCCCAGCCGCGCTGCGCCTCCTGTCGGTCAAAGCGCGTTATTTCCTCCGCACCAAAAAATTCTGACCGACCTGTGCGAACTTGGTCAATCAAGTGAGGGAAGCCCTGTTGCAAGGCAGCGATCGCCCCATCTTCATCGTAGGAGCGTCCCGGCCCTTTGAGAAACCGCAACAGCAGCACTCTCGTTGCTAAATCAGTATTAATTCCCAGTCCAATCGAGCGTAACACCACGCCCAGCGCCGCTTGGGACTTTCCCTTCCCCGCCCCATCGTAAACATGAATCTGACCGACGAGACGCTCAGAACGCGCTTGAGCCGTGCGAATGCCGATCCCCATTCTACTCATAATTTTCATGAATCTTAGCTGCCACAAACTGTTAACAATAGCAGCTTAGAAGGGTAAAGTGAAAAGAATCAAGAGTAGCAGTTCCACCAAAGCTAAAGTTGAGATTGGGAATAGGGAGTAGGGAGTAGGGAGTCAATTGTCCATCGTTTAGTTGCCAGTTGTTTTTTCTCTTCTACTGAGCCATTACCCGCGATCGGTTCCTCCTCGTTCTGTTTATTTAGAAATATTTCAAATATGCTTTCTTTATCTGAAAAAAACCTTGATTTCCCCAAGTCGGCAGGACAATAGAAATGAAAGGGCAACCCGTCCTAACCAACGTCAAAACTAACGCCAAAACTTAATTAACCAGGTTTCAGGGAGACAACCTTATGCTTGCCAATGTTTTCCCGCTCCAAGGGATTTTATTTCAATTTTTATTTTTGCTGGTGGCGATCGCTATTGAATCATTCATTTTATATCGAGAATTAAACTTTAGTCGAAAAAAGAGCATTGACTATGCTATTTCGATTAATTTATTTTCAACTATTCTGGGTTGGGTAGTTTTCTTTTATGTACATCCTTGGCTTCCCCGCTCGTTGAAATCTCAGCTAATCAGTTATATCTTTTTTGACCGTTTCTTTTCATTTGCTCAGTCGCCCAATATTGTAACGGAGCTAATCTTAAGTGGCTTTGTTGCCTTCTTTGCCACTTTTGTCGTTAAACTGAAAGGATTGGAACTTTTACAAATATTACTAGAGTTGCCGACTTATGTGGAAAGAAAAAAGCAAGATAAATCTAATCCTCGGTATTTTCGACTTCTGGCTTTTAAGTCCGATCGTCTTTTAACTAACACCATTTTTCAGGCTAATATTTATAGTTTTGGAGTAATTTCAATAATATTATTTATTAGGACTCGATTTAGTTAAATAACTAATAGTTTTTCAATCATCTGTCTTTTTTTGGAATGGGTTTAATTATCAATTTACTTTAACTTAATAAGGATTTGCCGCTAATATGTTCTCAATTCTTGATTTTTTTGTCTTTAAGTATTTAATTAATACTTTTAACGCCTTACGAAAAGCCCTAGCTCCTTCCCGTGCTTATTCCTGGAAAACCTTCATTTATCTCAGTTTTTTTTCTTGGTTAATGTCGTTTTTGGCAACTGACTTAGTGCATGATATCATCACTAATTGCGCTTGGATATTTTTAATTATTGGAGTGAGCTGGGCTACAATAGAAAATCCTCTGAAAATTGGGGGGATTCCGATTGGTCCCTGGATTACGGGTGCCTTAATCTGTATGTTGTTATTTGGCGATTGGACAGGGAGTATCCCACCGATTGCTTTGATAATTTGGCCTACGCTTTCAGCATTTATTGCTGTGTTCCCAACCTTTTTTGATGAAAGGTTCAGATTAAAAGTACCAGCACCCCAATTTCGTCAAAGAATCGTTATTTTGATTGGCAGCAATATGGTAATTAGCTGCTGGATTCAATTTTATTTTCTTACTCAAGATTGGTTAGAACAATATCCTACTTTGCTTTCAGATCACTTTGGAAAAACTACAATGGTATCCCAATCAGATTCTCAACAAACAAAGATGCTTAGAGGTACCGTGGTTCTAGAATTTATGGAACCCTTGATCGTACAAGAATTAGAGAATAAACCTTGGTCAGAAGTGGAGCGATGGCTGCTAGAACCACAACCACACATAGAAGCTATTCGGGAAGAAGCGGTTAAAAAAGTTCCGATTGTGGAAGAAGATTTCTGGTGGCGTTATACCTATAATATTGGGTCGATTAACTCAGGATATAACTTACAATTGCGGGCGGTTTGGCAAGGTCCTCGTTCGCAAACCGAAGCATATTACGTAGAAAAAAATTGTCAAATTACGCAAAGCTATCAACCAATAGTAACTGGCTCAAGGGTGACGCCCAGCCAGACAGGAGTACAAAGTATTGCGGTTGCAAAAGTCAATTGTCAACCGATCGGCGAACTAAAAAGCTATGAATGATGTAGACGTCCAAAGAGTTGTAGATAGAGCCAAGAGGTGGTTGGTAATGGAGAAAAAGTAAACGATAGGGAGAATTAACTATTAGTAACAAAAATGTTATTTTTATTCGTGCCAAGGATAGAATATAAATCGTTGAGAGAAATCATCATTGATGATTTAGAAGGACGATGAATTTAAGCACAGTAGAGCCGAGGAAAATAAATGTGTTTCGGAGATCGATCGAGAGTTTGAAGAGAGTTTGGGCGATCGCAGTGAATGGGTTTCGGGAAGTCATCCGCGATCGCGTCCTCTATATCATCGGCTTGTTTGCGCTGTTAATGGTGGCGGCGTGGCGGCTGTTACCGGAAGTGGCAGCAACAACAGAAGATAAAATTCTCAAAGATGTTGGATTAGCAGCAATGGATGTCCTGGGAACAATTGTTGCTGTATTTGTGGGGACTGGGTTGATTAACAAAGAAATCGAAAAGCGCACTGTCTTAGTGTTAATTCCCAAACCGCTTAGTCGCGCCGAATTCATTATTGGCAAACATCTGGGGCTATCAGCCGTTTTAGGCGTCTTGGTGGCAGCCATGACGGCAGTTTATCTTGCCATCCTCAGTTTAAGCCAGATTTCTTACCCGCTGGGTAGCATTCTGATTTCGGCGCTGTACCTGTTTTTTAAGCTATCTTTACTGACTGCTGTGGCGTTGCTGTTTGGCGTCTTTACGAGTTCGCTGCTAGCAACCTTGTTTACATTTGCAGTGTATTTAATGGGGCATTCCAGCCGAGATTTAGTAGAGCTGGGAAAATTAAGTCGCAATGTAGACATCGAACGGATCGCAAATGCTTTATATGTGGTACTGCCTGATTTATCTCGGCTAGACCTAAAAAATCAGGCGGTTTATGGTCTTTTGCCTTCTTCCTCGGCGCTCCTAACCGATGCTTTGTATGGTTTGGTGTATACCGTCCTCCTCTTAGCGATCGCTATCCTAATTTTTTCGCGGCGCGAGTTTTAAGCAGAGACAGGTTCCTCGCCTCGCTATACAAACTAGGTAGGAGGAGCGCGAAAGTGAAGGAAGCGCAGTCCCTAATCCTTCGTTCCTCACTCCTATAGTTTCCAGGTCGTACTTCGCCTCGTGATGCCACAACTGCAACAAGCTCCGTCCCCAGATGCCCTCCGCCTATTGATCGTGATAGACTCAAGCGCGGATGTCGGGCTGATTACACACCCACTGCGGGAAGCAGACATTGATTTTACCTACGAGATTGCCGCTACATCTGCCGCTTGTCGAGAACGATTGCAGCAAAACACCTACGATGCAGTGTTGTCAGTACAGCGGATTGGGGATGCTAGCTCAATGGCAGATGGGAACACCGGGAAGCAGGGAGAACTAGAAAAATCCCCTTCTCACCCCTTCACAGATGCCCCAAGCTCCTTAGAAGCATTGCAATTAGTCCAGCAATCCGGGCAGTTTATTCCTTTTATTGCGATCGCTCCCATCGAAGCGGGAATCGCAGATGTTGGCTCACAACAGATGTTTCAGTTGCCGAAGATTTTGATGCGATCGCTCCACGAATTTGAACAACACCGAATCGAGTGCGATCGCCTTGCCCAAATTCAGCAGCAAGCTCAACGAGAGGCAATTATCAACCGCATTGTCCAAGCAATGCGAGAAACGCTGGTTCTGGAGGAAGTGCTGCAAACCACCGTCGATTTGCTGCACGAAGCACTCAACGTCAGTCGGTGTCTAATTTTTCTGCCCGATCCCAATGATCAAATGCAGGCTTGCCTCGTCAGCGAATCTTCCCCTCAAAGGCAGAGTCTGATAGGCGTCTATTGCGACTTCTATAACTATTACCATTCCTCCCTTGCCCAAGGTGAGCCGCTGGTATTCAATCAAATTGACGACCGCATCCCACTCAAACTGCAAGAATTAGCTAGAGAGTATGAAGTTTGCTCCATGCTGACGATGCCGATGTTGTATCAGCAATCCTTGGTGGGAGGGATTACCCTGCATCAATGTGTTAGCGAACGGGAATGGACAGAAGATGAAATCGCTTTGGTGAGTGCGATTGCGAATCAAGGCGCGATCGCCATCCACCAAGCGCAGCTATTCGATCGAGTTCAACAACAAGCGACGCGGGAGCGATTGTTAAATAATATCTGTCGGAGCTTAAATTCCAGCCTCGATCCAGAATATATTTTGCAGGAAATCGTGAATCTAACTGGAGAATCCTTTGGCGTTGACCGAGTCGTTATCTTTGCCTTAGAAGCAGAAGAATTTAAGGTTCTCAAAGAATGGCGAGTCAGCGAACAAGTCGCTTCTCTCTTGAGGCACAGATTTCCTCTATCGGAAAACCGCGATGTATTAGATCCTGCCTCCAAGTATTCGGTTCATCGAGTTTTTCATGCTCCCAAACTCGCAGACGTTCCTTATTCTCCCAGCCGCCAAGAGCAAATTCAACAGGTACAAATCCTGTCTATGCTGAGAGTGCCAATTTTTATTCGCGGTCAGCTGTTTGGTGGCTTTTCGTTACAATCTACATCGCGTTACCGGACTTTCACCGAAGACGAAATTCATCTGCTCGAAAGGATTGCTAACCAAGTTGCGATCGCTCTTTACAACGCTCAAAGCTACGAAGCAAGCGAGCAACTCGTCAAAGAACGTACCCAAGAATTAGAGCAAGAAAAACAACTTTCAGAAGTCGCCAATCGTGCCAAAACCGAATTTATCGCCACCATGAGCCACGAACTGCGAACCCCGCTGACCGGCATCTTGGGGTTTTCTCGCCTGCTAATGGATCGAGTTGTGGGATCGCTCAACGACAAACAGCAAGAATATCTCACTTCCATTACATCCTGCGGCGAACAGTTATTGGAACTGATTAACGACCTTTTAGATTTATCCAAGATTGAAGCCGGTCGAGAAGAATTCAGCCTAGAAACCTTGTTAGTGGAGGAAGTTTGTCAGGCATCCGTTTCCGTCGTGCGCGAACCGGCGCAAAACAAAGGATTGCAATTAATTGTAGATATTTTCCCAGGCATCACCACCTGCGTAGGCGACCATCGCCGCTTGAAGCAGATTTTAGTCAATCTGCTCTCTAATGCGGTGAAATTTACGCAACTTGGCTCAGTGACGCTGAAAGTCGAAAAAACCGCAGACACCATCTTATTTTCTGTCATCGACACCGGAATTGGCATCGCCAAAGCCGACCAAGCCACCCTCTTTGAACCGTTCCGGCAGCTGGATAGCGGTTTGAATCGTCAATATGAAGGAACGGGTCTAGGCTTAGCTTTATCCCGCAAACTGGCATTCCTTCACGGCGGCGATATTACCGTACACTCAGAACTGGGGCAAGGCAGCTGCTTTACTTTACACTTGCCGATCCAGCCACCAGACGAATTGAATAAAGCTTAAAATTCGTTACGATCTTGAGAGTGCGGAGGACTGAGGACTGAGGACTGAGGACTGAGGACTGAGGACTGAGGGCTGAGGACTGAGGACTGAGGACTGAGGACTGAGGACTGAGGACTGAGGACTGAGGACTGAGGACTGAAGGCGCTTCGCCTTGCCGAAGGGTGGACTGAGGACTGAGGACTGAGGACTGAGGACTGAGGACTGAGGACTGTAGGCGCTTCGCCTTGCCGAAGGGTGGACTGAGGACTGAGGACTGTAGGCGCTTCGCCTTCCCGAAGGGTGGACTGAGGACTGAGGACTGTAGGCGCTTCGCCTTGCCGAAGGGTGGACTGAGGACTGAGGACTGAGGACTGAGGGAAGGATGAAGGATGAAAAACTTCTCCCCATCTCCCCATCTCCCCATTGCCTCTGTACCTGAAGCACCTTTGCGTCCTGTGTGATTCAATTAAAAAAAAACCATGATCGAGCAGAAACTTGAGCAACTAAAAACCCTCTTTGCAGAAATGGATCGGGCATTAATTGCCTATTCTGGGGGCGTCGATAGTACCTTGGTTGCCAAGATTGCTTACGATGTTTTGGGCGATCGCGCTTTAGCCGTCACCGCCGTTTCTCCCTCCCTCCTTCCAGAAGAACTCGAAGACGCCCGAATCCAAGCAGCAGCGATTGGAATTGCCCATCAAGTGATACAGACGCACGAAATGGACAATCCTAATTACACCTCGAATCCTGTCAACCGCTGCTATTTTTGTAAAAGCGAACTCCACGACAACCTCAAACCCCTGGCACTTCAACTGGGTTATCCCTATGTTGTAGATGGCGTCAATGCCGACGATTTGGGGGATTATCGCCCTGGAATTCAAGCGGCAAAAGAGAGGGGTGCGCGATCGCCTTTAGCAGAATTAGGCATCACCAAAGCCGAAGTCCGCCAACTTTCTCAACACCTAGGACTTTCCTGGTGGGATAAACCCGCCCAACCTTGCCTTAGTTCCCGCTTCCCCTACGGCGAAGAAATCACCGTCAGCAAACTGCAACGAGTCGGACGCGCGGAAATCTATCTGCGTAAATTAGGATTAAAAAATCTCCGCGTTCGCTCAGAAGGCGACACCGCCAGAATTGAGTTACCGTCAGAACAAATCAAAGAATTTGTTTTCACCACCGATTTACCCACCCTCGTTTCCGCCTTTCAAGAATTCGGCTTTATTTACGTCACCCTCGATTTAGAAGGCTACCGCAGTGGCAAACTCAATCAGGTGTTACCGCAGGCAATAAAAGCCTAAAATTCTGGCGTTGCACAAGTTAGATTTACTGGGGAGGGTGTGGTGAGTGGCGATCGCAAGTCAAATAAATTCTAGGGAATGGGGACGTGTCGCTCCTACCACTTCAACGCCGATCGAGATCCAATCCCCCACCCTCTCAAAAGTTGCGATCGCTGCCAGCAACTTGCGTCAGGTTTTAATACAAATCGATCGACAATAATCACTCATGCAATAAGATAGTAATTTTCTCGCAGCATGGGTACGACGCCAAATGGCGTGAAAGCTTCGGCTTTGTCTACATCATCTTCGATCGAGACAAGCGATCGCTTGTCTTTTGCGGAATCAGCTTGTAATCGGGAAGCATTGCACGTCAAAGCCTGACTTCTAAATTTACAACTCAACCAAAAAGTAGGGGTACCGTATTGCCGTACCCTTAAAATTGAAGTAACGAGGCGAAGTGCGGCGACGATACAACCCGATTCTAAGCTTAAGCGAAAAGGCAATTCCAGCCAAACAACGATTCCTCATGAGTTAGCTGCGTGGCAACCAATGTAGGGCAAGGCTAGGGCAATGCATAAACTTTCAGAAATGGTATATGCGACTGTATTTTGGTTAATTTCCGGCTTACTTGTGTGGCTGGTAGTTCTGCCCGCAGCACTCATTAGTTTCCCAGTTATCTTACTGGTAAAAGCAGTCGGACAGCTACTTTTCAAGATACCTCAACAAAATCTCACAGAAGCAGAAATCTCATTACAGAATCACTCCGAACAGAAACCTACTAATGCAGGAGAATCGCTTTTTACTTCCTTGCTCATGACAACGCTTGTTGGAGTGCCTGCTCTACTAGCATCAGTCATTTCTTTACAGCCGACAAGAGTCATTAAAAAAGAGCCAGAAATTGCCCCACCTCTGCCACAACCAACAACAGCACAGACAACCTCATGGACAGAGACTGAGGAAAAAACAGGTGAAACTTAAACTAGAAAGGCGTCAGTGACATCGCCAGAAAAAAAAATGATAGTCTTATTGTAGGGAATGGTTGAGGTACGAAACCCAACATTTTCTGCAACATTTTCTGTAGGGACATGGCACAGAAAAAGCCCCGAATACAAATCCATTCTATTTATCAAATTCTTGTGTATCAAATTCAAATAGCTTGCTCAACTACCTAACCACCTTGGTTGGTTGACAACCGTGCATTAGGTCATTTTACAATCAGCCAAGGAAAGTATGCGATCGCTCGAAACAAATGGGATTAAAACTTGAAAGCGTCATTCCTTGGGGGCGTTCCCTGGCAGAATACATCACGATGTTCAACTTAACGCCTGACGACCTCCAGTTAAAAATTCTAGATTGTGCCGGTGGTCCTGCCAGCTTCAATATTGAGATGACACGCCTAGGCTACAACGTCATCTCTGGCGATCCAGTGTATCAGTTTACCAACCACGAAATCCGAGAGCGTATTCAGAAAACTTACCAAAAAGTTATCGATGGAGTCCAAGCCAACCTCGATAGCTACGTTTGGCAGGAGATCCTCTCACCAGAAGATTTGGGACAAATCCGGATGTCAGCTATGCAGCAATTTTTGGAAGATTTGCCACAAGGAATTCAACAAGGACGCTATTTAACTGCTGAGTTACCTGTTTTACCCTTCAATACTCGGCAGTTCGATTTAGCCTTATGCAGTCACTTTTTGTTCACCTATTCGGATTTCTTCTCAGAAGATTTTCACCTCGCCTCCATTGTGGAACTTTGCCGCGTTGCTGCTGAGGTACGGATTTTTCCCCTATTGAATATTTCCGGGGAGGTGTCGCCAATCCTTCAGCCAGTGATGAAGCAATTAAAAGCGCAAGGCTACGGTGTAGAAATCAAGCCAGTACCCTACGAATTCCAAAAAGACGGTAATCAGATGTTGCAGATAAAGTCAGCCGTGTAAATATGTACTGCAACATGGCGCTACTTTGAATGCGCCTGTTCGTAGCGATGCGTTGATTTGCTATACCAATTTTATATATAGCAATCCTAAATGAGTCGTGAAGGCGAGATACCCGACTTCTTAAAGAAGTCGGGTATCTGAACCGCTGGTATCTCACAACTCGAATAGGATTGCTCATTACCAAAAACCTATGCGTCGCGCATCCCAAGGGAAATACTATTTCTTCAAAAAAAAGTTTCAGGGTGTTCTTCTTGAAAAGAACACCCTGAATTAGGTTAATTATTTATTTAGCAGCCTTTGATATACCGAATAAAGCTGCTACACCACTATGCAAGCGAGATGATACAAAAAAAACTAACTCTAGCCTGTTAACTTTAGCTCAAACCTAGCTCAGCGAAGCATTGCTGCGGTCATAGCTAGAGCGAAAGCTTGGATGTGGCTGTCCTTGAATGTGATTCCAGTATTCAGATGATTCAACATCTAGACCTACTTCAGCAGCGACGCGACCCAGCATAGATTGCTGACGGTTTTTGATGAGGTGATGATGACGCATCATCAGGGCGCGAGCTTGTTCTTGAGTAGACATACCAGGTTTCTCCGTATTGCTTGAGTGATGTTTGACTGGCTTGATTGCTCTTACCTATTCAATATAACAGAAAATTCTGTATCTAAATTTACAAAATGCTTTAAAAAACAAAAATTTACAATAAACTTTAAGATTAGGTGCGGCACCCATCAGTTAGAGCGATTCTAAATGAGGAAAAGCAATAGAAATCAGCGATTCCTATTTTGCATGGGAGATAATAGCCAGAACGCAGAAACTGTAAAATTTGACAAGCGCCCTGAAAATTCAAATGGCTACATCCTCCAAAAGTGTGATTTAGTAGTTCCCCTTGGCAGGCTAAAGGCATCATGGGACGATGTGGAGTTTGTGCCCCAATCCAAAAGAGACAGCTGACCAGGAGATAAAACAATGGCTACCCCTGTCACATTCTTCAGGACTTACGCAACATCACCGCATCTGGGGCAACCACAGGGGAATTGCCCCTACAAAACTCTATATGTATAAGCTTTGCGTAAGTCCTGATTCTTGTAGAAGGCAACCCGGTCATTATCTATTCAGTCCTCAGTCCTCAGCCCTCAGTCCTCAGTCCTCAGTCCTCAGCCCTCAGTCCTCAGTCCTCAGCCCTCAGCCCTCAGTCCTCAGCCCTCAGTCCTCAGCCCTCAGTCCTCAGCCCTCAGTCCTCAGTCCTCAGTCCTCAGCCCTCAGCCCTCAGTCCTCAGCCCTCAGCCCTCAGCCCTCAGCCCTCAGCATCTAACCAGGAGATAAAACAATGGCTACCCCCTGTCACATTCTTGTAGAAGGCAACCCGGTCATCATCTATGCCTGCCGGAATGGCAGCCCTAAAAAAGTTTTGCCCATCCTTAATCGCTTTCTAGAGAAGTTTTGGCAAGAAAGAGAAACCTGCGGAGAATACTGCGATACGCCTGGGTGCTTAGTGGCTCAGATTCTCGTTCGCTTCGGCTACGAGATGTGCGAGGATGATTTTTCTAACCTGCGAGTGGGAGTGAATTTCGACCCAGATGTGGAATATATATACTGGGTTTCTTTGGATTACAAAGTGAGTGTCTGGGTTCCAGAGGTGTCCTATCGCAATCATCCCTCTCTGGGACTGCAAGGCTGTCGCCAGGACTTAGCTTTGAGTGCTTTCTCAATGTAAGGGATAGCGATCGCACTTTTTGTTTGCACTTGATTATTTGCATTCCTCACCCCCATTCCTGACCTGGCTGCACGCCAGACAACAGCGAAAACGACTAATCTGTATACAGATGGAATTAAAACCCACAAACTCACAAATGTGGGCTTTATTCAGCCGATTTTGATAAGCAGATAACTATCTAGCCGCCCAAAAGATACACATATTATGTTCGACGCACTTGCTGAACGCTTAGAATCTGCCTGGAAAAGCCTGCGGGGTCAGGACAAAATTTCCCAATCCAACATTCAAGATGCCCTGCGGGAGGTTCGTCGCGCTTTGTTGGAGGCGGATGTTAATCTCCAGGTCGTCAAAGATTTTATTGCCGATGTCGAAGCCAAGGCACAGGGAGCCGAGGTCGTTTCTGGCGTGCGCCCCGACCAGCAGTTCATCAAAATTGTCTACGATGAGCTAGTGCAGGTGATGGGGGAAACCAACGTTCCCCTCGCTTCAGTAGATAAGCCTCCCACGATTGTGCTGATGGCTGGGTTGCAGGGAACGGGTAAAACCACAGCCACAGCAAAGCTAGCTTTGTACCTACGCAAGCAGAATCGCAGTACCTTGCTAGTCGCAACCGACATCTATCGCCCAGCCGCCATCGACCAGCTGGTGACACTGGGGCAGCAAATTGAGGTGCCAGTGTTTGAACTCGGCACCAATGCTGACCCGGTGGAGATTGCGCGGCAGGGGGTTGAGCGAGCCAAGGCAGACGGCATAGATACAGTCATTGTTGATACCGCCGGACGCCTCCAGATTGACCAGGAGATGATGGCAGAATTAGCCCGCATCAAACAAACCATCCAGCCGCACGAGACGCTGCTGGTGGTCGATGCCATGACCGGGCAAGAAGCGGCGAATCTCACCCGGACTTTCCACGAACAAATTGGGATCACGGGTGCCATTTTGACGAAGCTGGATGGCGATAGTCGCGGCGGTGCAGCGCTATCGGTGCGACGGATTTCCGGTCAGCCGATTAAATTTGTCGGCGTCGGAGAAAAAGTCGAGGCGCTGCAACCGTTTTATCCGGAGCGCATGGCTTCCCGAATTCTGGGCATGGGAGACGTAATCTCCTTTGTGGAGAAAGCTCAGGAGGAAATAGACCTGGCAGATGCCGAGAAGATGCAGGAAAAAATGCTCTCGGCTAAGTTTGACTTCAGCGATTTCCTCAAGCAGATGCGGCTGCTGAAGAATATGGGGTCGCTGGGAGGCATCCTGAAGATGATTCCAGGGATGAATAAGATTTCCGACGAACAGTTGCGCCAAGGAGAAACCCAGCTAAAGCGGGCTGAGGCGATGATTAATTCCATGACGAAGGAAGAACGCCAAAACCCAGACTTATTGGCGAAGTCTCCCAGTCGTCGTCGCCGGATTGCTCGCGGTGCTGGCTATCAGGAGCCGGATGTCGGCAAGCTGGTGGCTGATTTCACAAAAATGAGAACCGTCATGCAGCAAATGGGTCAGGGTGGCTTCCCCGGTATGCCCGGTATGCCCGGTATGGGTGGCGGCATGGGTGGCGGCAATCGTCCTTCCCAACCCGGTTGGCGGGGCTACGCCCAAGGAAGTCCCGGCAAGAAAAAGAAAAAGGAAAAAAAGAAGAAAGGCTTCGGCACTCTCTAGCTGGAACCGTTATCGCAATTAGCTTTTAGCTTGGAGAAGTAGAACTTGATGCCATAAAATGGTATAATAAATGACTCTGCGTCTAAAATCTAAAAGCTAATCGCTAAAGAGCTGATGGCTTAAAATCCAAACAGGAACATTCTTCATCAACATGATCAAACTGCGATTAAAGAGATACGGCAAAAAGCGGGAAGCTAGCTACCGGATTGTGGCAATGAATAGCACTTCCCGCCGCGATGGGCGTCCTTTGGAAGAACTGGGCTTTTACAACCCCAGAACCGATGAAGTCAGGCTAAATGAGGCAGCACTCACCAAGCGCCTCCAACAGGGAGCGCAGCCTACGCCAACGGTGCGCCGGATTCTTCAAAAAGCTAATGTCTTGGAACAAGTCAGTGCCCCAGCTACCGCATGAGTACGAGTTGGATTCCTCAGCTTCAACCAGCCAGCCTGTAAAGTCATCCCACGGGAGTTCGCCACCGGATTATGCCTCTCTGGTGCAATTTTTGGTGCAGCCGTTTTTAGAATCACCAAAATTGCTGAGCGTGGACTGCGAAATGTCGCAGAGCAATACTAAAGTGTGGGTGCGGCTGGCTTTTGAAGGGGAAGATAAGGGACGAGTTTTTGGTCGGGGGGGGCGGAATATTCAGGCAATACGGACGGTGATAGAAGCTGCTGCGAAAGCTGCCAATCAATCTGTCTACCTGGACATCTATGGTAGTTCGGCGCGATCGCTTGAAAGTACGTCGGGAAGTCAAGAAGTTGCGAAAAAAGATCCACCCCGCCGGTCTTCCTCGGTATCTGCTCCCAAATTCCGCGACCGTTAAAACTTTACACGGTTAGCATTGAGGAGGTGATGGATCGCCTCCGATTATGGATATCTCCTAAGTAAATCGCCTGTTATCTTTAGCAAAGGGGCTATCAACTTGGCATTGGAACTAACCAAAAGCTAGAGTTGATGGTTAACCTAAGCAAAAAAGACAGCGAGTGGCTGCAAGTCCGTTTGGTTGAAAACAAGTCGATTAACTCGGCGTGAAGATGCAACCAACAATAAAATTCAGCGATGCGGAATTTTATTGGAAGTTAAATCTCACCAACGGTAAGAAAAGCCGAGGATTCGTCGAAAGCGGAAGCATCCCGTCAGTGCCTGCGCTCTCATTGAGGATCTGTAGCTAATAAAATTGGGACGCCTGAGCTGTTATGGCAAGTCTATATATCGGGCGTCTTTTCGCATTATAGGGGCGGATTTTACCAATTATCCCGTCCTCTTACCGACGACTGCTGTAAACTCGCCCATAATATTACGATGACAGAGGCATTTAAAACAATACATCTACCAAGTACCAATAGCGCGATCGCCTTAGCAGGCGACCGAGAAGAAAACCTCAAAACCCTGGCAAAAACTACTGGCGCGGTTCTGGTGTTGCGGGGGCAAGAACTGATGGTTTCTGGGACTGCTAAACAAATAGACCGCACCAACGATCTGGTGAACGCGCTCAAACCTTTCTGGAAAGACGGGAAGCGGATCTCCAAAGTAGATATCCGCACGGCTTCCCAAGCCCTGGATACGGGACGCCAGGTGGAATGGCAAGCAATGCAAGAGGAAATTCTCGCGCGAAACCGTCGCGGCGAAGAAATTCGAGCCAAAACATTTCCTCAGTGGCAGTATATCCAAGCAGTACGCACCCACGACCTCACCTTCTGCATTGGCCCAGCAGGCACCGGCAAAACCTACCTAGCAGCCGTTCTGGCAGTTCAGGCGCTGCTTTCCGAGCAGTACGAACGACTAATTCTAACCCGTCCAGCTGTGGAAGCTGGGGAAAAATTGGGCTTTTTGCCTGGGGACTTACAGCAGAAAATCGATCCATTTCTGCGCCCCCTTTATGACGCTCTCTATGAATTTATCGATACAGATAAAATTCCCAGTTTGATGGAACGCGGGGTGATTGAAGTCGCTCCCCTCGCTTATATGCGGGGTCGAACCCTCAACAACTCCTTTGTGATTGTGGATGAAGCCCAGAACACCACCCCGGCACAGATGAAAATGGTGCTGACTCGCCTGGGGTTTCGTTCTCGCATGGTTGTCACGGGCGACATCACCCAGACCGATTTACCACTCAACCAACAATCAGGGTTAGCCGTTGCCCAAAAAATCCTCCAACGGGTTGAAGGCATTGCCTTCTGCAATCTCTCCAAAACTGATGTTGTCCGCAATCCGTTAGTTGAGCGAATTGTAGCGGCATACGAAAACGATGCGTTATGAGGGATGAGTTAGGAGAACAGTTCGGGTTTTCACTCCCAGGAGAGTGTCGGTTCGCAGACTATTTGAAAATTTGTTCGCAGTTCTCCACCCGAAGCAACCAGGAAAGAGGTTCTCGAATGTGTGCGAGTGCCTCAATTGCCTTTGCCCTATGGGGAGCGAGTCCGCAAACTATTCGTAAGTGAGAACCCTCAAACCCCGATGTCAACTATTTTTGGCAACATGGCACTTAGTCGCAAATGGGTCGTTGCAAAACTTTATCCCCCAATTTAAGCCTTGGATTAGCCAATTTATTCAACCCTGCCAGAATCTACGTGGTATCCCTGCCGTTTTCTCATGAAGATTGGCTGAGAATAGTGAAACCAACAAAATCATGAAACTTCATTAACACAGCATCACCACTACATGAGTCACTATGCAACATCATCACAACTTACTGAGCTATTCTCCAGCAGTAGACCATGTCATTGACCCCTCTCCCCTAATCGTTACTCCTGACACACCACTCGCCGATGTCATCACCTTGATGGGTAGGGTACGAAGCAGTTGTTTACTCACCAGCGGCAATGCAGCGCCAGAAGATAGTCTCATGGGTGAAGCACGAGCTGGTTATGTTTTGGTAGTGGAGCGAAGGCAACTGGTTGGGATGTTCACCGAGCGGGATGTTGTTCGGTTGACAGCTGCCGGGATGAACTTGGCATCTGTCAAAATTAGGGAGGTAATGACTTCTCCGGTAATTACCCTGGAGCTATCGGCTTTTCGGGATATTTTCACAGCGCTGTCACTTTTGCGTCGGCATCACATTCGTCACTTGCCAATTGTAGAGTCGCAGGTGCAACTGGTAGGGGTTGTCACGCCTGATAGTATTCGTCAAGTCATGCAACCGACGAATCTTCTCAAGTGGCAGTGTGTCGCGGAGGTAATGATCGCTCAGATAATTCAGGCTCCACCCTCAGCATCGGTGCTAAGTTTAGCTCAACTCATGGCAAAGCACCGAGTTAGTTGTGTAGTGATTACAGAGGCAGACAGAGAAAATTTGATTCGCCCGGTGGGGATTTTTACAGAGCGGGATCTCGTACAGATGCAGACGATAGGGCTAGATTTATCCCAAAACCAAGCTGAAACGGTGATGAGTACGCCTTTATTCTGCGTTAGTCCTGAGGATACTTTATGGACAGTTCATCAGGAGATGCAGCGGCGATATGTGCAGCGCATAGTGGTGACTGGGAGTGCGGGAAACCTGCTTGGCATCGTGACTCAAACTAGCCTATTGCAAGCGTTCGATCCGGTAGAAATGTATGGCACTGTGGAACTGTTGCAGCAATTAGTAGAAGTGCGTACCTCCGAACTCAGCAATGCCAATCACCAATTGCAGCGCGAGATTTTGGAGCGAAAACGTGCGGAGGAAGAGCTACAAAAGGCGCTAGAGAAAGAGAAAGAACTGAGCGATCTTAAATCCCGGTTTGCTGGCATGGTTTCCCACGAGTTTCGCAACCCCTTGACGACCATCATCAATTTAGCTGACTTACTCAAATATTACAGCCACCGATTGACTGACGAGAAAAAACTTAAGTATCTCAATCATATTGAGGCAAGTGCCAAAGATATGAACAAGTTAATCGATGAGCTGCTGGTTATTGCTAAAGCGGAAGCCGGGAAATTGGATTTCAAGCCAGCTCTACTGAATCTCGTTCAATGGTGTGCTGAACTCATAGAAGAGATACAACTCGTTTATGACAATCGGAACGCGATCGCCTTTGAGAGCTATGGTGTAGATACTGATGTTTACCTGGATGAAAAACTACTACGGCACATTCTTACCAATTTGCTTACCAATGCTATCAAGTATTCATCCCCAGGCAGCACCGTCCATTTTGAACTTTGGTTTCAAGCTGGAGACGCAGTATTTCAGATTCAAGACTCAGGCATTGGCATTCCGGTAGAAGATCGAGAACGATTATTTGAATCATTCCATCGAGCCAAAAATGTTGGCAATATTCCCGGTACTGGATTGGGGTTGACGATTGCTAAAAAATGTGTAGAGTTGCACGGTGGCAAGATTGCTGTCAAGAGCGAGGTCGGGGTGGGTACAACGTTTACAATCTCGGTACCGTTATACAACGGCATTTCCATCCCGAAAAGAAATTCATCCGGATGTGCCGTAACTCACTATATGAACGAAGGGTGCTAGTTTTGCCACATCGTCGGTAAAATCGAAGCAAGGAGCTTGAGTGCATAACGCCAGAGCGATCGCTGAATTTCAACCCAAACCAGAAACCGCACCATAAAATGCTTCTTATCTTAGCAGATACGACCTCGCTTCCCTGCGGCTGAGTGACCGATAGGGTTTTTCCCCACCCATCTTTCATCCACTGGTTCCGAAGCTAGCTGATAACGACTATCTGAAGAAAGCCGAATTTGCTGGGAGTGGTTATCTAAGCTGGCATGAATCGTAAACATACCGAAAATCAAAACATCTCCAGCTTTAAAATCGGCGGTTAGCCAGCGTCCTCCGTATTTTTTTCGCAGAGAAACCGGGTTTTTCGATAGCGCCCCATTCCACCATTTTTCACCAGATGCATACAATTGGGCAGTCTTACGGTTAGCACAATAACTATCTACATCCTTGCACCCATAATAGTTTTTAATACTTTCCAGGCGATGAGATTTTTCCAAAATTATCAACCCTCCCATCTCCAGAGATACATCGCCCAACGGTGTCCAAGTTGTGTAAAGCTCGTGAGTTCCCCGTCCCATGTACACGATATCGCAATGAGCATAAGTACCATGACCGGGGGCAACTGCCCTTAACCAGGTATAATCGAAAGGTCGGACATCTCCGCCTAAAAAGGCTTGATAAAATTCCATCATTTGACCCGAATAAAGCAGTTGTTTTAGCGCCGGACTTTGGACTGCTAAATCAGGTCTAAAATGCATTTTCAATCCTGACTTTGCCACGCAATCTAGAATCGAGTGTCCAGGTTCCAGACAACCTTCTGCGGCTAAGAGTTCGGCAATTTCCTGACGGCTCTGGCAAACTTCTTGGGGATTTAGAAGTGCCGGAAGGTATAAATAGCCGTCCTGTTGCATCCGCAGGCGCAGTTCATTGGGCTGATTAAGTAAATCTGAAGAATCGGTTAAATAACCAAAAGCATTGCTGCTGCAATCGAGTTCGTAACCTAAAGAAGTGAGGACGGTTTTCTCAGGTAAGACGATCATCACTCAGTATTTAAAGTTGCTATTCTCACATCTTATTCTCGTTCCTGGGTTGCTGCCTGATAAAGTGCCCACAGAGCGATCGCCTGCTAATTCTAAAGTAAATCGTCATATGCTGGGAATTAAAGCGAGGAGCGCCCTTGAGGGCATACGCGAGAGTGAACAGCACCATCTCGACGGTTACATTAAAGTCACGCCATGCAATATCGCCCATTCTCTCTCGTTCAAAAAGACGATATCGCCATTTGTCGAATGCGAGACGATATCGACGACTATCAATTAATGGCAAAATGGCTGAGTGACGAGAAAGTTTTGGAATTCTATGAAGGACGAGACAACCCCTACTCTTTAGAACAAATCATAGAAGAATATGCCCCCGCAGTCAGGGGTGAAGAGCCGGTAGTTCCCTGCTTTTGCTTATACCAAAATCTTCCTATCGGTTATTTACAGTATTACCTACTCACAGAGGCTGACAAGCAGAATTATGGAGATTATGGAGTAGGCGAGATGGGCAATATTTATGGTATTGACTTATTCATTGGAGAGACAGATTATAGGAATCAAGGGATCGGGTCTAAACTGCTTTCGCTCCTATTAACCTATCTTTTTGAAGAACTGAAGGCTGCTAAAGCAGTCATAGATCCGCAGATATGGAACACCCGTGCTATCCGCTGCTACGAAAAGTGCGGCTTTCGGAAAATTAAACTACTGCCCGAACACGAACTCCACGAGGGGAAATATTGGGATAGCTGGCTGATGGCTATAGAACGGCAGAATCAGTAGACTGAAGTTAGTTGCCCTGCGCTTGAATCGCCCACTCACTAGAACCATGACCCAGCAACCTACACGCATTTGTATCCTCGGTGGCGGCTTTGGCGGTCTCTACACTGCCCTGCGCTTGAGCCAGTTGCCTTGGGAAAAGTCGGAACGTCCGGAAATTGTCCTGGTGGATCGAGATGACCGCTTTTTGTTCACGCCGCTGCTGTATGAACTACTCACCGGGGAACTGCAAACTTGGGAAATTGCCCCGCCGTTTCCAGAGATTCTAGCGAACACGGGTGTGCGCTTCTGTCAGGGCGTTGTGGCTGGAATAGATATCCACGAAAAGCTGGTACATTTGCATGATGGCCCCGCCTTCTCCTACGATCGCTTGGTGTTAGCCCTGGGTGGAGAGACGCCGCTAGATATGGTGCCGGGGGCTGCTGAATATGCGTTTCCTTTCCGCACGATTGCTCACGCCTACCGCCTGGAAGAACGGCTGAGAATTTTAGAAGAGTCGGAAACGGATAAGATTCGCATCGCCATTGTGGGAGGCGGTTACTGTGGCGTTGAATTGGCTTGCAAGTTGGCTGACCGCCTTGGCGAAAGAGGTCGCATCCGGTTAATTGAACAAGCTGATATGATTCTCCGGACATCGCCAGATTTTAACCGGGAAGCGGCGCGAAAAGCTTTGGAAGAAAGGGGTGTGTGGATTGATTTGGACACGTCGGTGGAGTCGATGTCACCAACTACGATCTCGCTAATGTACAAAGGACAGGTAGACCCAATCCCAGTGGATTTGGTGCTGTGGACGGTGGGAACGCAAGTGGCAGAGGCGGTGCGATCGCTCGAACTCAAATACAATCAACGCGGTCAAATTACCACCACGCCGACTCTACAAGTGGTTGACCATCCAGAAATCTTTGCCCTTGGCGACATATCGGACTCTCACGACGCTGAAGGTCAGCAAATACCGGCAACTGCCCAGTCTGCCTTCCAGCAATCAGATTATACTGCCTGGAATATCTGGGCATCGCTGACCGGGCGTCCTTTGCTTCCCTTCCACTATCAGAGCTTCGGCGAAATCATGACCTTGGGGACGGATAACGCCACTTTCACCGGCATGGGAGTGAAGCTGGATGGTTCCCTCGCCTACCTCTTCCGGCGTCTGGCATATCTGTATCGGATGCCAACGCTCAACCATCAGTTGAAAGTTGGGTTAAATTGGATTGCTCAACCCGTGTTGGAAATGTTCTCGAAGTAATTCGGAATTGGGGGTCATCGGTTTGTAATTAAAGGTGGGCATTGCCCACTTATACAGTTTCACTATATTTATCTCAGGACTTACGCAAATATCACCACATTTGGGGGCAACCACAAGGGGATTGAACCCGAAAAAACGCTATATGTATAAGCTTTGCGTAAATCCTGATCTCTTAGATTCCTATGTAGGGGTGCGAGGCTTTGTCTCGTGCCCTTACGCTTAGGAAGGAATTGACGCTCCCACTGCTCTACTTCGTTAAAGCAGTGGGAGCGTCAATACTGAGATACGATTTATGAGATGATGATGAATCTAATCGGTGGTTTTGTTGGGTTTGCGATCTTGAGATGGAACGCTAAGGTAGCATGAAGCGCCCCAAAGTTATTTTTCTTGATGCCGTGGGCACCATGTTTGGTGTGAGGGGCAGTGTAGGAGAGGCGTATAGCGCTAGAGCCAGCCGGTTTGGCGTCCAAGTCTCCGCTGAGGTGGTGAATCCAGCCTTCTTGCAAAGCTTTAAAGCCGCACCGCCGCCAGTTTTTCCAGGTGCAGAACCCCAAGAAATACCAGATCGGGAATTTGAGTGGTGGAAAGCGATCGCCCTTTCCACATTTGAACAGGTAGGCGTGCTGCCCAAATTTTCCAACTTTCCTAGTTTTTTTGACGAACTTTACACCTACTTCTCCACTGCTGAACCTTGGTTTGTTTATCCCGATGTTCTTACAGCTTTGGAAAAATGGCGAGAAATGGAAATTGAGTTGGGTGTATTATCAAATTTCGATTCCCGTATCTACTCGGTTTTGCAATCTCTGAATTTAATCGAATTTTTTACCTCTGTCACCATTTCCTCCGAAATTGGTGCTGCCAAACCCGATCCCAAAATTTTTACTGCTGCGTTGGAGAAACATAACTGTTCGCCTGAGGAAGCATGGCACATTGGCGACAGTCATAAAGAGGACTATCAGGGAGCAAAAGCAGCTGGACTGAAGGGCATTTTGCTAAAGCGCACCGAGTAGATGGCTGGGACGGAAATCAAGGCAAAAGTAAAAAAACCAAAGTAAAAAGAACAGGACTTACGCAAAGCTTATACATATAGCGTTTTGTAGGGGCAATCCCCCTGTGGTTGCCCTCAGATGTGGTGATGTTGCGTAAGTCCTAAAGAAAAGAGTTTGCAGGATGGGCTGTGGCGACCAAAATCCAACGCCTGCGATCGCGTTAATTTTGCAGCTTTACTAAAACTTGATTAACTCAATTTTTTTCGGGTGTTGCTTGGATTGTGCAAGGCTTACTGCCACACTGCTGAATGTAAAGCTGATCCACATAAGGTTTCTGCCACTTTAAGGGAATCTCTAGTAAATCCCGCGTACCAGTCATACCTTGTCCTAAAAACAGCAAGAGTGCAATGCAGTTCAAAATGATGTGAACGTTGCGCCAACGATTTAACCGATCTTTGTAGATATCTTCAATAATTGCTAACGAAAAAATCATCAGCATTGCCGCTGCGATGCCGATGTAGTAGTGAGACACCAACCACTCATTGTCCCGACGATAGACGCCTTCTTGGAAGCCTAAAATAATTAAACCTGCGCCGGTTAAGGTGGCAAAAACGCCGCGCCAGAGTCGCTCTCTAGCTCTGTAGAGCAATACTAATGAGGCAATTGTCGCCGCAAACATTAGGACGATGAAGACAACTTGAAAAGGCTTCTGGCTCCAGATTTGCTTGCTCAAAATCTGCTCAAAAATCGGGTAAGCAAGTCCGATGAGGGCAACTCCGACGACAGCACCAGAGAGCCATTTGCCCAGTTGGACGTGTTCTTGCCCAACCACTGGCGGAATTTTACTTTTGCCTTCTAAATTTTGCAAGCGGCGTTGGCGAGTAAGACAGGCGCGGTTGACGACGATGCCAATCAGAGGGAAGACGACTGCAATTGCGATCGCGGGATGAATCAAAGCCGTCCAATCTGCGATTTCCATAACAACCTCAGTATGCGTTGATTCACTAGCTACTGAAAGGGGCAAAGCCAAAGGTGGCGTTGAATTGGCGACACCAAATCGCCACTGAGCCAAACTCTGCTGGATTAACGCTAGCAGGAATAGCATAGCGTTGAGTACCACTTATTTTTTGTAAGCGCCCAATGCTTGCATAATCTTTTTCTTTAATGCCATAGGTTGGTGGCTTCTCAGAACGATACAGGATGATGAATAAATCCGGGCCATTGTCAGTTTTGAAAGCTCGATCCAACTCCAGATAGCGGTTTCCATTTTCTGTCACCAAGCGCACAGTTCCCTGGGTGGGATGTTCTGCTCCCTGAAAGGTTCCAGACTGTGTTGTAGGCGTCTGTGCTACCGATGTAGCAGATGGGTTTGTCGATGGCGCAGTCTGAACATTTGGCTGATTGGAATTTGCTTCTTTGGTACAGCCAACAGTCAAAAATGCTACTACACAAACTACTGCTAGATAATTCAACTTCATAGAAGTGTCTTCAAAATCATCTCTACTGGCACTTTAAAGTGCTGTGTCAGCAAAAAAATGAATTTTAGCTGAGAAGTTGATTGGAAATGGCTGATAGCTTTTTAGACCACTTTTTAGATTAAAATGCTGTCATTTATACTTGCTGTAAGTTTTTAGTCTTTTTTAGGAAATTCTCATTTTTAGATCATCTGGATACAGTAAGTTTATAAGATATTAAGGACAACCTTGTAGCCGCAGCCCTTTTAGTCTTGTCATTTTCTGCTTTTTTGAAGGTTTCATCCATCAATTTTTAAATATAAAGTTATGCAAAGAATAGTAGCGAAGACATTAAGTTTTTTCAAGGGTATTCCAGGATACATCTATCTCTGGCTAGCGATTATTATCTTTGGAGCTTCTAACGCCATTACTCGGCGGCTGACGGAAATTGGTTCTCAAAACTTCGTTGATGGCAGAAATCCAATTTCCTTTTGCAATGTTCTGTTTGTCGGAAATATTTGCGCTTTACTGATTCTGATTTTAATCTATCATCAGCAGTGGAATATTCGCTCCTTAAGACAGCTTTCCTGGAAAGATTGGCTTAGCTTGATAGCGGTGGCGATTTTGTCTGGGGCACTGGCTCCAGGTTTAATTTTTGAAGCCCTTTCGCAGACGATGGTTACTAATGTTGTGTTAATCGGACGAATCGAGCCTCCTCTGGTTCTGGCTTTATCCGTCTGGTTTCTCAAGGAACGAGTTAATTTTTTGCAAATTGCGGGTGCGATTGTTTCCTTGGCTGGAGTCATTTTGATTATGTTGCTTCAGCGTTCATCAGGGGAAAACATGATGAACATGGGAGGTTTTATCAGTGTAGGAACGGGTGAGATTTTTGCGGCGGCAGGAGCCGTGGCTTTAGCTGTTTCCACGATTATTAGTAAATTTCGGATAGAAGAGATACCTTTGGGAATTTATACCGTATTTCGTACAGCTTTGGGATCGGTAATATTTTTCTTTGCTGCTTTGTATTTCTATGGAAGTAATCATTTTATGGATGTATTTTCACCCTTTTTGTGGCAGTGGATGTTAGTTTATGGCGCGGTTATCGTCGCAGTAGGTCAATCATCCTGGTTTACTGGCTTAAAAAGTACTACGGCGTCTAAAGTTTCGTTAGCTAGCTCTTTTACTCCAGTTGTTGCGATTGTGGCGGCTTATTTAATTTTGGGCGAAGTGCCTACTTTAGCTCAATGTATTGGAGGCAGTGTCATTTTAGGAGGGATACTTCTAAGCCAGATTGGGGTGCGGCGCAAGAGCCACCGACAAGAGGAAATGGCACATACTAGCAGCAACTCTAAAGAGATGGATATGAGAGTAGGATTTAAAGGAATCTAGGATCAGGGTTACTAGGTAATTGATTAAGGAATGGTAATAGCATTTGTGACGGATTTTAAATTAATTGAGTGCTAAGTAACTTCAGCTTTAGGAAAGTAATAGAGATGACGCCTTCACAAATTGAAAATCAAATCTCAAAGCGTCAAGTCCTAAAACGGATTTTCCGCCTTCAGATGGCAACGCTGATCATGGTGGGGATTGTTGTCTTCGCAGCGGCGATCGCTGCGGCGTGGTTTGCTGGTGAAGGGAAGATTAGTCAGCTGTTTGCCGAACTCAATGCTTTGCAAGAAAACCCCCCCATGTGGCTGCAAGCACCAATGGTGAAGAGTGAATATTTGCTGGTTCCCACAGTTGCCTTGCTGGTGATTGTTCTGGTGGTGATGAAGATTTCCCCAAAGACCGATGCTTGGTCTCGATTTTTTGTGGTGGGGATTTTGCTGGGGTTGACGGGTCGCTATATTCTATGGCGATCGCTCTCAACTCTGAATGTTGCTGACCCCCTGAATGGTGTCTTCAGCCTGGGGTTATTTTTTATGGAAATGTTGATGTTGAGTAGTAGTACAATTCAGCTTTTTTTGATGCTGAATGTAAAGGAGCGACATCGTGAAGCTGACCAGATGGCGAGAAGTGTGCTTGATGGCAGCTTTATGCCAACCGTCGAGATTTTTATTCCTACTTACAATGAACCTTTATTTATTCTGAAGCGCACAATTATCGGTTGTCAAGCTTTAGATTATCCCAATAAGACAATTTATTTACTGGATGATACAAGCCGTCCAGAAATGCAAAAATTAGCTGAAGATTTGGGTTGCGAGTATAAAACAAGACTCGATAATAGTCATGCCAAAGCCGGAAATTTAAATCATGCCTTTCCTCAAACAACTGGGGAGTTAATTGTTGTATTTGATGCAGATTTTATTCCGACTAAAAACTTTCTCACCCGCACCGTAGGCTTTTTTCAAGATGAAACCGTTGCCCTGGTACAGACGCCCCAAAGCTTTTATAACTCTGACCCAATTGCCCACAATTTAGGATTAGAACACGTCCTGACGCCGGAAGAAGAAGTGTTTTACCGGCAAATTCAACCCATTCGGGATGCAGCAGGTAGCGTTATTTGTTCTGGAACTTCTTTCATTGTCAGGCGCAGTGCTTTAGAAGCAGCGGGTGGCTTTGCCACCGATTCTTTGAGCGAAGATTACTTTACTGGCATTTGTTTATCTGCCCAAGGCTACCGATTAATTTACCTAGATGAAAAGTTAAGTGCTGGATTAGCCGCAGAAAATATTGCTGCTCATGCTACCCAGCGGCTACGGTGGGCACAAGGCACTTTACAAGCTTTCTTTATTAAGGCGAATCCGTTAACAATTCCGGGACTTAGTCCTCTGCAAAGACTGGCTCATTTAGAAGGATTATTGCATTGGTTTACCAGTTGGTCGCGAGTTTATTTTCTACTGATGCCGTTAACTTATTCGTTCCTCGGCGTCATTCCCCTTCGGGCAACGGCTGGTGAATTGTTGTATTATTTCCTTCCTTACTATGTGGTACAACTCTCTGTTTTTTCATGGTTAAATTATCGTTCGCGCTCAGCTTTGCTCTCGGATATTTACACATTGGTGTTGTGTTTTCCCCTAGCGCTGACTGTACTTCAAGTGATGTTGAATCCCTTTTCTAAAGGATTTCAGGTCACGCCCAAGGGAATATCGCGCGATCGCTTTGCTTTCAACTGGAATTTAGCATTGCCTTTGATTATTTTATTTATAGCAACCGCTGTTAGTTTATGGCGAAATTTAGGAATGTGCATGATGGCGGGTGGCTGGCAAGGGACGGAAGCTTATGAATCAACTGAAGTGTATAAAGGTCTCGGCTTGGGTTGGATTTGGAGTGGCTACAACCTGTTAATGATTGGTATCGCGCTGTTAATATTACTAGATGTCCCCAAACCAGATATTTATGAATGGTTTGATTTACGGCGGTTGGTGCGGCTGAATGTTGCTGGGCAGAATTTTTGGGGCATCACTACGATGATTTCAGAAGCAGGCGCTGAAATCGCTTTAACGCAGGCAGGACTACCGAATGATGCTAGTGAAATGTTGCCGGTAACATTAGAAATTCTGGAAGAACAATTAGAATTGCAAGGCAAAATTATCCACACCGGAGTCAGATGTGAGTATCCGACCGTACAGGTGGCTTTTGAAAAATTGAATCTCGAAGAATATCGGCGTCTGGTAGAAATGCTATTTTGTCGCCCAGGTCAGTGGAAGCGCCGGGAGACTCCTGGAGAGTTTGGCTCTTTGTTGCTGATTTTCAAAATTTTACTTCGTCCACGAATTTTGTTTGATAGAGGGCGAGAAGTGAGAGCGATCGCTGTTTCCAAAATTTAAGGCTTTGCTAATTTCAGAAGCCAGAGATGGTTGTCCCCATAAACTCCCTCGCTCTGGGAATTCTTCTGTTTCTCCACTTGCTCTCGCAGCTTGTCTGAAGGACTCAGTAAAAACACAGTAGAGACACGATTAATCGCGTTACTATCATCAGGAATCTTGGGTATATTCGGGTCAACCACCAACTGAAACCGCACTTTTGGATCGAGAATATAGCTCAAAGAAAAGACATTTCCCGGATTAATCCCAAAAGAATTGCTCACTAAAAGTGGGCGCTCTGCTTGGTTGATTATCCTAGCAACTTTTGGATTGCTATAGCTAATCACCTTACTCCACCAAGTCTCGGCTTGGGAACTGACTGCACAGGAAACAACACCACTGACAATCAGCAGCGTCATCATCGCTTGCCAAATTTTCCGGCGTGAAAAACTCTTACTAGACAACTGAGCCGCTAACAGATAAGCAACCGCTAATTGAATTCCTAAAAAAGACGGAATTAGATATCGACTGGAAGCCGAGCGCAAACCCCCAAAGACTAAATCTGGAAGCATTAAGGATAATGCAGGCACTCCAATTAATGTCAAAATAAACAGCCAAATTTGCTTTGGAGTATTCCGACAGAGGAAATAAATTGCATATCCCACCAAAATTAAAAAAGCTGGTGTAATTAAATAAGTAACTGGATTTTCAAAGCCAAAGTCAAAATCGATAAAAATACGGTTAATGTGAAGGCTCCATGCTTGAATTAAAATTAACGGAGGCACTTTCATCATTGTCCAGCTTGTTGTATCTTGAAATTGAGAAAAATTAGTATTAAGAACTATAATCCAAGGAGCAAAGATGAAAACCCCAGCTAAGGATGCTATCACGAAGGCAGTTACTATCGGAGTCCAGCGAAATCTTTCGGTAACAATTATATAAATTCCCTGGGCAACTGCCACTAAGGCACTAAACAGAAATGTATACAAACTCAAAGCTAAAGTTACAGCATAAATTGCCCAGCTAAATTTTGTTTTGAGCCGCATTGCTCGCAGCAGTGAAGCGCTCAATAGTAAGAGGGTAACTGTCCATAAAGTATATTCCCGTGCTTCTTGGGCATAGAGAACGTGAATAGGAGAGATAGCAATGAGTGCGGTAGCAAAGCTTGCCGTAGGCATCGCTACCAGCGGCGACTCAAATAATTCTCGACACAGCCAATAGATACACGGAAATACCAGCAAACTCAGGAACGCCGAAAAACTTCTCATCGCTGTCACGGAATTCCCAAACCATTGCACCCAAAATCGCGCCATTACGTAATAAAACGGTGGATGCTGAGGATCTTCGATTGCCAAAGATTTAAGGGTGTCAATTAAGCCTTTTTCAGAATTTGGATGCTGGAACTTGGCAAAATCTTCGATACCAATGACGCGACCATCAAAGAGTTGTTGAAACACTTCTTGACTGGTGTAGCCCGAAATTCGCAACGAGGTATAAGTCTCGTCGTGCCAGTAAACTTTGCCTTCAAGGTTGAAAAATCGAAAAAAGATACCCAGTGCTAACAGGAGGACAATTAAAAATTGAACCGGATTCAGTTCTGAATTCCGCGTTAGAGATTTCATAGATTGGATATTTTCTATATTTATAAGTTTATCTATTTAGATAAATTTTGCAGTGGAGGTCTAGGCAGTTTACAAAGTTTAACTTAGTTTTTGAATTTTCGGCTGGATCGCCCCGCCCGATCGGGTGAGCTATTTGGATGAAGCGCGATCGCTCTCGCTCATCGTATGTTGACGAATACCCTGATTTGAGATGATAGCGATGAAAACCTCAGCGGTGCTATTTACTCTAAACAAAATTTGGAAAAGTTTTGTTAAATTTCTAGTTAAAAGCCCAGAACTGCGAACTAGAAAAGGTTCTGGTGACGGGCATTCTTCCTGGCTTGCTTACGATCCTGCTACAGATCGCTCTGCCTATCTTGGTTCAGAAGCCGAGGTGCGTTCGTGGATTGAAAAGCGCGATCGCGACAAGTGACAGATACTAGACTGACGCGATCGCACTCTTTAAAAGTGAAGCACTCAATTAAAAGGTTTCTTTATGGGTACTTAATAACAATTCAGGAATTTGTGAAAATTCGGGAAATTTACTTTACAAATTGAAGTAATATAAAACGCGATCGCGTCTGATGAAAAAGCAATTCAATAGCAGCCAGATTAACTGCAAGTAAAAAAGCTTAATAACAGAAGTCGCGGCTATACAAACGTAGGCACGTTCATGCCGTTAGGCTTTAGCCTTCAAGGGAGGGTAGTCCGCCTAGGCAGGCTAGCTGTGCCAAAATCGAGAGAAATAAGTAGGCGATCGCATTCGTTCTACCACGCTGCACCAAACTCATACTGGGGCAAACACAATGAGCAACTTTCCAGACTTTTCTAGTCACGCCTATCAAGTCATCGGAGAACTGGGACGCAACCGGGAAGCGGGGCGCATTACCTATCTAGCTACTGCCTTAAATCAAGACAAACAGGTTGTTATCAAAGAGTTCCGCTTTGCAGATTCCGGTGCAGATTGGTCGGGTTTTAAAGCTTATCAGCGCGAGATTGAAGTGCTGCGGGAACTGGATCACCCCCGCATTCCCCGCTACCTAAATTCCTTTGAAACCTCACAGGGTTTTTGCTTGGTGCAGGAATATAAAAACGCGCCCTCCTTAGCGGAACGATGCAGCTTTAATCCGGAAGACATCAAACAAATCGCCCTTTCACTATTAGAAATTTTGGTTTACTTGCAGCATCGCCTTCCCCCAATTATTCATCGGGATATTAAGCCAGAAAATATCTTGGTTGACGATCAACTAAATGCTTACTTAGTTGATTTTGGTTTTGCCCGAATTCGGGGCGCGAAAGTAGCAATGAGCAGTGTTGCCGCTGGCACTCCAGGCTTTATGCCGCCGGAAGAATTATTTAATCGTCTCCTCACAGAAGCGTCAGACCTCTATAGTTTAGGGGCAACATTGATTTGCTTGCTCACTGGCACCCGTTCGGTGGATCTTTGTAATTTAATTGATGATAATTATCGCCTTAATTTTAAGAAACTGGTTCCCCACCTCAGTCCATCTTTTATCGCTTGGTTGCAAAAGATGGTCGCCTCCAATGTCAAAGATCGCTTTAATAATGCAGCGATCGCTCTAAAAGCATTGAAGCCAATTCCAGTTGTTGGCGGTGCTATCGAGCTAGAAACTCTAGTTCAGGCAATAAGAGCTAAAAAGTTATTCACTACTCTGAATGTAGCAACGATTAGCATTATTTTATTGGGCACAACTTCTTTCCTCATTTACCAAAAGGGCAGTTCCGTCAGGCACTTATTAAAAACGAATACGTGCGTAGCGTGTAATCTTCAAGAAACTAACCTGGAAGGTGCCGATCTCAAGGGTGCCAACTTGGTTAATGCCAACCTGAAGTATGCAAGTTTGGAGCGTGCCAACCTCAAGAGTGCTAACTTGATCGCTGCCAATTTACAAGGTGTTGACTTGGGAAGTGCCAACCTGTGGGGGGCATATTTGGAAAGTGCCAACTTAGAAGGTGCTGAACTGGAACGTGCTAACTTGTGGGGGGCAGATTTAGAAAGTGCCAACTTAGAAGGTGCCGAACTCAAAGGTGCCAACTTGGAACACGCCAACTTGGAATACGCCAACCTGGAATATGCCAACTTGGAAGGTGCCAACCTGAAGAATCTCAATCTGAAAGGTGCCAATTTGAAGGGTGCTAATTTAAAGCGTGCCAACTTGGAATCTGCCAACCTCACAGAAGCAATTATGCCTGATGGCACGATACATCAATAAACGTAGTGCGGTTCAGGGGTGATGTCGCACGTAAGCAGGATGCGATCGCTATTTCTGTATCTGGTAATTCACCAAGTAGACGCGATCGCTAAAATGGAAGTATTCCACAAGAGCTATTAAATATGACTCTCAGCAAAAGCGATATCTACGTTTCCCCAGAAGACTATTTAGAAGGTGAGAAGATAAGTCCCATCAAGCACGAGTACAGACAAGGGGAAATTTATGCAATGGCAGGCGCAAGCGATGCCCATATAACTATTGCGGGAAATTTATTTGCGCTGCTGAGAAACCATGTTCGTGGTTCTGGCTACCGTGTATACATGGCAGAGATGAAAGCTCGGATTGAGCAAGCTAATATCTTTTATTATCCCGATGTGATGGTGACTTGTGATGAACGGGATAGAACTCCTGATGATTTCAAGCGCTACCCTTGCTTAATTGTCGAAGTGCTTTCTCCAACGACTGCGGCTTTTGATCGAGGTGAAAAATTTGCTGATTACCGAACATTAGAAACTCTCCGAGAATATGTATTAATCAATCAAGAAAGGGTAAGTCTAGAGTGTTTTCGCCGCAATGCTGAGGGGCGATGGGTTCTCTATCCCTACGGAGAAGGGGAAGAAGTTCACTTGGCTAGCGTTGATTTTAGGTGCGCGATCGCAGCCCTGTATGAAGATGTATTAGCGCTTAGTTGATAGGTTTAACCCGTTCGGTTAGCCATAAATTATTAATCGGCTAACTCATCAAGCGCAGCCCCTTGCCAGCGCTAAGATCGTTAAGCACTGTTTCGCTCTGCCCTCATGTCTGACCGTGTCAATCTTTCGGATGCTTTACCAACTGAGTCCTCAAACGGGCATCATTCCACGGGCGTAAATCAAAACAGCCAAAACGCGATTCGCATTCGCGGCGCTAGGCAGCACAACCTGAAGAATATCGATCTGGAACTGCCGCGCGATCGCTTAATTGTCTTTACTGGCGTCTCTGGTTCCGGCAAGTCTTCCCTCGCCTTTGATACCATCTTTGCAGAAGGACAGCGGCGCTACGTGGAGTCCCTGAGTGCCTACGCGCGGCAATTCTTAGGGCAGTTGGATAAGCCAGATGTGGATGCGATTGAGGGACTTAGTCCGGCAATTTCGATTGACCAAAAATCGACATCTCACAACCCCCGCTCAACGGTTGGCACGGTAACGGAGATTTACGACTATCTGCGGCTGCTGTTTGGACGCGCGGGTGAGCCTCACTGTCCCCTGTGCGATCGCTCGATTGCGCCTCAGACTATTGATGAAATGTGCGATCGCATCCTGGAACTGCCCAATGGCACCCGCTTCCAAATCTTAGCGCCTGTGGTGCGCGGCAAAAAGGGCGCCCATCAAAAATTGCTCTCCAGCCTGGTTTCTGAAGGATTTGCTCGCGTCAGAGTTGATGGAGAGGTGTTTCAACTGTCCGATTCTATTGAATTAGATAAAAATTATACACACACGATTGAAATTGTCGTTGACCGACTTATTAAGAAACCCGGTATTCAGGAGCGTCTAACCGATTCTCTCAGCACTTGTCTGCGTCATGCCAGTGGAATTGCGGTTATAGAGGTATTAAATGATACATCTAAACCTATAGAATTAGGCAGTATTAGTCTTACGGACACTAAGGAATCTACCACAAATCCAGAAAATGTACAAGAAAATTCTACAAATACTGATAATTCCTATCGGGAAAGCTCCAATGAATTAGTTTTTTCAGAAAACTTTGCTTGTCCAGAACATGGGGCGGTGATGGATGAACTTTCCCCGCGATTGTTCTCCTTTAATTCACCTTATGGTGCTTGTCCTCAGTGTCACGGATTGGGTAGTTTGCGGACATTTTCACCAGAGTTACTGGTGCCTTTTCCGGAGTCGCCGGTGTATGCTGCGATCGCGCCTTGGTCAGAAAAGGATAATTCCTACTATCTCTCCCTACTATACAATGTCGGACAAGCGTATGGTTTTGAAATCCAGACACCCTGGAATCAGCTAACAGCAGAACAGCAGCACATCATTATGCATGGTGCTGACAAATCAATTTGGAACGAAAGTCGAAATGATTTTAGACGCTACGCAGGTGTTATCGCTATACTCCAGAAGCAATATGATGAAACCAATTCGGAACTAATTAAACAAAAACTGGAGCAATATCTCGTCGAGCAACCTTGCGAAGTGTGTCAAGGGAAGCGATTGAAACCGGAAGCGCTGGCTGTGCGGTTGGGACAGTATCAGATTCGCGACTTGACGAGCGTTGATATTGGGGAAAGTCGGGAACGAATTAATAATTTGAAATTGAGCGATCGCCAGTTTCAAATAGGCGATTTGGTACTTAGAGAAATTAAAGCTAGGCTGCAATTTCTCCTTGATGTTGGCTTAGATTATCTTACGCTTGACCGTCCGGCAATGACACTTTCGGGTGGAGAAGCGCAACGAATTCGCCTCGCCACCCAAATTGGTTCGGGTTTAACCGGCGTCCTTTACGTGTTAGATGAACCGAGTATCGGACTGCATCAGCGAGATAATGGACGCTTGCTGCAAACTTTAATTAAACTCCGCGACTTGGGCAATACATTAATTGTGGTCGAGCATGATGAAGAAACTATTCGTGCTGCTGATCACATTGTTGATATTGGTCCTAGTGCGGGCATTCATGGCGGAAGAATTATTTCTCAAGGTGACTTAGAGACATTGTTAGCAGCAGAGGATTCGCTAACGGGTGCTTATTTGTCGGGACGGCAAGTGATTGAAACACCTGCACAGAGGAGAGATGGAAACGGGCGATCGCTAATTCTCAAAAATGCCTACCGCAACAACTTAAAAAATATAGATGTCGAAATTCCGCTGGGTAAACTTGTCTGCATCACCGGCGTTTCTGGTTCTGGCAAATCTACACTAATTAACGAATTACTTTACCCAGCCTTACAACACCACCTCACCCGCAAAGTTCCCTTCCCTAAACACTTGGAAGCAATCAAGGGATTGAACGCAATTGATAAAGCAATTGTCATTGACCAATCTCCAATTGGACGCACCCCTCGTTCTAATCCAGCTACTTATACTGGTATATTTGATGCGATTCGAGATGTGTTTTCCCAAACTATAGAAGCCAAAGCGAGAGGGTACAAACCGGGGCAATTTTCTTTCAACGTTAAAGGTGGACGCTGCGAAGCTTGTGGCGGACAAGGCGTGAATGTGATTGAGATGAATTTCCTGCCAGATGTCTACGTGCAGTGCGAAGTTTGTAAAGGCGATCGCTACAATCGAGAAACTCTACAAGTCAAGTATAAAAGCAAATCTATTTCCGATGTTCTCAACATGACCGTAGAAGAAGCTTTGGAATTTTTTAAAAATATCCCTAAAGCGGCAACACGGTTGCAAACTTTAGTAGATGTGGGACTCGGTTATATCCGTTTAGGACAAACTGCACCCACTCTCTCTGGTGGTGAAGCGCAACGAGTGAAGTTAGCCTCTGAACTCTCTCGTCGTGCTACAGGTAAGACGCTTTATTTAATCGATGAACCGACAACGGGTTTATCTTTTTACGATGTCCACAAGTTGCTAGATGTGTTGCAAAGATTGGTGGATAAAGGAAATTCAATTTTAGTAATCGAACACAATTTAGATGTAATTCGCAGCGGTGATTGGGTAATCGATTTGGGACCCGAAGGGGGTAATAAAGGTGGAGAGTTAATTGCGGTGGGAACGCCAGAAAAAGTGGCGGAGAATCCGAAGTCTTATACCGGGCAATATTTGAAACAAGTATTGCAGCAGCATCCCCCAAAATGACCATTTTTAATCCGTCAACCTACCAGCCGCAATCCCGCGATACCAGTCCAGAAATTGACAGATTTTTAATGCTGGCTTTTCGCCAGATGCCTGCTTGGAAAAAAGCGCATTTGCTCAATGAAGCAACGAAAGGAATTCAGCAATGGGCTTTGATAGCTAAAAATCCAAAACTTGCGTAGTAGCGCGTCTAGCCTAATTTGTTGAGTAAAGCAACGCCTATAGCAATCCTAAGTGATTTCTAAAATTCTCTTCTTTCTCTCTCTTGGCGTTCTTGGCGTTCTTGGCGGTTCGTCAAAAAAATATATTACAAATCAAATAGGATTGCTATATAATGCTTGCAAATTTTGATGAGAGCGAATTTCCTCAACTCAGCATTTTAGCCTAGACGCGCTAGTAGGTTGGGTTGAGGCAACGTTACCCAACACACATAAACAATGGTTGGGTTTCACTTGCATCGTCGATTCCCTATCGACTTGCTTGTACAGCACTAAACCCAACACACATAAACAATGGTTGGGTTTCACTGTCGTTCAACCATTCCCTACAACTTGCTAATCTCAATAGTACCGATATCTAAAGCTTGATTTTGGCTATTTGAGTCAGTGGGCGCAGACGCTAGGATTAGAAGATTTGATGGCAACAGCACTGGGGGAAGCGGGACTCAATGAGAACCCATTATTATTCTAATTGCCGATTAATTTTTAACGAACCGCCAAGAACGCAGAGGACGCAGAGGGAAGAGAAGCTAGAAAATGTCTAAGTCTCACTAAAAATACAAGACTTGCGTAGGGAATGGTTGAGGCAACGTTACTCAAGACACATATATAATTGTTGGGTTTCACTGTCGTTCAACCATTCCCTACAACTTGCTGATGGGAGTTAAATTTTTCTACTTTTTCTGCCAGTCAGAAGATAAGTCGTCATCTCGCCTTTGCCTTTGACATGGATGATACCGCGTTCCTCAAAAATATATTGATCTCGTAATCGCTCATAGGTAGTGGCAGTGATTTGAATTCGACCGGCAAGACCGTGGGATTCCATCCGAGAAGCTGTATTTACCGTGTCGCCCCACAGATCGTAGATAAACTTTTTGATACCAATAACGCCAGCAACCACAGGTCCTGTACTAATGCCGACTCGAATCTGAAAATTTTTCGCATTTTTTAGGTTAAATAGCGCGATCGCATCTTGCATATCCAGCGCCATTTCGGCTATAGCCTGGGCATGATCGCTGCGGGGCATTGGCAGACCGCCGACAACCATATAGGCATCCCCAATCGTCTTAATTTTCTCCAACCCATGCAGTTCGGACAGTCGATCGAAAGCCGAAAATATCTTGTTGAGCAATTCGACAAGTTCGGTGGGTGATGTATCGGCAGAAAGTTGGGTAAAGCCAACAATATCAGCAAACAAAACGGTGACTTCGGCAAAACTATCGGCAATTGTGCTTTCCTGAAGTTTCAATCGCTCGGCAATGGGGGCGGGTAAGATATTGAGCAGCAGTAGTTCCGATTGTTCCTGTTGATAGCGCAGTGCTTCTTCTGCTACCTTGCGATTCGTAATATCTTGGACAGTGCCTTCGTAGTAAAGGATTCTACCTTGAGAATTCTTAACCATGCGTGCGGTTTCCAAAATCCAGATAGTGCTGCCGTCCTGGCGGTAAATTTGAGACTCAAACCGGGATACAGAATCGTACTTTTGCATGGCAGCAATAAATTCCGCACGTCGGTTTGGGTCAACGTAAAGTTGCCGCTCAACGTTTGTTACATTGGCGATTAATTCTTCCGGGGAAGAGTAGCCATAAAGATGTGCTAGGGCAGGATTCCCACTGAGGAAGCGCCCATCCGGTGTGGTTTGAAAAATGCCTTCAACTGCGTTTTCAAAGATGCTGCGATATCTTTCTTCGGCTTGCCGCAGTGCGCCTTCCACTTGCTTGCGCTCGGTAATGTCGCGGGAATTAACAACGATGCCTGCCACGAATGGATCGGCTAGCAAATTGCTCCCAGTTGATTCTAGAAAGCACCAGGAGCCATCTTTTCGGGGAAAACGATATTCGATGCAAAAAACAGCCTGAGGGTTGTTAAGAGCCTGATGGAAAGCCTCTAAAACGCGGCGACGATCCTCTGAGTGAATCATGCCCAAAGTGTGTACGCCAGTCAATTCTTCTGGTTGGTAGCCCAAAATACTGACAATCGAAGGACTTTGATAGCGGGTAATGCCATCTGCATCATAAATAGCGATCAGATCCGAACTGTTGAGAATCAGAGAGCGAAATTTCGCTTCACTGCTAGCGAGGGCAGCTTCTGCTTGTTTGCGATCGCTCGCTTCCATTGCCAAAGCAGCCATATACGCTAAATAAGCCGCAAAGTTCTGATCCTCCAGCGCCCACTGCCTTGGCGTACCGATGTGTTCCAGACAAAGCACCCCCATCGTTCGTCCACCCACCCGAATTGGGACATCCAACATTGAGGCAATGCCTAAAGGAGTTAAATAAGCAGCGGAAAACTCCTTTGTCCGAGGATCGCTATGGGCATCAGAAGCCGCGATCGCGCGTTCCTCTTCTAGCGCTTGGAAATATCCCGGATAGTCAACTGCGTGCAGCTCTATGCCCCTGCTATGGCGCTCCTGAGTGAGTTCGTACAAGTCAACGCAGACCAATTTTGGATTCGGGTTTTGGGATGTTGCAGCCGGTTCATTGCCATCAACGATTTCTTGTCTATAAAGCCATATACTGGCTCGTTCGACGCCCAGCGTGTTCGTGGCTGTCTCGGTAATCTCCCGCCATGCCGCGCTCAAATCGCCCGTGTATAAAGCCTGACACGTCGCTAATTCCATCAGCGCCCGCTGCTGTCTGCGGAGTCGAGTCTCGCTTTCTTGGAGTGTCGCTTCCGTCTGCTTGCGCTGAATGACGGAACCCAGCTGAGCCGCAACGCCCGATACTAGCTCCACCAGCCGCCGATCTTCTTCCTGGCTGTCGAAACTGAAGAAAACCAGAACAGCCAGCACTGGTGACTGCTGTAGGGGCACGCCAGTGCTGTGCCCCTCCTGAATCGGCAGGGGGCACGATTTCCAAAACGTTGCCGCAATAATCGGAATGGCGAAACTTGCTTTCAATCCGCTTTCTTGGGCAATTGCGGCACGCTCAAAAACGGCTTGTGGCTGAATTGAAACATCATCAATCCACTCTGGCTGCTGCGATGACCAAACTCGTCCCGGCAATCCGTTCCCGAAAGCAAAAGTTAGCTTCTGGCTACAGTGTCTGAATTTCTTCAAGGCGGGGGATACCTCATCCTTACCGCCATACCAACCCCGGCTGCATTCGAGAAAGTCACTTGCTGGGTGGGGAATCCAAGCTTCCCCAAAACTCCAGCCGATTGTCTCGCATACCTTGCCCAGCGTGACTTGCAAAGCTGAGTGAAAATCAGAGGAATCCGCGATCGCTTGCGTGGTTGTCTGCAACAGAAGAATTTCTTCTTGCGCTTGTTTGCGAACGACTTCGTCGCGCTTCGCTTCGCTAATATCCCGAACTACGCCACACACCACCTCTCTGCCACCATAAGAAATCGGGTTGGCACTCACTTCTACATCCACCAGCGTTCCATCTTTACGCCGGTAGCGCCGTTCGCCCAAGTAGTGTTGTTTGTTGGCTAAGATTTGCTCAATATTAAAGTCAACGCTGTCTCGCTCGTGGGGGACGAGATCGTAAAGTGTCAGTTGTAAAATTTCTGCATGGCTGTAACCCAGCAGGCGCTTAAAGGCAGTATTGGCTTCCAGAATTTGAGAAGATCGAGCATCAATTAGAACAATTCCTTCCGAAGCTTGCTCAACCACAGCGCTGTGACGTTCTTCACTTTCAAGGCGATCGCGTCCAGATTTTTCCAACGCTTCTAGCATCCCATTAATCGTCAGTGCCAAGCTGGACAATTCATCCTTTCCTTGACTTGATACCCGCAGCGAAAGATCGCCACTCGCGCCAATTTTCCGAACTCCTGCGCTCAAAGCTGCCAATCGAGACAGCACCAATTGCTCTACCAGCAGCAGCGTCACTCCGCCAAATACCACTCCCGCCACCAACAGACACAAAATCAGATAGCCTTGGCGAATCTTTCCTTGCTTGTAGATTTCTCTGGGGACATCCACCCGCAACAGCAAAGCCGGATTGCCATAAATGTCTTTAATCTGAGCATATCCAGAAATCGTATCTTCGTTGCGCGATCGCACTATAATCGGGCGTTGTTCCGACAAAGCAGAACGCACGGCTTGGAAGTCTTTAGGCATTTGAGGATCGTTCATCCCGTACATCGTCACGGGCAAACGGTTAATTCTTGCCAACTTCTGAATCGTCTCATCATCTACATAACGCCCAAAGATCAAAGTTCCCCGGATAGAACCTTTGCTATTTGAAGGCAAAATCGGCTGCGAACTAATCAGCATTGCCCCTTCCGGAACCAGGATGATTCCCGACAAAATGCGATGAGAATTGGGACGCTCTAAAAGCCGGTCGTTGAGAGCAAGGTGTTCTTTGAGGACTGGTGGAATCGGTGTTTTTTTCTGGTTTTTCAGATCGAACCCAGTCCCAAAGACAATTTCACCGCTGTTATTGATATACAGCACCAAATTGATCTGCAAGTTGTAGAGCGATTCTGGAGCTAGATTCGACTCCCTATAGGCTTGGTTTGGATTCTTAATAAAGTTGTAGGTGTCATCCCACGCCGACCAATCGCGAAATCTGGAACTAAAGTCATCGCCAGTTTGGGCAAAAACATTCAGAACTGCCTTAACCAACTGACGGGTATTTTGTTCCTCAGCCTGCTTGAGGCTCCGCAACAAAATGGTGGAAGAGGTAGCATATAGCACCCCTACCAGACCGACGAGTGTCGCGCCAATGACCATTAGTGTCTTCGTTCGCAGTCTCATGCTTTAGTGCTGAGTCCGTCCTATAAAGGCGGGTTGACCCGTTCGTGCTAAGTGTTGAGAGCGGAAAATGTCAAATTATCTTCTTCAATGTTCCTCGTAAACTCAGCATTCAGCACTATTTCTGCCAAAATATACCTCCAGACGTTTGACGAAAAGCGGGATCTTCAGATTATCGCGTCAACAAGCTGTGTTGGAGAAGCACCCGGAATGGCGAAAACCCCCGACACCCAAACACGAGGAAAGGCTAGGGGTGAATGCCAACATCCTAGCTGCCTTGCGAACGACAGCCACAATCTGTAATTAATAACACCGAGAGACTACTTGACGATCCGGACGCGATCGCTCACTCTAAGTTGTTAACTGTAGGACTTCCCCTAGGGTTTTCTCTAAACGCGACCGATGAAAGCTAGAGCTAGATATACCAATAGTCTAGTAATGGCTTGAAGGCGTAAGTCCTAAACTAACAGGTGTGAGTGAGTGAGGAGTGAGTCTAAATGCTAAGTTGGGAGCCGACTCCTGTAGGGATGCCTTCCTCTGGGTACCCCAATATTACCCAAATACGGCGAGAAAATTTTACGGATACGCTCAAGGAACGGGCTTGGGTGGAAATTGATTTAGCCGCTTTAGCTCATAATGTGCGGCAGCTGAGGCGTTTTCTCTCGCCAAAAACGGCACTGATGGCGGTGGTGAAGGCGGATGCTTATGGTCATGGTGCGATTACGGTTGCCGAGGTTGCTTGCCAAGCGGGTGCAAGTTGGCTGGGTGTTGCTACGATTCCAGAGGGAATTCAACTGCGAGAAGCCGGGATTCAGGCACCGATTTTGATTTTAGGTGCCAGTAATACACCAGAACAAGTGCGAGCGATCGCTCACTGGAATTTGCAGCCGACTATCTGTACCCCTCAGCAAGCTTTGGTCTTTTCCGAGACACTGGGGCAAGCACAAGGCATTGCCCCTACTCGTTCTTTGTCGGTTCATGTAAAATTAGATACCGGAATGTCTCGCCTAGGCACTCCCTGGCAGCAAGCAGCGGAGTTGGTCGCCTTGGTGCAGCGATTGCCCCAGCTCAAAATTGCCAGTATCTACTCTCATCTGGCAACGGCTGATAGTCCAGATCCGACGGTGATGAGACAGCAGCGAGACAGATTTGAGGAAGCGATCGCTCTCATCAAAACCACAGGAATGACGCCTCCCCGTCTGCACCTAGCAAACTCAGCCGCCGCTTTAAGCGACTTAAGCTTACACTACGACATGGTGCGAGTGGGTTTAGCAACCTACGGTCTTTACCCCGCGCCCCATCTAAAGCCTGCCATCAATCTCAAACCCGTCATGCAAGTAAAAGCACGGGTGACGCAAGTAAAAAATATTTCAGCCGGTACGGGCGTCAGCTACGGACATCAGTTCGTCGCCAGTCGGGATATGCGCCTCGCCGCGATCGCCATTGGCTACGCAGACGGGGTTCCCCGCAACCTCTCCAACAAAATGCAAGTTTTGCTCCGAGGTCAGCCGGTGCCGCAAATCGGCGCAATTACAATGGATCAGCTGATGCTGGATGTCAGCGCCATCCCCGATTTACAAACTGGCGAAGTCGTCACTCTGCTGGGGAAAGAAGGTAACGTCCAAATTTCTGCTGATGACTGGGCGGCGACTTTAGGCACCATTTCCTGGGAAATTCTCTGCGGCTTCAAGCATCGTCTACCTCGCGTGGCAGTCGGTCAACCCCTGGAATCAGAACAGATTACACCGTCTTGAAGCAAGTTGATAACTTGCAAGTCTTTCCTTCTAGATGCAGGGGCACGCCACTGCCGTACCCCTACTCAGAATAAGAATAGTGGCAGACAAAAATTCATTTTCTCTGGTAAAAAACGATTGACAATGGATATTATTTCTATTGAAGCTGCATCCCAGTTATGGAACTACCTGATTGGTCAAGCGTATTTTAAGATTCTACAGAACCTTCTCTGGGCGGCTACGATTCTGCTCCTCACCCGATTAGCCGTAGGTTGGGTGGGGGGTCTTACCCGCAAAGCGCTGGGTCGCACAGAGCCAACCTTACGCAAGTTCCTGATTCAGGTAGCCGAGATTTTCACGCTGGTAGTCGGGATGGTTGCCGTTCTCAACAGGTTGGGAATAGAGACAACCAGCGTCGTCGCGGTAGTGGGGGCTGCTGGTTTAGCAATAGGTTTAGCGTTGCAGAATACCCTATCTCACTTTGCCGCCGGTGTGATGCTCATTAGTTTGCGCCCGTTTGAGGTAGGCGATTTTATTGAAGGGGCGGGGGCTGCTGGGGTGGTGGATACTATCGGCATTTTCTCTACCACGCTGGTAACGCGAGACAACGTAGTGATTACAGTGCCGAATGGGCAATTATTTAGCGGGACGCTGAAAAATACCACCGTACTAGGCAAGCGACGAGTAGATTTAGAGATTGATATTAGCGATCGCCCGATCGAACCGACTATCACCCTACTTTTGTCCCTGATTCAACCCCATCCCTTAGTTTTGGAAGATCCAAAAACTACTTGTCACGTTGCCTCCATCTCAGCAACCGGAACAATTTTATATCTGCGTCCTTGGTGTGCCGCTGAAGCCTACGATCACGTCCGTTCCGAAGTGCAACAGCTGGTGAAAGAAGCACTGCGAGAACCAGAATTGTCGCTGTAGTTTTCCGCCTACTCCTGAAGGATGCGGCATTATCCTTGATCCTTCATGTTCATTCTGTTCGCGTGTATCGGGAGTTCAATCCAAAACTCTGTTCCTCGTTCTGGTTCAGACAGACACTTCAGTACCCCACCATGCTTCTCAACGATCATCTGGTAGCTGATCGACAGTCCGATTCCCGTGCCCTTGCCTACAGGCTTTGTCGTGAAAAATGGATCGAATATCTTTGCCCTAATCTCTTCTGGTATGCCAGAACCATTATCAGCAATGCGAATCACTACATGAGATCGGTCAGAAGAAAGGCTAGTGCAGATGCGAATACAAGCATTGTCAGTTGGTAGAGACGCGATGAATTGCGTCTCTATGTCAGTTGTTTTTTCACTAACTGCTGACAGCTTACCATTGACCATTGACGACTCTAGAGCATCCACCGCATTGCTCAAAATATTCATAAACACCTGATTCAGAGGGCCAGCGTAGCACTGAACGGGTGGAAGGACGCCGTACTCTTTAATCACTTCAATACCAGAATTCTGCGCTGTAGCCTTGAGTCGATGCTGTAGGATTAATAGCGTGCTGTTAATCCCTTCGTGGATGTCAACTCGCTTCATCTCGGATTCATCCAACCGGGAGAAGTTCCGCAACGACAAAACAATTTGATGGATACGGTCAGTACCCACTTTCATAGAACTCAGAGTCTTCGGTAAATCTTCTGTGAGAAAGTTCAAATCAATCGCTTCTGCTTTTTTTTGAATCTCGCTATCGGGATGGGGATATTGCTTTTTGTAGAAGGCTAGCAAATCGAGGAGATCCCGAACATAGTCACTAACATAGGGCAGGTTGCCGTGAATAAAGTTGACAGGATTGTTAATTTCATGGGCGACACCGGCAACCAATTGACCCAAACTCGACATTTTTTCGCTCTGAATGAGTTGGGCTTGAGTATTTCGCAACGTCTTGAGGGTTTGCAGAAGTCGTTGATTACTGCGGCGGAGTGCCTCCTCTACTCGCCGACGCTTGCTGATAGTACGTTCTAATTTAGCCAGATTAATCCGTAACTCCATCTGGCTGACCACCTGCCGCCCTAACGCCCGCAGTGCTTCCATCTGTTCTGGGGTGAGATGACGTGGAACCCGATCAATCGCGCAGAGGGTGCCGATAGCATAGCCATCAGCACTCACCAAGGGGGTGCCAGCATAAAACCGGATATGAGGGTCAGAGGTCACTAGCGGGTTGCTGGCAAACCGCTCATCTTCTAAGGCATTGGGTACAATCAGCAAGTCATCTGGTTGCAGAATGGCATGGGCGCAGAATGCCACGTCTCTTGGCGTTTGGGTTGCTTCCACCCCGACTTTTGATTTGAACCACTGCCGATTAGCATCGACGAGGCTGACTATAGCAACGGGAGTGCCGCAAATATGGGCTGCCAGAGCCGTCAAATCGTCAAATGCCTCTTCAGGAGGAGTATCAAGAATCTTGTAGCGATTTAGCGCTTTGAGCCTATCTGCCTCATTGAGGGGTAAGGGTGGGCTGTTCCTGACTTCTTCTGTCGGTATCGATGGGGTGAGGTTGATTCGATTCAATCCAGAATCGATTGAGGCGTCTTGTCGCAGTGGCTGACGACTTAACTGGCGACGCCTTCTTCTAAAAAGACGACCGTAAATGCCTTGAATAGCGTTCAAAAGAAGGTTCCATGCTGTTTGAAATAGCCGTTTCACGCTGGTATTCTGCACGCTTGAGTTAGGGTCATCATAGGTCATTAATACCCTTTCTCTAATTGATTGCAGGGTATAGGAAGGTAGGGCACACGACCGTGCGCTTTTGCAAAGTTGCAAGCACAAAGTGAATTGGTATCAATTTCATTATCTGTTACTGTGTATTACTTGAGGCTAACACCATTTTAGATTGAGGATTTTGGATGGGAAAACGGAACTTATAATCAGATTGTAAAAATTTAAATTAAGTACATATAAAACAAGATAATACAACTCAGACCAGTCATTTTATTTCTTCCATCACTAATAAATTGCAACCAATCCACTCCAAATCCGGATAGTTTGAGAGTGATAAAAACTCAAATCGTTGCTTGCAAAAAGGGAATTGCTATAAGCAATTATGTAGAATGATTTTTCTTTGAAAAGAAGTATAAAGTAAAAAAAGCCTTGTAGTTGTACCAACATTACTGGTACAACTAGAAGACTTTGTGGTTACTTGGTAGGGTACCCGCAGGACAAACTGCTGGGTAAAATTTAGGCGCTGACTTGACCGACGAGTTCGGGTGCAGCTTCTTTCACTATTAGATGAGTGTAAAGGTCACTCAGTTGAGACGCCACGCCATCCCAACTAAACATTTTCTCTACCCGCACTCTTGCATTCTTACCTAACTGGTTGCCCCATTCTGGGTTGGCGAGGATACGGTCAATCGCAGCGGCAAACGCGGCGTCATCTTTCGGGGGTGCCAGTAAACCAGTTTCTTCGGGGACGACGGTGAACTGGAGTCCGCCGACATCGCTGGCAACCACGGGCGTTCCAGAAGCCATTGCTTCAATCGCCACTAAGCCGAAGGGTTCGTAATGACTGGGTACGACACAAACATCAGCGGCGGCGTAGTAAACTGGCAGGGTTTCGTCACCCAACCGTCCGGGGAAGGTGGTGATGTCTTGCAGTCCCAGTTCGCCTACAATTTTTTCGATGCGATCGCGCTCTTTACCGTCACTTTGACCGGGACGAGAACCACCCCCGATAAATAGCTTCAGGTTCCCCTGCTGGCGCATCTGGGACTTGCCAACGGCGCGAACTAGCGTTTCAATCCCCTTGCGCTGGTCAAATCGTCCCACGTAGAAGACCACTTGGGTGTCGGAGTCGATTCCCAGTTGCTGTCGTGCTGCTTCGCGGGTGACGGAACCAAACTTGTGAATATCGGTGCCGCAGGGGATGATGTCGATGCTGCCTTTTGCAGAAACCAGCGATCGCATATGTTCTTTTTCCTGCGGACTGGTGGCGACAATCCGTTCCGCTGTCTCTAGAACCTTTCTTTCTATCTCTAGCCGCGTGGTAGCAATCAAGGGTATCGTCGAAACCGACTTATATTTAACTGCTCCCAAAGAGTGGTAAGTATGAATTTGCTTGATGGGTTGAACTTTCTTCAGCTCCATTCCCACCCAAGATGAGAGCCAGTAATTTGTGTGTACTACAGAATATTCGATGCCTTCTTGCTGCTGAAACTTGAGCAGCTGTTCAACAAACACTGGTAGATACTCAAACAAATGGTCTCTGGGGACAAACTCTTCAGGACCAGCCGTTAACCGAATCGTTCGACAATTAGAACTGTGTTGAACAATCGTGGGTTGATCGCGACTAACTTTGCGGGTAAACATATCTACCTGCCACCCCTGTTGAGCAAGTGCCTCACCCACCTGACGTACATAAACGTTTTGACCGCCAGCCTCTTCTTTACCGATTTCAATTGCTGGATCTCCGTGGACGGAAATCAGAGCAATGTGCTGGTTGTTTGTGGAAAGCATAATATTTTATCAGTTTTGTAACTTAACAACGTCCAGGGCGAAGCGGGGGTTGACCATTCTACTCAGTTGCCTCTTCAGCCCACGCGAACTTAAGGAATCTTTACTTGCTTTGATCATAGGATAAGCTTCGCTGTTGATGATGAACATCAACTACTGGAGAGAACCTACTACCCGACAATATTCAACCTTCCGAGGGACGATAGGGTATTATTTGGTGTCATCGCCTCCTCCTAAAGAAGGAAAATTTTAAGTCAAAGGGCATATAAATGACCTCCTTAGCGAATGGATTCCCATTTTTCCGTCCTCCAATAGTCAGGGAAGTGAGGATTTCTAGACTTAATCGTGTAACGCGGGAATATTTAAATCGTCCAACCTTTACGGAAACTGGGTTGTAAAAGATTATTTGATTTCTTTGCCAGCTATGAAGAATTTACTAATAAGTAATTATACTTAGGAACGGGAAACAAGCAAAGAGTCGCAACGGGGAGGATGAATTATGGATTTCCCTCCAACTGCGAAGACTCACGCGGAATGACCAGGCATCGAAAAAAAGAAAATTTTTTTTGACAGCAGCTTCGATTCATTAATATCTGGTATTATGTATATTCGTCACCTAGGAGAGGTGGCTGAGTGGTCGAAAGCGACAGATTGCTAATCTGTTGTACGGTTGGTAACTCCGTACCGAGGGTTCGAATCCCTCCCTCTCCGTTTTAAAAGCATACAAAAGAGGCAAGAGGGGAAGCCCAACAGCTAAAACCAGACGCCTCACTCTTCACACCTCAGAGCGATCGCTTCTGCTGCTAGCTAAAATGCTGGCAGAAGCGATCGCTGTATTCTTAAACAACTGAGATCAATTAAAATATTTGATTTCAATCGTGGACTGTTGAAGAGTTAAACACGCAAATGAGCAGACCCGCTTCAGCCAGAAGTATCAAACCGAGTTGGGCTCGCGCCCTAGCAATTACCACCTTAGCGACAAGTTTTCTAACCGCTGCTTGCCAAAACACTTCTCAACCAACGGCAAGTAATAACACGCCAACCAGTAGCCCCACCCAGACAACAGCATCTACCCCAGCCACCAGCGGTTCCGGACTCAAGATTGGCTCACTGCTGCCTACCACCGGCGACCTATCTTCTGTGGGACAACCCCTACCAGATGCCATCCGTTTGTTAGTAGACACCGTCAACAAGTGTGGCGGCGTCAATAATCAGCCAGTCACATTTATTCCTGAAGATGACCAAACCGATCCCAACGCTGGCACCGCAGGAATGACCAAACTAACGGAAGTAGACAGAGTTGCTGGCGTCGTCGGTTCCTTTGCCAGCAGCGTCTCTAGTGCCGCCGTGCCTGTCGCTGTCCGCAACAAGGTGATGTTTATCTCACCGGGTAGTACCAGCCCTGTCTTTACCGAACGAGCCAAAAAAGGAGAATTTCAAGGTTATTGGGCGCGAACGGCTCCCCCCGATACCTATCAAGCTCAGGCTTTAGCAAAACTAGCAACAGACAAAGGGTTTAAGCGCGTTTCCACTGTCGTCATCAACAACGACTATGGAGTTGGCTTTGAACGAGAATTTGTGCAAGCCTTCAAAAAATTAGGAGGCACTATTGTCAACGAAGGCAAGCCAACTCGTTATGACCCCAAAGCCGCCACTTTTGAAAGCGAAGCAGCAGCAGCATTTAATGGCAAACCGGACGCCGTAGCAGCGGTTGTCTACGCCGAAACCGGCAGCTTGTTCTTGAAATCTGCCTACGAACAAGGTCTAAGTAAAGGCGTCCAGGTGATGCTGACAGATGGTGCCTATTCCCAGGACTTTCCAGAGCAGGTCGGCAAAACCAGTGATGGCAAGTTTATATTAGCTGGGGCAATCGGCACGGTTCCCGGTGCCAATGGACCAGCGCTGGCTGAATTCACCAAGATTTGGAAAGAGAAAACCGGAAGGGGATTGAGCGCCTATGTCCCTCACGCCTGGGATGCTGCCGCTTTGATGGTACTAGCAGCCGAAAACGCTAAGTTAAATACCGGCGAAGGCATTAAAAGTAAGCTTCGTGATGTCGCCAATGCCCCAGGCAAAGAAGTGAGCGATGTTTGTCAAGCGCTAGAACTGGTGCGTAAGGGTGAGGAGATTAACTACCAGGGAGCTAGCGGTAACGTGGATATTGATGCAAACGGCGATGTGGTCGGTAGCTACGATGTCTGGGCGGTGGAACCCACTGGTGAGTTGGCAGTGACAGGCAAAGTCAGCCCCCAAGTAGAAGTAACCAATAAAAAGTAAAAAAGTTAGGACTTACGCAACTTGCGCGACATCTGAGGGCAACCACAGGGGGATTGAACCGACAAGAACGCTATATGTATAAGCTTTGCGTAAGTCCTGAAAGTAAAAAGGCAACAGGAGAAACCAAAATTTTCTCTGTTGCCTTTTGGCTTTTACTTTATACTTTCTCTAGAAGCCAGGGAAGGTGTAACCCACACCCAGGATTAATCCCACCGGCACGTCATCGCTTTGAAAGCCGACATTTAGAGCTGCTGTTGCTGTAAATTGCCGTGTCAAAGGCACATCGACGCCACCCGTAACCAGGAAACCAATGTCGCTGTCATCACCCGTGGAAATCGTTACACCGCCACCAACGTAAGGGGCGAATCTGACGGGTTCAAACGGATCTGATTGTCGGATGTTAAAGTCGTAAGTCACTGGAATCAGAAAGGTCGTATCGTCACCTAGTAGCACGGAAGGGCGTAAAGACAACGTATTGGTTAGACCAATTTTGCTGATTACTGCGAAGCTACCATCGCCCAAAGCGTTATCACCCCCGAAACCAATATTGAAGCCAACCCCGACGTAGCTTCGACCCGCACGAGTGGCTCGACCGAGTTCGATGTCGGTTTGAGCAACCTCAGAGTCATTGGGTAAGTTTGGAGTTTCAGAAGTTGGTTGCTGAGGTGGCGCGGCGAGAGCGGCGGCAGAAGTGGTTACGCCGGGAAACGGTTGCGTAGCAGTACCATCAGTTTCTGCCAAGGAGGAAGGTTCTGGTGCCGCAGGCTTGGCGCTTTCTTCAGTCAGGGTTGCATCTTGATACTCAGAGAGGTTGACCGGCTGTTGGTTCACATTATATTGTGGTGATGCCGGGACAGTTGATTGGGTAATCGGTGTGACACCTGCTGGCTTGACAACTGGGTTGACAACTGGCATACCCATTACCGTTGGCTCAGTTATCGCCTCAGATGCGGCAGGTTCTGAACTCTGAACGACCGCAGGAGTCTTTTGGTCAATGACTGTGGCAGTGGGCGTTTGGCCCCTAGCTGACAAGCCACCGCTGAGAACCGTCAGTGCCGTCAGACCCAGCAAGAAAGAAACACGCTTAGAAAAGATTGTATTCACGGTCACTCCTCAAAAATTTCCTCAAAAATTTACGAAAGCCAACCTTAATTGCCTATTCTCTCGGAAATTATATTTCCCTGTGGTCAATTTAGGAAATTTTAAAAGATTTTGCTACCCACCAAGGAAGGATTATTAGCTGGAAGTGGCTAGTATTCGACGAAATTGATGTTGACAGGTGAAATGTAAGAAAGAGGGTGAGAGAGTGACAAGAGAGATTTTTATTCACGGTTCCTCAGACTTTATCTCATCAGTAGCGATCGCAATTTCTAGACGTGGATGCTTGGGATGCGACCTATTGCTCACTTTGATGACGAAGAAACCCTTTTTATTGTAAAAAAGGGTTTCTTCGTCATTGATCGAGATCGCTTCTGTAACCGGGGATTGCACTAGGTAAGGCTGTCCATTGCCGCTACGACTTTCTGGGAAACAAAGGGTAGAATCGCTTTGTTTTTACTATTTGCTTTGCCTTCGGTGAACGCAATCAACAGATAAGGTTGCCGTGATGGTAGCTCGATATAAGCGGCGTCGTGACGAACTTGGTTCGTCCAACCGGCTTTAGACCACAATTGGGCGTTTGCAGGCAGTCCGGCACCTAAGAAACCCCTAACCTGATTTTCCTCGTCGGAGGCTTCATCGTCTTCTGGATGGAGGCTGCGTTTCATCAGTCCCATCATTGCTTGCGATCGCCCGGATGAAACAGCGACGCCCCCGACAATGCTATGTAGCAGCCTCGCCGTGGCATTGGTCGTCACCATATTGCGGTTTTCCCGCATCTCCCCTAAGAATGCCCGCTCTCGCCCATAGGGGCCGTCACCCCAAGGTTTTTGATTGACATTGATGGTTTCCATCTCTGTCCAGCCGAGGGATTGAAAGTAGCGATTCACGATATTGCGCTGCAACTGCCAGGTTTCAAATGGCCCTGGTGGCAACTCCGGGCCGCTAGTGGTGCCAGTCAACACATCCACCACTAAACTGGTGGCATCGTTGCTGGAATCAATAATCATGTCGCGGATGGCTCGCTCTAGCTCAGAGGAAGTCTGGAGCATATTTTGTTCTAGCCACTCTTGTACGGCGGCGAGATAAAACAGTTTAACGATGCTGGCAGGAAATATTCGCTCGACACCGCGATAGCTAAAGCCCCGGACTGGATATTTCCAGAATTCCTCTGAGCTGAGGGCACCGCCGGTATTGACGGGCACTGGGGGATCGTAGACTACCCAGGTTAAGGCAATTTGGTTGCGGGCTAATCCCGGAAATTCTGCCCAAGTTGCTTCTAAAATGCGATCGCCTAGTTTTTCTAGTTGTTCGTCTTTGTGAAAAAATGTCATTTTTATCAGTTGTTATCAGTTGTCAGTTATCAGTTGTCAATTGTTCAATAGTTTGTACCACTGACCAACAACCACTGACCCATGACCCATGACCCATTCTGCGAGTACCAGTGTCGAGTCAATCTAAACCTCTATGATTCCTCCAGTTGTACTCGTTTGGCAACTCAGGCAGCAACCGGGCGTCACTTGCGGATTTTGTCGCCAAAGACGGATGTATCGTCTATCCAGGTTTGTCTGCGTGAAGATGACTATTCCGGCTGGGTGGCAATTCAAGACCTCAAAGAGATTGAGGAGGCTCAAACGCCCTACGAAGCTCACACTATCTCCCCGACAGAAATTCAAAATCGCTTACCCCAAGTCATCGCCTTTATGCAAGCGGCGATGCAACAGCCGAATTATTATCTCTGGGGCGGAACAGTAGGGCCAAATTATGACTGTTCCGGGCTGATGCAAGCCGCTTTTGCTGCCTCTGGAATTTGGTTGCCGAGAGATTCTTATCAGCAGGAAGTTTTTACAGAATCGATTGCGATTCAAGCGCTACAATCAGGTGATTTAATCTTTTTTGGCATCGGCGATAGAACAACCCATGTGGGTTTATACCTAGGAGAAGAACGTTATATTCATAGTTCCGGTCAAGAACAGGGTCGCAATGGAATTGGGATTGATATCCTTTCGGAACAGGGAGATTCGATTAGTCAGTCGTATTTTCGGCAACTGCGCTCTTGCGGGCGAGTGGTTGCCAGTTATCAACCACAACGACAATAAGACACCAAGAGGTGGGAGGCAATCGTGTTAATTCCTGAAAGACTGGTAACGCAGAGCGAAATTTCTGCTGACGGTATCCCCGATGTTTCTGTAGTAGTGCCGGTTTATAACGAGGTGGAGAGTTTACCCCACCTGATTGAAGCGATCGCTACCACTTTAATTGAGACGAATCTGAACTACGAAATTGTTTGCGTGGATGATGGTTCCAAGGATGGCTCAGCGGAACTGCTTAAATCTTTGGCGCAAACCCGCGACAACTTAAAAGCAGTGCTTTTGCGTCGCAACTACGGTCAAACTCCGGCAATGTCGGCTGGGTTTAACTATGCGCGAGGCAAGGTGATTATCACAATGGATGGCGATTTGCAAAATGACCCGACGGATATTCCCCGGCTACTGGCAAAGTTAGAAGAAGGCTATGACTTGGTGAGTGGCTGGCGTGAGAAACGGCAGGACGCCGCCTTAACTCGCCTGCTTCCGTCTAAAATCGCTAACTGGTTAATTGGACGAGTCACGGGTGTAGAGTTGCACGACTACGGTTGTTCCCTGAAAGCCTACCGCTCAGAATTGGTGGCGGATATGAATCTTTATGGGGAATTGCACCGATTTTTGCCAGCTTTAGCTTTCATTGAGGGGGCAAGAATTACTGAGCTGCCAGTGGGGCACCATGCCCGCCGCTATGGACGCAGTAAGTATGGGTTGGGGCGGACATTCCGAGTCGTGATGGACTTGTTAACCGTCTACTTTATGAAAAAGTTCCTCACTCGCCCCATGCACGTCTTTGGGCTGTTTGGCATTATTGCAATGGCGTTGGGGACGCTGCTGGGTGTGTATTTAACGGTTTTAAAAGTGGGTTTCGGTCAGAGCATTGGCGATCGCCCGTTATTGATCTTGGCGGTCGTGCTGCTGGTGACGGGCGTGCAATTGTTTTCTTTTGGACTGCTCGCAGAGTTGTTAATGAGAACTTATCACGAGTCTCAGGGCAGACCAATCTATCGGGTGAGGGAAGTTGTTGGGGAGAATGTTAACAATAGTAAACAAAGGGAAGGCTAAAAGTGTAACAAGGGATTAAGCTTTGAAAGTTTTTCGGACGCTAGAGCCGCCCAGTCGTCGCAATCTGTTGGTTTTATTTACGGCTGGGCTATTATTTTGGTCTAGTATGGCTTCTTTGCTACCGACGCTGCCGCTGTATGTGGAGTCTGTGGGCGGAAGGACGCAACAAATCGGTTTGGTCATGGGAGCATTTGCCATCGGACTGATTTTGTGTCGCGCGTGGCTGGGACGTCTGGCAGATCGACGCGGTCGCAAGCTGGTACTGCTGATTGGCATGACTGTGGCAGCGATCGCGCCTTTGGGCTATCTATTTGTCAAGTCAATTCCCCTGTTGATGCTGCTGCGAGCGTTCCACGGGATTAGCATTGCGGCTTTCACGACTGGTTACAGCGCCTTGGTGGTTGATTTGTCCCCAGTGTCCAAGCGGGGTGAGATCATTGGCTATATGAGCTTGGTGACACCGATTGGGATGGCAATGGGACCAGCCATTGGTGGCTTAGTGCAAGCTCAAGCTGGGTACACGCCCCTATTTCTGCTGGCATCGGCGCTAGGAGTGCTGGGTTTATTTGGTGTTAATCAGGTCAATGAACCCCGGAGTCTCTACCAGTCACCGGATGTTGAGGAAGCATCGTCTAAAAGTTCAGCCGCACAACAGCAATTTTGGCAGCTGCTGGCAAGCGATCGCTTGCGAATTCCGGCTTTAGTCTTATTGCTGATCGGTTTGGGGTTTGGCGCGTTGAGTACCTTCGTGCCTCTATTCATCAAGGATGCACAAGTTGACTTGAATGCTGGCTGGTTTTACACTGCCGCTGCAATGGCTAGTTTTATTTCCCGGATTATTATCGGTCGTGCTTCCGACCGCTATGGACGGGGAATCTTTATCACTGGTAGTATATTGTGCTACGCGCTAGCGATGCTGATACTTTCTCAGGCATATACTGCGGCGAACTTTTTGCTGGCGGGTTTTTTGGAAGGCGCAGGATCGGGAACGTTATTGCCAATGATGATTGCCTTGATTTCTGACCGTTCCTCTCCCCAAGAACGAGGCAGAGTTTTTGCTTTGTGCATCACTGGATTTGATGTCGGGATAGCGATCGCGGGTCCCGTTTTGGGTTCCATTGCCGAACCCATTGGCTACCGAGGAATGTTTACCATTACTACTGCCATGTGCTTCCTAGCACTGATTATCTTTGCCACCCTATCCAGCAAAAATTTATCCCACTCCCTCCGCTTCGCCTTTGGACGCGAACGGGATGTTTACGCCTTGAATAAGTAAGCGCTGAGGGTAGTAAGAGAATGAGATCGCACTTTTACTTTTGTGGGGATAAGTGCGATCGCATTCTCTTACGCTTACTAGAGACAAGCGATAGCGATATGTGGGAGTTTGCAAAGCTTCAAAGGTTTTGTATTCTTACCCAAGATGCTGACTTTGCAAAGCGAAATCGTCTTTATGGTTCGCTCCAAATGTTAGACCACCACTACTCAGCTTGCTTAAACTTCTCTTTCAATATGGCTTCAACTTCGATTTCAGGATTCGCAAGGTCAAAAGGATATGGTTGGCGGTTGGCGAGGTTACGACGGTTCATTAAAACTTCTAACGCTGCTCGAAAGGCTTCATCCTCATTCCTATGTTCGGAAAGATATCTCTTTAGCTCAGCATTCGTCATTTGAGACAAATTTAGTGTCATAGAACAAACTCCCAACTTCCATCTTCATCAATTATGAGCGCGATTTCATCAGCCATTCCAGCCTGAATGTAAATCGTTTTTAATATCTGGTCGTAACGAAAAACTTGGATTGGCTGGTACAAATTGGAAAGCAACTGACAGAGGAATATAGTGGTGTCTGACTGTTTCTGCGTTGGCAAGTTGCAATTGAAGATACATCAAATGTAGCGTATCAGAAGTGAATCCCCGCACTCACTCAACTGCATTTCTTCCACTGACAACCTCACAACTACACCCAAACCGAGAACTCCCCCTTACTTAGCGATCACGCTTTGCAGGACTTACGCAAAGCTTATACATATAGCGTTTTTTCGGGTTCAATCCCCCTGGGAAAAGCCCACACTATGTGGTGATGTTGCCTAAGTCCTAGCTTTGGTTGGAAGGAGTGCGATCGCTCACCATTACGGGTGTAAAGTAAGCACATATCTTTATCGCACCTGCTAAAAATTGGATTCTGATAACATTTGCAAATACCTTGCAGAACAATACCCAGCCGAGTTTGTGCTATGGCTACTTTCAGATGAAGCTACTGACATTCAGGTACTCAAAACTGAACTAAGTGCAGAACCGATTCGCGCCGATTCTCTCACACTATTGCAAACTGGCAACTGTATCCTGCACATCGAATTTCAAACTCTGCCAGCATCTAATCCCCCACTGCCATTGAGAATGCTGGATTATTAGTTAAGACTGCACCGAAAATACCGTTGTGACATTGAACAAGTCGTAATTTTTTTAAAGTCTACTACCTCAGAAGGTGTCTTTACCGAAGAGTTTAGCGCTCGTAACACCAGACATCGCTATAGAGTCATTCGCTTGTGGGAGCAAGATCCGGCACCACTTTTGGCAAACCCGGCATTATTGCCACTGGCGACTCTAGCTAGAAGCAACACCCCTAACAGCTTACTAGAGCAAGTCGCAGCCCAGATCGATATGATCGAAGAACCACAGCAACGGGGAAATCTTGCTGCTTGTGTCGAGGTGCTGGCTGGTTTACGGTTTGAAGAAAGTTTAATTCGCCAACTTTTACGGGAGGAAATTATGCAAGAATCTGTAACTTATCAAGCCATCATCCAAAAAGGACGACAACAAGGAAAACAAGATGAGGCGCGATCGCTAGTTATGCGTCAGCTAACCCGTCAATTTGATAATCTTGACGAAGAATTGCAACAGCGCATTCAAGCATTATCCGTCACGCAGTTAGAGGACTTGGCTCTAGCATTGTTGGATTTTCAGGCAGTATCGGATTTAGTTGTCTGGTTGGATGAGCATTCGTTCTAGCTGTCGGGTATGGTTGGGAATGCGATCGCTCCTTTGTCGCCTTTGTCTAGCAAAGGGCGATCGCTGAAGTTAGCGTAATAATAAGTTGATATAAAAAAACAAGGCAAAAGTTTTATCTTTTGCCTTGTTTAACGGGCTAGGAGGGATTCGAACCCCCGACACCGTGGTCCGTAGCCACGTGCTCTAGTCCACTGAGCTACAAGCCCTCACCAGAAATTTATAATAGCACAGCCCAACTGTATGACGCAAAATTTTTCTCAAAATCAACCGCTCACTCATCTGGACGCCCACGGTGAGGCTCAGATGGTGGACGTTTCCGGCAAAGCGCCAACCCGACGCCATGCTGTTGCTGCTGCACAGGTGCGGATGTCATCAGAGACATTTGAGGCGATTCTAGCAGGAAATACGCCGAAAGGAGATGTACTCGGAACGGCGCGAATTGCTGGGATTATGGCGGCAAAGCAAACTTCCCAGCTAATTCCTCTGTGTCATCCCTTGCCGATTCACAAAGTAGAAGTTCAGATAATGCCTGACGCCAATCTGCCTGGATATCAGATTCAAGCGGAAGTCGTCACCAAGGCAGAAACTGGCGTGGAGATGGAAGCGCTAACAGCGGTTTCTGTCGCGGCACTCACCCTCTACGACATGGCGAAAGCGCTGGAAAAGGGGATGGTGATTGAATCGATTCGCTTGGTGAGTAAGACGGGTGGCAAGTCGGGAGATTACCTCCGCCAAGGACAGGGTAGTTAGAGGCTTAGAATGAATTTAGTTGTTAGCGCTAACAACTCAAGAACGGGTGGGTTTATTCAAGATGTCAGTGAAATATCAAGTTTTTCGGAAAAACCCGCCCCTATAAACTCAACACTCATAACTTATAACTTCCATGCCTCCTCGTTGGCCTCGCAAACCAGACCGCAATGACCCCGCCTATCGTCGCCTCGACGATAGAATGAATTTTGCCATCCATGTGGCGATTTTTGGTGCCTGTAATTCTGGCTTGTGGTTTTTCCACAACTTGCAGAATGCTACATGGCCTTGGGCAACCTGGGTGACAGGCGGATGGGCGTTAGTCTTAGCTGCCCACGCTCTGTATATCTTTGCACTCGCAGATTATTCCAGTCCAGTAGCAGGATCTGGAAATACCACTGCTGGTTTAGGATTCCAGCCGAAAACTAAAGAGCAATCCAAAAAAACTACCTAAAGATAGATCGCTGTTTCTTGCTTTTCGTAGATTCAAACTCGGACGGGGATCGATTGCAATGAAAGCAATTAGATTCCCTATCCACATAACCAAAGTAAATCCTATGGATAGAACCAACACTTCTGAAGCAATTGAATCCCTCGCTGCCGAAATCGGCGAAAACGTGTATATCGACGTTGCTAAATGGCACCTCTATTTGCAGGATGCCAAGCTGCATACTGTTGTGGCAGAAAAGCTGTATCCCCTACTGGTTGATAATTCTCTAGATGAAAATCAGATGGTGAAAGTCCTGCAAAGTATTCCCATCAAGTTAGGCGGCGGGAAGCGGGAAGTTCCCCTAGTAGATTTGTTGCCTACGCAGTGCCAGGTAAACCTGATGGATATTCTGGAAGAATTCCAGCGCCACCTATAAAAAAGCTGTAGCTTTTCCGTTCCCCTTCCTTGGTAGGGAAGGGGTTACATCTGCCCGATCCGAAAAGGATTGGCAAGAGCCAGTTGCATTACTAAAAATGTTTAGTTTGATACGCAGAAGTTTTGATTAACTTGCGACGATAAGCGTATTGACCGTAAACACTAACTAGATAAGGCATCAGGTAGGTCAGCAATACAGAAATCCAGCGATCGCGCGTCATTTCGCCTTGGAAAAAGGCAACCCCGTGATTGATCAAAAACAAAAGAGTCCCGACAAATAGAGCCGTTTTTAATCCGGTCGGGATAAACTCTTTGTCAAATAAGCTGACAAGATATGCTTTAAGTGTCTTCATTAGTGGTTGCGATCGCTAAGCTAGGCGAGCCAAGCCTCAATACTCATCTCGGCTTAATGTTTAGATACCACACCTTCCCCTGAAGTTTGGTATTGTTTCATACACCTGATTGAGCAAGCTCAAGTGCGATCGCGCGTTGCGCCGACCTGTCGGTTCGCTATCTCACAAAGCGCTGGCGAATCCGCGACACAAAAATATCGATTTCTGGCAAATTCAGCCGCGTCGCCAAGAAAGCATAAACGCTCAAGCCAACGAATGCAGCTAAACTTACCTGCAATAACTGCACCAGCAACCCATTCGCGTTCCAAACTTGTTGAAAACCTGTACTGACACCCCAACTGGCTAAACCAGCTAAAAAGCTAGCACCTGTCAAACCCAAAATTGGCAAACTCCACTCTTGCCAAGGCAAGCCGTTGAGCTTGCGGTTCAACATCCAAACTAGCGCCACCACTGAAATCGTATTCACCGTCACCGTGGCTAAAATCAAACCGGGTGCGCCGAAATCTTGAACGAGAATATAATCTAGCAGGGCATTGAAGAAGATATTGACAATGCTGATACGAAAAGGCGTCTCTCCATCGCCCAAGGCATAAAATACCCGCACCAGTACATCGCGCCCCAAATAAACAAACATCCCGATGCCATAAGCAATCAGCACTGAAGCAACCAACTCAGATGCCCTAGATTTAAAGGCTCCGCGTTGATAAACCACTTGGACGATGGGGGTTGCTAGCGTCACCATCAGGGCACTTAAAGGCAACATAGTAATGGCAGTCAGGAGTAATCCTTGACGAATCCGCTGCTTGAGTTCGGGCCAATTTTCAGGGGCAGCAAGCCGCGAAAAAACGGGCAGCAGGGGTACTAAAATTACATTCGAGATAATTCCTAGGGGCGTTTGGACTAAAAGTCCCGCATAGGTCATAGCAGCCGCTGCTGTGGGGATATATGAGGCGAAAAATAAATCGGTGTAGAGGTTAATTTGCAGCATCCCGGAGGAAAGCGTTGCCGGTCCCATCACCTTCAGGACATCCTTGACCCCCGGCTGATGCCAGTCAAAGCGCAGGCGTAACTTACCCAAGCCAGCCCGCCACTGGGCAGTGAGTTGGACTAGCCACTGCAACAGGGCACCGGCAAGGGTTCCCCCCGCCAACACCAGTCCTCCCACTTCGGCGTATTGGGGTAGGTTGATTTGGTTGCCGAGTTGTAGCGCCAAGATTGCCAGTCCGCCAATTACGGTAATACTGGAGAATAAGGGGCTAACGGAGGGTAGCCAGTACATATCCGCCGCATTTAAGGTGCCAAAACCAATCCCAATCAGCCCAGCCATCAGCGCCATCGGAGCCATGATCTGTAATTGTTGGATGGCGATCGCTCTCACTTGCATTCCTTGCGGCGTCTCGCTTAAACCGGGTGCCACCAGGTTAATAAAAACACCCGCAAACACGATTAAGACGATCGTGACGAGTAGGAGTATCCCGCCTACGAGCGTTGTAATCGTCTCCACTAGGGGCGCGGCTTCCGATTTGTCGCGCTTGGCCAAAACACTGACAATCGCACTGTGAAAAGGGCCATTGATGCCACCCAGTAAGATCAGCAAAAAGCCAGGAATCACATAAGCGTAGTTGTAGGCATCGGCAACGACACCCACGCCAAAAGCGGCGGCGATCGCTTGTTGGCGCACTAACCCAAAAATTTTACTAATCAGCGTAGCAACTGCCACAATTCCGGCAATGCTAGCGAGTGTCCGAGCGGTTTTCTGCTTTTCAGTCACGAACGGTTAACAATCCCTCAATTGGCTCATCTTATTTAAACGCAAAGGTTAACGCCAAGGTACGCCAAGTTAAAATCTCCTTTGCGCTCCTTTACGATTTCCCTGCCTTACCTCTGCGTTAAAAGTACTATGGATTGGCTCTACCGCTACCCGACTCTCTCCTCCGGAATTTTGCTCAAACGCTACAAGCGTTTCTTTGCCGATATTGAACTAGCGTCTGGGGAGGTAATCACCGCCCATTGTCCAAATACCGGTCCGATGACTGGGGTTTCAACGCCCGGTAGTCCCGTGCAGGTGTCGTATAGCGACAATGCCAAGCGGAAATTGCCTTATACCTGGGAAATGATTCAAGTTTACGATACCGAACCCGTTTGGGTGGGAGTGAATACAGCTTTGCCAAATCGGGTCATTAAGTTAGCGCTAGAAAAGTTCCTTTTCCCAACATTGGGCAGTTACAGCCAAGTTCGCTTTGAGGTGCCGTATGGGGTAGAAAAAAATAGTCGGGTAGATTTTTTACTGACTGGGAATGACTCCGATTTACCAATTTATTTGGAAGTCAAAAGCACGACTTGGGCGCAAGGGAAACTGGTGCTATTTCCCGATACAGTAACGACAAGAGGACAAAAGCACCTGCGGGAACTGACTGCGTTAATTCCTCGGACGCGGGCGGTGATGCTTTATTTTGTGAATCGAGGTGACTGTACTCATTTTGCTCCTGGAGACAGTACCGATCCACTGTATGGGAAATTGTTGCGCGATGCGGTTGCCCAAGGCGTGGAAGTATTACCCTGCCGCTTTGAAGTTACCCCAGAAGGAATACGCTACTTAGGCTTAGCAGATTTTCTGCCTTCAATGCCCGCGCAGACAACTTACCTATCCTTGCCAGAATAGCTTGGGGTGAGGTCTGCCGACTTGTGTGTACGCGGTAGCACTGCGAACGGGGTGGGAAAAACGGAAAGGTAGCCCAAATGCAGAGCGATAGGTATCTTGAAAAATAGCTAACCTCGATTGAGTAAAGGCAAATTGGAGCTAAAAAACGTCATCATTGCACACAAGGCAGGAGATGCCCTCAGCCGCAGCTGGGCAGAAAAATGTGCTAAACAACTGGAAAAACGCAATTGCCACGTACTGATGGGGCCAAGTGGGGCCAAGGATAACCCCTATCCAGTGTTTTTGGCTTCTGCAATGCATCCAATCGATCTGGCGATAGTATTGGGCGGCGATGGCACGGCTTTGGCTGCGGCGCGGCATCTGTCTCCCGATCGTATCCCGATTTTGGCGGTGAATGTGGGGGGACACCTGGGATTTTTAACCCAGCCGTTTGAGGATTTTCAAGATACGGAGCAGGTTTGGGACAGACTTTGCGAAGATCGCTATGCAATCGAGCGGCGGATGATGTTGCAAGCGGCATTATTTGAGGGGAATCGCACGAATATGGAGCCTGTGAGCGATCGCTTCCTCGCACTAAATGAAATGTGCATCAAACCTGCCTCCGCCGACCGTATGATTACTTCCATCTTAGAAATGGAAATTGATGGAGAGGTGGTCGATCAATATCAGGGAGATGGACTGATTGTTTCTACTCCCACCGGCTCCACTTGCTACACTATCTCTGCCAATGGCCCCATCGTCCACTCTGGCATGGAAGCGATTACCATTACGCCCATCTGCCCTCTGAGTCTGGCGAGTCGCCCAATTGTCATCCCTTCTGGTTCTGTCGTCAGCGTTTGGCCTTTAGCTGACTACGAATTAAACACTAAATTATGGATGGATGGTGTCTTGGCAACTGCCATCTGGCCCGGACAGCGCGTCGATATCCGTATGGCAAATTGTCTGGCTAAGTTTATTATTTTGCGGGAAAACTATTCTTATTACCAGACACTCCGCGAAAAGTTGCAATGGGCAGGAGCCAGAATTCGGTACAGTAATAATCACCGAAATTAAGGATGTTGTAGAGTTGAAACATTGGCAATCTAGCATTGCATTTTAAAATTGCAGCGATCGCAATCAGTAGGGTGGGCATAAAAGCATTTCAATTTATCCATTACCAAACCGACGCGATCGCTATGTATTTTAAACGCACAGCAACTTATTTCTTTTTCTCACCCTTCAGCTTTGCTGGTTTAGCTGACTCTGCAACTGCTTTTACAGTCAGCTTTTCCTGCTTCAATTGATTCTGCGATCGCTGTTTGGCTTCTATGGCTTGTTGGTAATCTGACTTGTATCGAATCGCCTTGTCATAAGATGCGATCGCTTCTTCATACCGCTTCACATTAAACAACGCATTGCCCCGACTGAACCAGCTTTCGTAGTGATCTGGCTTGATGGCAACGGCTCGATTATAAGACGCGATCGCTTCTTGATATTGTTTCAAATTATAAAGTAAATTACCTCGATTGTACCAAATGAGGTAATCATTTCGATTGAACTTTATCGCTTGGTTATAGGCAGCGATCGCTTCTTCATATCGTTGTAATTGATGTAGCGACCAACCAATCCCATACCATCCTTTAGAGTAATTTGGCTGAATTTTAGTGACTTGTTTATACGAGTCAATTGCATCTTTATATTGCTGCAAATTCACTAACGCATTACCTCGACTATGCCAAGCTTTGTAGTTATTGGGTTGAAATCTTACCGCCTTGTCATAAGATTCAATCGCGTCTTGATAACGTTGCAAGCTCATTAGGGAGTTACCCCGATTGTACCAAGCTTGGGAGTAGTCGGATTTGGATTCTACAGCTTTGTCATAAGACGCGATCGCTTCCTCGTATTTTTGCAAATTATGCAACGCCCAGCCCCTACTATGCCAAGCTTGATAGTAGTCTTGCTTAAATTGCACTGCCTTATCAAAAGATTCAATTGCTTCTTGATATTGCTGCAAATTAGTCATTGCTTCGCCGCGACCATTCCAAACTTCTAGTGAATTGGGATTAATAATTAAAGCCTTGTCGAAAGAAGCAATAGCCTCTTTGTATTGCTCCAATTTATCCAGTACATAGCCGCGACCTGCCCAAGCTTCAAAGGATTCTGGGCTAATCTGAATGGCTTTGTCATAAGCTTCAATTGCTTCTTTTGATTTTTTCAGATTGAAGAGAATTTGACCGCGACCATTCCACGCTTCTAGGTAGTCTGGTCTAATTTTAATTGCTTTGTCATAAGCATTGAGCGCTTCTTCATTCCGATTTAATTCCGAAAATGTCTTGCCTCGGTTATACAAGTCAGTCGCATTAGAAGAGTTAATAAAATTAACCATAAAAATTGCTACACCTGTTCCTAATCCTAAGACAATCGTTGAGATTAAAATTTTCCAGGGGAGCGAACGTGATTTTTTGTTTTTTTTCTGACTTGTAGGACGAACGGGTGATTTTACAGATGGTGCAACCATGATTGTGACACCCGTCGGTATCTTCAAATCTTTGAGAGCTTGCAATGCTTCAGCAGCAGATTGATAGCGCTGCCGAAAATCATAACGCACCATCTTGTCTAAAACATTTGCGAGAGGGGTGCTGACTGACGAATAGTTGCGCCAAATGATTTCACTCGTCTTGGAATCTTCTGGTAATTCGTTAGGAAATAAGCCGGTGAGCGCCTGAATTCCGATCATTCCTACCGCATAAATATCACTGCTTAATTTGGGGTTTCCGTTCGCTTGTTCGCTCGGTAAGTAGCCTGGAGTACCAATGGCAACAGTAAAGTTACTTGTCGCCCCATTAATTATTTGAGTGCTAATTCGTTTAACTGCACCAAAATCAATTAAAACTAACTTGTTATCTTGCTGACGTCTGATTAAATTACGAGGATTGATATCGCGGTGGATAACATTTTGTTGATGGACAAATTCTAATATTTCCAGAATCTCTTGTAACAGAGAAATCACTTCATCCTCAGATAGCGGCGGGGTTACTCCACTGCTACCGCCTGTAGGTAGTTCCTGGCTAAGATCGCCACCTTCAATGAATTCCTGAACCAGATAAAACTCTTGATTTTCCTCGAAGTAAGCGAAAAGTCGAGGAATCCGATCGTGATTCCCTAACTGGTGCAGAACTTTTGCTTCCGTCTCGAATAGGCGTCTCGCGGTTTGCAAAGTCTGGGGATCGGTTGCTTGAGGCTTGAGTAGCTTAACAACGCATCGAGGGGTGCCAGGAAGATACATATCTTGGGCAAGATAAGTTTGACCAAACCCTCCTCCTCCCAAGGAGTTAATGATTTGGTAGTGTCCTCCCAGTGTTTGTCCGATAACTAAGTTCATGTAGTTTCGTAGCCGTTAGCGTTAGGAAAGCGTCTTTGCAGAAAAATCGCGCAATCATTGAAATCGATTTTGGCACAGAAGAACTTGCCTAACTCCACCTACATAGGTGAAATCAATCCATCAGGTGATTTGATGCGATCGCTTCTCTGGACACACCGCAGCTTCCAGTCAACCCCCCATCGCGCGATCGCTCTCAGCTCAAACGTCTTTCTCAGGGTAGGCGATTGACTCTACCCATAGCAAGGGGATTGCTGGTGAGCTGAAACTTACTTTTGTCAATATGCAACCTGCCTCTTTTGATAAAAGTTAACCATAGGCACACAAATGATAAAAAAGTTTGTCTTTACTACTCTTCTAGCCTTTTCAGCGCCCGTCGCTATCTCCACGTTAGGTCTTGCCCAATCTAACCCCCCAAGCACACCGACCACACCAGGAGTAACAGCGGCGACCCCGTCGATTACACCAGCCGTACCACCCGCGACGCCACTACAGTGAACTGTAACGAGCGGTGTCGCCTAGCTGCATAGCACATATCACTGGCTTCCGGAAATAGATGTAAGTTGCTGAAAAAATTATCTAGATGTGTTTTGAAAATTCACTAGATAACGAGCTGGCAATTTACTCCATGATTGGAAAATTAGTAAAAGAGCGTTACCAAATTGTCCAACTCTTGATATCTGGAGTTTTTGGACAGACTTATATTGCCGAAGACATTCACCAAACAGGCAACCCAAAATACGTTGTCAAACACTTTAGTCTTGCAAGTTTAGACCCCCACAGTTTGAAAAGTGCAAGGCGTCGGTTCCTCAGCGAAACAGAAATCTTGACAAAACTTGGCAACCATGCCCGAATTCCCCATCTGTTGGACTCCTTTGAAGAAAACCAAGAATTCTATTTGGTACAAGAATTTATTCAAGGACATCAGCTGAGTGCGGAACTGCCAATGAGCCAAGGTTGCGTCAAACGCTGGACGGAAACCGAAGTTGTTGAAATGCTGCAAGAAGTCTTGCGTATCCTGGCATTTGTTCACAGTCACGGCATCATTCATGGCGACCTCAAACCGAACAATTTAGTCAGACGCGCCGAGGATGGCAAGTTATTTTTAGTAGATTTTGGTGCAGCGCAGCCACAGCATTCAACTCCCGATCTAGCACAGAGCAACACGACCTTGGCTGTTGGTGGTTTAGGCTACATTCCCTCAGAGCAACTCATCGGACATCCCCGCCGGAATAGCGATATTTATGCTTTGGGAGTGATTGGCATCCAAGCATTAACCGGCGTGGAACCTGCACAATTAAAAGCAGATCCTGAGACGGGTGAGCTGATCTGGCAGCACCTTTTTATCAGCAGTCCCTCAATGCGTCTCCTGAGCGATCGCTTAGTTTCTGTCCTAAACAAGATGGTACGCTACCACTTCAAAAGCCGCTACCAGTCGGCTTCGGAGGTACTGCAAGCCCTCCAGTCGTTAGACGGAAGCCAGAAATCAGTAGTAAAGACAACCAATCAGCCACCCGTACAGAAGGCAGTCGTTCATCGTCAAAAAAAAGAAACTCAAAAAGCCACAATTAAAGAATTTCCACTTCAAAACTCAAGTAAAGCCGAGGGAAATACTCGCTCTTACAAACCTCAACATTCTCCTATACTGACTGGACTTGGAATTGGGATTGCGGCGAATAGTTTGGTGATAACCGGCGGACTTTATTCTCTGCTGAATGCTTTTCCGTCAGAGTCTTCATCAGACATTTTAGTTACAGCGCAGGAGAAATATCAGACGGGAGATTTCCAAAGCGCGATCGCCCTGGCAAAATCCATTCCCGCAAAAAGCCCCATCTATCCAGAAGCTCAAGCCACCGCGCGCGAGTGGAGCCAAGAGTGGCATACCGCTGCCGCTCAATTTCAAGCCGCCGAACAAGCATTTAAGGAAAGCCGGTGGTTAGATATGCTAGAGGCAGCTCGTAAGATTCCAAAAATTTCCTACTGGCAAAAAAAGATAGAGCCACTTGTTCAGAAAGCTCAACCCAAAATTGAAGCAGAATCTCAACAATTATTAAAAAAAGCCTACGAGCGAGCAACAGAAAAAGACTTTACCAGCGCCCTAAACTATCTCAAACTAATTCCCAAAGAAACGCCTGCTGGGGCAAAAATTCAACCAAAGATTGCAGAATATACACAAAAGCAACATATCAAAGCTGATTATTTGTTACAACAAGCCTACGAGCGGGCATTTGTAACAGACTTTGCGGGTGCGTTAAATTATCTGCAACAGATTTCCCAAGACACTCCTACCTATGCGAGAGCTTTAGCCAAGAGTGCGGAGTATACCGAAAAGCAGCATCTCCAAGCTGAAGCCGAAAAAAAGGCGGAAGCCGAAAAAGCTGCCCAATCTGCTTCCCAGACTTCAGCAGAGCGCCAAGATGCATCCAGAAGCAGGGAAGTCGGTGCAACGTATCGACGAGATATGAACCCTGGTAGCCGCCTCCAAGAAGTTACCCTAAGACTCATTCCCTTTTAACTGAGGGAATGGGTAATTATAGCGGTTCGAAGTTATCCTAAGACTCATTCCCTTTTAACTGAGGGAATGGGTAATTATAGCGGTTCAAGGGTTGAGTCAAGTAAGAACCGCTATAGTTGGTAATCTGATATCTTGCACCAACTCGATAACCAGCCCGGAACTCAAGTTCCACAGCTTATAGCGAAAGTCCTCTGAAGAGGACTAATAAGGAGTTTCAGTCCATTTTAATGGACTTGGGCTATTAGCCAGTGATTTGAATCGCTGGCGGGTTAACAGCGTAGGTGCAAGATATGAGTAATTGATCCAGGACTTACGCAACATCACCACATAGTGTGGGCAACCACAGGGGGATTGAACCCGAAAAAACGCTATATGTATAAGCTTTGCGTAAGTCCTGCGATCTTCTCCCCGGCTCCCTTGCTCCCTCTGTAGTCTGTTGCAACTTGGACTTCAGCTATTAGCCAGTGATTTGAATCGCTGGCGGGTTAACAGAGTCGGTGCAAGATATGAGTAATTGATCTTCTCCCCGGCTCCCTTGCTCCCTCTGTAGTCTGTTGCAACTGGTTCTGTTTTAAGGCTACGTTAAGAGAAGGTTTTCCACAGCTGGGCTGCAATGAGTGAAAAGAACGAAGGTATAAAAATTCTTAGCGATAACCGGCAAGCCCGTTTCCTCTATGAAATTTTGGAAACCTATGAGGCGGGAATGGAGTTAACTGGCACCGAGGTCAAATCGATTCGTCTGGGTCAGGCCAATCTACGAGATGGCTATGCCCTGATTCGCGATGGTGAGATATGGCTGCTGAACGTCCACATTTCACCCTACAAGGGCATCGGCGCGTTTTTCAACCATGACCCCCGTCGCACTCGCAAATTGCTGCTGCACCGCCAAGAAATCCGCAAGCTGATTGGCAAGGTGGAACAGCAAGGCTTAACGTTAGTACCCCTGAAGATGTATTTGAAGGGGGGTTGGATTAAAGTTACTTTGGGTCTTGGCAAAGGTAAAAAGCTGCACGACAAGCGCGAAGACATCAAGCGGCGCGATGATAAGCGCGATATGGAACGGGCGATGAAAAATTACTAATGGGATCGGGCAGTCAAGGCGGATCTGGCAAAATTTGCTTTACATTTCGATTCCCCCAACCCCGCGATCAATTGGGGGACAAAAGACGAATCGCAAGTGAAGCGTCAACAAGCCTGAATTGGGATGAAGTGCTAGTCCCCAACTACCAGAAGCGTCACTCAAAATTAACAGGGCTTACGCAAGATCACCATATCTGAGGGCGAACCGACAGGTCGGCGCTTCGCTATCGCAGGGGGATTGAACCGACAAGAACGCTATATGTGTAAGCTTTGCGTAAGTCCTGATTAATTTTGGCTGTGTGTCTCATCTCGTCGATAAGGAATACCGTTCACTTCTAAAGTTGGATTGGAGAAGCTGTAGTTTTCCAGCTCTCGAACATCGTCATCAATATAGAAAATGGCTTGAATGGGACCGTAGCGCTCTCGAATCGCCAACTCAATGCGCTCGGCAATTAGAGAAGCAATCCCCATAAACTCTGGATGCAGAATTAGATGCATCTGCACCAACACTAAACGCCCGACAATTCCTCGTGACTCAATCTGGTAACAGTGGGTGACGCCCCCAACCTGACGGGCAATTTGGGCCAAAACTTCAGGAGCGATCGCAGTCTGCTGCACCATCAGCGGTAACTGCCAATTCACTACGTACCAACAACTTCTGGCGGCTAGAAGGACTAAAAAAACTGCCAGCATCACGTCGAGCCAGAAGAAACCCCACATCACTCCTACGAAGCCTGCTAACACTAAGATGGTCAGCCCCACATCCTTTAACAACTGAATGGCATTAAAACGCACAGCAGGGCTATTTAAAACTCTGGCTTGGTACACGCCCATGAGCGCCAGGGCAAGGGTCGTGGCGACAACCACTCCCAGCAATTGAATCAGGGGTAGACTCACATCGGTGGGAAACGGGAGATCGACAACCCTGGTCGCAGCGGCTAGCTGTTGGGCGGACATTCCCAGCAAATTTAAGCAGGCAAAGCCCAAAAAAGCTACGAGCAGAAGCGTTGCCACGCTTTCCAGTTTGCTATGACCATGCACTTCCCGCCCTGCTAGACGGTCGGGTGCGGCAGTGACCAGCAAACTCAACAAGATACTAAAGCTGGTAATCAGGGTGTGCAGCGACTCCGCTAACAGACTGAGCGATCGCGTTGTCCAACCTGCTGAAACTTTAACTGATAAAACGAACAAGGTGAGCCAAAGCGTCGCAAATAAAACCCGACGACTGGCGCGATAGCGATTCTTTGCCTCGGTCATAGTCTTTTAAGGAGTTATTAGTTTTTGGTTGTTAGTGTTTAGAGGTTTGGTTACTCTAGCAACGAACAACGAACAACGAACAACTCATGTCAAACCCTTCTTTTTCTAACCAGGTAGTTGAGGTAAGCTCTCCCCATTTAGATGCCAAGGCGATTCGATTATTAGTTTTAGATATTGATGGCACGATTGCCGGTGTATCCAACACTATCAGAGAACCTGTACTTCGGGCAATTCGTGCCGTTCAAGCAAAGGGTATTCACATTGCGATCGCTACAGGTCGGATGTATCGTTCTGCTTTGCGCTTCCATCAAGATGTTGGCTCCACGTTGCCGGTGATGGCTTATCAAGGTGCTTGGATTCAAGACCCCGTCACCCAGCAATTTCTCCGTCACTTGCCCGTTTCTAAGCTAATGGTATTGCAATTGTTGGAATACTTTGAGGAGCCGGAATGGCGATCGCTACTTTCCGTCCACTTCTACATCAACGATCAGCTGTATGTCAGAGAACTGACATCAGCAACCAAAGCTTACTCACAACGCTCTGGCATCCAGCCTATCGTGGTTGGCGACCTGCGTAACGCCCTCTCCATTGCTGAACCGACGAAAGTTTTGGCGCTATGTGACGACACTACCGTGATTGACAATTTGCTGGGGACGTTGCGAAAGCGTTACACCCCAGCCGAACTTTACCTGACAACCTCTGTCGCGACTTTCTTTGAAGCGACTCACCCCAGTGTGAATAAAGGAACGGCAGTGCGTTACTTAGCTGAAGAGATATTAGGACTAGACGCCGCTAATGTGATGGCGATTGGCGATAACTTTAATGATTTGGAGATGCTTGAATACGCTGGGATTGGTGTAGCGATGGGGAATGCACCCGCAGATGTTCAAGCGATCGCGCAGTGGGTGGCTCCTAGTGTGGAGAAAGATGGTGCCGCCGCTGCCATTGAAATGTTTTTACTTTAAAACCCTTTAGATCAGAAAGAGGACCGACGACTGGCCGTGTTTCGTCTCGGTCCTCTCACTGGTTCGCTCCTCACACAAGAGCAATAATATTTCATATCATTCCATTTGTCTAGTGCTTTTTATAAAATTTTCTAACTAGGGGTAGACGATGGTGAGACTAAAGTTCTATGGGTGCCAAAATGCCCAGCCTGTCTTGCAAGAGTAATTTCAAAATTGAGCGAGTTACTCCCACTAACCCCAATCTTGCCTGCGCCAGATGGGGCGTCTGAGTCTTGACTTCGCCAAAAATGCGACATTCACTGTAAAAGGTTTCAAAAGCCTGACTCGCATCAAACGCCCGTTTTACCCACTTAGGTTGATTCATGCCCCCCAGTTCATCTAGCAACTCCAGCAACAGGGCAATCAAGCGGCGTTCTGCTGGATGAACCAACTGGAGTTGCCCGTCCGCAGTCAGCCAAGGAATTGGCTCTGGGTAGACTAGCATCAGCGCCAGCGAGTCATTGAGCTGGATTAGATTCTCCCGATGCCCTAAGCGCAGCAAAGAGCAGCAACGGGCATGAATGTACTGTACTTTTGAAAGACTTGATAAGGGTTGGGGACAACTAATCGGTAATGGGTAATCGGTAATGGGTAATGAATAATTGGGAACTCCCTGGCTTTGACTCAGTTCCCCTGACACCAAAAGCTGCAACCAACGGGCTATTTCCGCATCGGTGAGTTGGAAATCAATGAAACCGGGAGGAATGACTTGAATTGTCAAATTTTGTAAACCCACCTTTCCCTGAGCGTCATCGACGCTAGCACAGAGATAGGCAGCTAGCTCAGTTGCAATCTCTAGTGCTGGCAGGTGCCAGAGAGCCGCAAGTTTGAGCGCTACACTCGACCTGTATAGGATGCCCGTACTCCCCTGAAATCGCTGGAGAGAGATTCCGGCAACAGTCATCAGCTCAGCACTCAACGGCACATTTTTCTCTGTCAGATGCGAAGCGATCGCGTCCTTGTCGAGAATGTATCTTTCTCTGTACAAACCGATAGCTGCTTGTAGCTGAATAAGCATCTGCTGCTTCAGAGATAGGCAATTAACAGCAGGTAAATTCACCTTCACACTCACTCCCTTTCAAAAACGTATTTCTCTTATCTAGTCTAGTTTTCTTGCCTCTACCTAAGGTTAGAACTTTCCCAGAAGAATATCTAACTCAAGCAGGCGCATGAGGAAGTATTTTTTGCTACCTTGTAATCCTGGTAAAATTTATAAAAGATCATCGCTGCCACTTATGCATTCACCATCCTCCACATCAGAGGTATCTCGACCCTTTTTAACCTGGCAACGGATTCTAGACTGGGCGCAGGAACACTACCGTTATCGGACTTTTAGTAAAGATGAGCGGATTCCAGCTAGACCAGGACTTTTGTATCTAGTCCAACGGGGTGCAGTCCGCTTAGTCGGCACGGCTCAAGTTAGTGCCAACACCAGTAGTTCCGCTGTTAAAGCCCTGCGTTTGAGTCCAGAAGAAGCTTTTTTAGGCTTCGTGGGTGCAGGACAACCGTTTGAAATTGTTGCCCAGTCACCGTTTACCCTTCAGGCTTATGCCCACGTCGATCAAACTTCTGTAGTTTGGATGTACTGGCATGACCTGGACAACTGGCCTCACTTCCGGCGCGAGGTATTTGATGCGTTTCGGTATCAGCACCAGCGCAAGCTACTGTGGCTGAGTACTCTGGGACAGCGACGGACAATCGATCGGCTGTTGGGATTCCTGACGCTGTTGATCGAAGAATTTGGCGAACCTCAAGATAGCGGTTACTGTCTACCATTTCCCCTGACTCATGCCCAAATTGGCAGTGCCATTGGTTCTACTCGCGTCACCGTGACTCGCTTAATGGGTAAGTTACGTCAAAAAGGATTAATCAGAACTCAAGGGGAGAGTTTGCTCTGTTTACCGGCGTCTGCTTTGAGTGCTAACAATAATTAGCTGTTTTGGGCGTATTGCCATCAGTTTGTTGTCCTTGCTATTGCTTGCTCATGGCTAGCAGCTGATTAAGGACGAAGCGGTACAAAATCGTAGCCGGTGCCTGAGGTGGTACCCGGTTGACTGCGGACTAAAATGACGGCAGCATTGCGATCGCCTGACGGTAAAAACCGGATGATGCCTGATGCCCCAGTAGTAGAAAAATCCGATGCCCTGAGGGCTGCTTGGACTCCAGTTCGGGTCGGATTGCGTTGCAAGGCTGCAATCAAAGCCCGCGTAGCGTCATAAGACAAAGCGGTGCGCCAATTTATATCGCCACCCCAAAGTTGTCTGGATTGGCGGGGAAACTCTGATGTCGAATCGCTATTGATATGCCAAGGCACTGCCAGCACCATCCCAACTGCTGCCTCACCTCCAACTTCCAAAGTCTTGGGCGTGTAAACATCATCTCCCCCCAAGAGAGTGAATCGTTTGCGATTCAGATGCACGACTTGCAGGGCTTTGTCTAAAGTCTCTGTATTCGCTGCTAACATTAGCACCTGGGCACCTTGAGCGATCGCTTGTTCAATACTCCTAGCAGCACTAAAACCGGGTTCGGATAAGTCAAACTCATTCGATACTTGTCCTCCTCCCAACGACACAGCAGTGACAAATTCCGATTTCAGCGATTGGCTATAGGCACTCCGAGAATTAAAGAAAACGGCTGCATTTTTCCGTTGCAATTTGTTGAGCATATATTCAGATAATGCCCTGGCTGCCACGTAGTCACTGGGAACAGTCCGAAAAACGTAGCGGCTAAAACCGGAAAGTTTAATTGAGGTGCTAGTCGGGGAAATGACGACTAATTTGCCATCATTATAAGTAGTTCCTGCCGCCAAAGTGACATCGCTGGAATAAGGACCGACAACACCCAACACGTCTGGATTATTGACCAATGTGGTAGCAATTTGTTTGGCAATTTCTGGATTATTGTCGTCATTAGCGATCGCTACTTTCAACGGAATTCCTTTAATTCCCCCGGCTTGATTAATTTCAGTTTGAGCTTGAGCGACACCGCGCAACATCTCTAAAGCTCCATTAATATCGTTGCCAATCGGTACAGAGACTGCAATGGTGTAGCTGATTTGCTTGCCAATCCGGGCATTGTTGAGATAAATTAAAGCCTCTGGATCGTTGCGATTCGCTTGCAGAGATGATTGTAGCTTAGCGATCGCGCCAGCAAAATCCCCACTTGCAAAGGCTTGCACCCCGGCTTGTTTATCCGAGTTCGTGTTAGCCGCAACTAAAATTTTTTCCCCTACACTAATCCGAGCGCTTATAGAACCTGGTGCTATAGGCACTTGACTTGATTGCACCGAATCGGGTTTTTCCGGAGCAATTGGCGTACCGGAATTGCTCTTGAACCACCAATAACCAGTCCCCAAAAGACCTGCTGTAATGAATAGTGACAGAACAAGAACCGTTGTTTCGTTTTTATGGGACATGGATGGTTAAGCAGGAAGAAATAGGGCTTATTGATAAGTCTAATTAAATTCTTTTTAGGCGTTAAAAATTTTATTTTAAATCGCCTCTCAAACCAGAGTAATTAATCGCTAACAGCAATTGATTAGCGGAGTCTGACAAATCCAGCCTCAGAAATCAGTTGCTGTCCTTGTTCTATCTGCAACAAATTCGCATAAGCTTCACCAGCTTGCTGTTCTCTCTGACCATTCTGTTTAACAATCACAAACAGCTTACGAGTCAGGGGGTACTGACCCGTTTGGAAAGCCTTAATGTTCAGCTGATTGCGTTGACCAGGGCACGTTTGAAGCGGCACAAAAGGCTCTTGGTAAGGCGTTACAAATTCACCCGTTCTTCGCCCAACTGGCAAAGACTTGATGCTACATTGTGGCACCACTTCTGGCGCAGAAGCAAAGTAAATTCCCCCAGGACTACCACCAAGTTTTTGCAGTGCTTGAGTCGTGGTGGAGACAAATTCAACATTGGCACCAAAAGGTTGACCGTTCAAGACTTCTTCAACAAACAGTTCCACCGTCCCCCCGGCATTAAGGGAACGAGAATACGGCTTAATGGGGATATCCGGACCGCCTAATTCTTTCCAGTTCGTAATCTTACCCGTGTAGATAGATTTCAGCTGATCTAAGGTCAAACCTGGAATATTCAGGTTTGGGTTAACAGCGACTGCCAATCCATCAATCGCGATCGCAATTTCTTTGAGACCGAACCCTCGCTGCTGTGCCTGGTTATACTCGGCAGGAAGAATCGGTCGGGAGGATTGGGCGAAGTCAATTTTCCCGTCTAGTAACATTTTGATGCCAGCGCCAGAGCTAGCAGAGCCGGTATTTGGCTCAACATAGCGCAGCCGAAACTCAGGTCGCGCCGCTTGCATACGAGAGTCTACTGCGAGTCGAATCGGTGCCCAAGAGGTGCTGCCACCATAGCTAAACAGCCCAGTGGGAACCTTCTGCACTTCGGGAAAGCCTTCACCCGTGGATGGTGTCGAACTATAGGGCTGATCCCGGTTGTTGGCAGCAGAATCACTGGGATTGGTGGTTTTGTTTAAACCACCAAGGTCAACACCAGATCGTTTGGTAAACCACCAAAAGCCACCGCCCAATAAGGCAGTAGTGAGCAGGAGAGCTAAGACTAGAACCGTGGTTTCGTTTTTTTGGGACATAACCGCTTGCAAGTTTGTCAACAATGCTGACCTGTTCAAGGTCATAGCATAAATTGGTGGTTGCCAAAGGAGCGATTTGCTCAGCGGATGCTGACAAATCCAGCCTTGCTAATCAAGTCCTGACCCTGAGCCGTTAGCAACAATTTGGCATAAGCTTCGCCTGCCTGCTGGTCGATTTGACCATTTTGTTTGACAATTACAAACAATCTCCGGGTAATTGGGTATTGACCGCTTTGAAAGGCAGCAGCGTTTAGCTGGTTGCGCTGGCTTGGACATTGGGAAAGAGGTACGAAAGGCTCCTGATAAGGGGGCACCCATTCATTGGAGTTCCGACCCAGCGGCAGCGGTTTAACGGTACACTGACCGACCACTTCCGGAGCCGAGGCGTAGTAGATGCCGCCAGGATTATCAGCGACTTGTCTCAGGGCTTCGGTCGTCGTGCCGATAAACTGAACATTGGCACCAAAGTTCTGCCCCCCTAAAACATTTTCGGCAAAAAATTCAATGGTGCCTCCTTCTTCTATCCGGCGAGAGTAAGGCGTGATGGGGAGATTCAAGCCACCGACTTGATTCCAATTAGTAATTTTGCCGGTATAAATGTCTTTAAGCTGGGTAATGGTCAGACCGGGAATATTCAGGTTTGGGTGAACGGCGAGGGCAATTCCATCAATCGCTACTGGTATTTCTTTGAGAGTAAAGCCTCTGGCTTGAGCCTGCTGATATTCCTCATCTTTGATGGAGCGAGAAGATTGAGAAAAAGCCAGCTGGTTGTTTAACAGCATTTTGATGCCACTGCCAGAACCGGGGGCACCAGTCGTGGGGTCGGTGTAGCGTAGCACAAACTTAGGCCAGACAGTTTGAATGTCTGAGTCTACTTCTTTACGAATAGGTGCCCAAGTTGTGCTGCCACCGTAGCTAAAAAGTCCCGATGGAACGCCTTGTAACTGAGCAAAAGTTTCCCCTGTGGATTGTGTAGATTGGTTGGTTGGATTAGACCGCAAACCTCCTAAATCAACGCCTGACCGATTCGTAAACCACCAAAACCCGCCGCCCAGCAACCCCAAGGTTAATAGGAGAGCTAAGACCAGAACCGGGGTTTCGTTCTTTTGAGACATTATGGTTACTCAGGAAGCTCACGATTAGCTTAGAGAAAATTAGCAAGTAATTTATAAATTAGGCGAAATAGAGCAGTCACTGCGATCGCGCCTGCTCCAGCTAACATAGCCACAAAGACGACCAACTGAAGGGTAAACCCGTCTCGCAAGGCGGGAAAGAACAGCATAATCGCCAGCGTTATTCCCGCAATAATCAATAAATCAAATTTTTCAATAACGCGGCGGTATTGGGCAAACAGCAGACCCCCAATCGTCATCCCCAATAATCCAATGCTTAGCCCTGGGGATGACAGCAAACTGCCCAAAGCAATAAACAATAATCCACCTTCAAACCCAGTAAAAGCTGCCCCTCCTAAAACCTCCAGTAGAGAAAATCTGCGTCGAGACGAGGGTTGAGAAATGGGGGCGGGCGGCTGGGGAGTAGGGACTGGAGTTGGAGGAGAGGTGGCGGCTGGAGCAGGGACGCGGGGGGGCATCTGAGCTGGTACCGGAGGCGGAGGTGACGGTGATGAAGGAGTGAGGGCGTGCAGCACTTCATCAGCGGACTGAAAACGTTGATTTGGTGCAGGCAATAGCATCTGGTCTAAAATATCGGCGAAGCGATTCCACTCTCTGGCTACTGCAATGCTTGCGCTCGCAGTCACATGAGGTCTCCAATTCCACTGGTTTTTGTAGACATCAAATAACTCGGTTGGCTGCTTGCCCGTGAGTAGGATAATGCAAGTCACCGCCAGAGCATACAAATCCGTTGAGGGATACACTTGACCCCCAGCCATTTGCTCTGGCGGTGCAAATCCCATTGAATAAATTCCGGTTGACGATCCACCAGGCGTTGCCTTCGTCACCTGCTTAACAGCACCAAAATCTAACAGATAAAGCCGACCATTGCGATCGCGCATAATGTTGGAGAGCTTGATATCTCGGTGGATGGAGCCACTATTATGGACAAACTTTAGTACCGGGAGGATTTCTCGCAGCAAGAACAACACCTCGTCTTGGGAGAACTTCCCCTTCTGCGCCAGTTCCTCTTCCAAGTTATGCCCATCAATGAATTCCTGCACCAGATAGAAAAACTTGTCTTGCTTTCCTGGTTGGATGCTGGGGACTGTGATATCAAAGAAAGCAAATAAGTCGGGAATTTGAGGATGGCTGCCCAGTTCTTCTAAAACTTCTCCTTCCCGTGCAAATAGATTTTGGGCAATTTGTAGCTGCGGCGGCGTTAAATCTCCCGCAGGCTGAAACTGTTTGACTACGCATCGGCGCATTCCAGGCGTGCGGCGATCGCGTGCCAAAAACGCCGCCCCAAATCCCCCACGTCCTAACAGCTTTGTCGATAGATACCGACCATCTAAAATCAGATGCATTCCACAGGCGGTGCAATACTTCTGCTGCACCGTTTTGACAAGGTTGTTGTCATCAAGATCGGCAAAAAAATTCAGGGGGCGAGGGCAGCCGGGACGGGTGCAGTAAATTTCCATGAGGGCTAATCGAGCGTTGGTAATTGCTAATTGTTCAAGAGCTATTAGCCATACTTCTATTAGCTATTAGCAACTAACAACTGGCTAAAACTGAAATTAACTGCCTGCGGAGTTAGGAGCAGCTGCCTTGAACCCATCTGCTTCTATTGGAGATGACGCTTCCATTTCCTTTGCCCATCCGGGGGAGGCAAAGGCGGGTAAAATTTCTTGGCTAAAAGCTTCTGCTGCTTTGGAGCGGTAGCGATTGGGGTTAACAATCACCCACAGCATCCGCTTGACCACCACCTCTTCAATTTTTGCGTAGTGGAGGATGCCCATTTGCAGCTCTTTTTCGATCGCCGATAGGGAGACAAACGCCGCCCCAAGTCCTGCCTGCACGGCATTTTTAATTGCCTCAATCGAGTTGAGTTCCATCTCTATTTTGAGGCGTCGGGTATCGATGCCGCAGCGGGTTAGCACTTGGTCAATTACCTTGCGAATGGTGGATTGGGAGTCTAAGGCAATGAACTGCAATTTGTAAAGGTCGTCTTTCTGGATAGTACCGATTTTGGAGAGGGGATGTAAGGCTGGCAAGATCAGCGCTAGTTCATCTTCAGCATAAGGAATAATTTTTAATGCTTCTTGTAGTTCGGAAGGAACCTCTCCCCCGATGATTGCCAGGTCAACTTGCCCGTTGGCGATACTCCACGCCGTGCGGCGCGTCGAGTGAACGTGCAATTGCACCGCCACATCTGGATACTGCTGGCGGAACATCCCAATCATTCGGGGCAGTAGGTAGGTTCCTGTTGTCTGTGAAGCTCCTATAATCAGGGTGCCACCCTGGAGATTTTGCAAGTCTTCAATGGCGCGGCAGGTTTCTTGACAAAGCGTCAGGATTTTTTCGCCGTAGCTGAGAAGTAGGTGCCCTGCTTCCGTCAGTTGTGCCCTGCGTCCTCCCCGGTCAAACAACGGCACATCCAACTGCCGCTCTAAGTTTTGGACTTGTAGGCTGACAGCGGGTTGGGAGACGTACAGGCTATCGGCGGCACGCTTGAAGCTTCCCTCGGCAGCGATCGCTTTAAGAATGCGGAGTTGGTCTAAAGTGAAAGGAAGGTCAGACATACAGGCTTTACCTGAAAAGGGAAAGGAGCGACTGAGGCATAAAGCTCGGCGATCTGTTAGCTTTTTGTCGGTTGTCAGTTGTCAGTTGTCAGTTGTTGGTTGCTGCTGACATTTGACCGATGACCCATCACCAATGACCGAAGGATCGCTAAGCGCTCTCTTGCGAGAGATAGGGCTTAACTCAAGCGATTGATAGCCCACTTCGTTGTAAAGCCTCTCAGTCATCGACAGTAACACAACACGAGATCAAGTCTCTCAGGGAATACTTGGGGGGTCTATTTTCTACTGGAAATTACGTAAAAGTTTATGAATTTCTTTGGCGTTCTGACTCCTAGCCACTACACAATGCTAGGACTGCTTTTAGGGTTTGCGATCGCTCACAGTGGTCTCGCCGCACTGCGTCCTTGGGGCGAAAAAAAAATCGGTCCCCGACTCTACCGCATCCTATTTGCCCTCGTCAGTCTTCCCCTAGCGGTGGTGTTGATCGTTTATTTCATTAATCATCGTTATGATGGGCTACAACTGTGGCAAGTTCAGGGCGTCCCTGGCGTCCAGTCGGTTGTGTGGGTACTTTCGGTGATCTCGTTTCTGTTTCTTTATCCAGCGACTTTCAACTTGTTGGAAATTGCCGCCATCGAAAAGCCTCAAGTGCATCTTTACGAAACTGGCATTATCCGCATCACCAGGCATCCCCAAATGGTCGGACAGGTGATTTGGTGTATTGCCCATACGCTTTGGATTGGCACGACTTTTACTCTCTTAACTTCAGTGGGGCTAGTGCTGCATCATTTATTCGCAGTTTGGCATGGCGATCGCCGTCTTTTAGATCGCTATGGGGAAGCTTTTGAAGCAGTGAAAGTTCGCACCTCCGTTGTCCCCTTCCAGGCGCTCCTGCAAGGGCGTCAAACCCTGAAATGGCAGGAGTTTCTCCGCCCTGCCTATCTGGGGGTCACTGCTTTCATTCTGCTGTTGTGGTGGGCGCACCCTTGGTTGATCCAGGCGACAGCTCGTGTCAGATGGTAGTTCCGCAATTATGCTGAGCCACGCGATCCCAAATGGATGTAGCATGATCCCAAATAACTTTCAGCTTAATTACGCTCTGGTTCTACCGTCTTAGCGTCCCCATAGATGCCTAGACGTGTAGATACGCACTGGTGTACTGGTTGCGCTAGAGTAAGCTGAGAGAGTTTACTTCATTGTTGACTGCTTTACTTCCTCCTTTTGGCTGATTTTCAATAGTAAAAGCAAATAAAACTAGAGGAATCATGGTGCTTTCTGTTAGCGAACGGACGTTTACACAAGAAGTTTTAGAATCTTCCACCCCAGTTTTGGTTCATTTTTGGGCACCCTGGTGTGGATTATGTCGGCTGATTAACCCCCTGCTGACCAGAGTTCAATCAGAATGGGGCGAACAAGTCAAATTAGTCGGAATTAATGCCGATCAAAATTTAAAACTGGCGAATACTTATCGCCTCCAGAGTCTACCAACGATCATCCTGATTGAAAACGGCAAGGTGGTTCACCGCATTGATAGCTTTCAAGGACGGGATGATTTACGTATGGCGCTAGAAAAAATTATGGTAAGTTATTTGCCAAATTCTGCCTGAGATTGCTCTTCAGATACCCGGATGGTGGATAACTGGCGCGATCGCGTGAGTTATCCACCATCCAAGATAAACAGGACTTACGCAAAGCTTATACATATAGCGTTTTGTATGGGTAATCCCCCTGTGGTTGCCCTTACTATGTGGTGATGTTGCGTAAGTCCTGATAAATTTTTTTCGCTCCTGGTGACTTTTCAACCTGAATCCAACGCCCTACCCTTTTGTCAGCCCACCGATCCTCTCTATCGGTGGGTTTAATTTTGCTCACAAGTTCCTCGCTGTCTAAACTGTTAGTTATAAATACTTTAGAGACCGTCTGTGTCACAATGTAAACGGTCTTACCAAGTTAGTGAAGAAATATAAAGTAGGCGTCAGTGATGGAACTGCTCTATCAGTATGCCTGGATCATCCCAGTCCTGCCGCTAGCTGGGGCGATGCTGGTCGGTCTGGGACTAATCTCGATTAATCGATTTACCAACAGTCTGCGGCAGTTAAACGCCGTGGTTATAGTCTCCCTGCTAGGGGTGGCGATGGGTTTCTCCTTGGCGTTGCTCTGGAGTCAAATTCAAGGTCATGCTCCCTACACCCGTACCCTGGAGTGGGCAGCAGCGGGGAATTTTCACCTGAATATGGGCTACACGATTGACCACTTGACAGCCCTGATGCTGGTCATCGTGACGAGTGTTGCCTTCCTGGTGATGATCTACACCGATGGCTACATGGCTCACGATCCGGGGTATGTGCGCTTCTATGCCTATCTGAGCCTGTTTAGTTCCTCCATGTTGGGTCTGGTGGTCAGCCCAAACTTGGTACAGGTTTATATTTTCTGGGAACTGGTCGGGATGTGTTCTTACTTACTGATCGGATTCTGGTATGACCGGAAGGCAGCAGCGGATGCTTGCCAAAAGGCTTTTGTCGTCAACCGCGTCGGCGACTTCGGGCTGCTGTTAGGGATGCTGGGGCTGTACTGGGCGACGGGCAGCTTTGAATTCGACGTGATAGGCGATCGCCTGCAAGCATTTGTCGCATCAGGCTACCTGAGTACCGGCCTTGCCGCTCTGTTCGCCATCTTAGTGTTTATGGGGCCGGTGGCAAAATCTGCCCAGTTCCCGTTGCACGTCTGGCTACCAGACGCGATGGAAGGTCCTACCCCCATCAGCGCCCTGATTCACGCAGCAACGATGGTAGCAGCGGGCGTCTTCCTAATTGCGCGGATGTATCCCGTGTTTGAAGACATCCCAGTGGCAATGAACGTGATTGCCTGGACGGGTGCCTTTACCGCATTTTTGGGGGCAACCATTGCCATTACCCAAAACGACATCAAGAAGGGTCTAGCTTATTCCACCATGTCCCAACTGGGCTACATGGTAATGGCAATGGGCGTCGGTGCCTATACTGCCGGTCTATTTCACCTGATGACACACGCCTACTTCAAGGCGATGCTGTTTTTGGGTTCTGGTTCTGTGATTCACGGCATGGAATCAGTGGTGGGTCACGATCCCGCCTTGGCACAGGATATGCGGATGATGGGAGGACTGCGGAAGTATATGCCGATTACCTCCCTCACCTTTTTGGTCGGAACTCTGGCGATTAGTGGGATTCCACCTTTTGCTGGGTTTTGGTCGAAAGACGAAATCCTAGGAAGTGCTTTTGGCGCGAATCCGGCGCTGTGGGTCGTCGGCTGGCTGACGGCTGGAATGACTGCTTTCTATATGTTCCGGATGTACTTCCGGACGTTTGAGGGCAAATTCCGGGGGCATGAATCAGGCATCAAGCAGGAACTACTGGCGGCTGCTAAATCTCCCCAGGTCGAATTCGCTTTTGGCCCTGGGGCGATGGATACCAGAGAGTTGTCCTCCACAGCCCATGACAGTCACGATGACCACGCCCACAGCGAGTATCCCCACGAGTCACCGCTGACGATGACGCTGCCCCTGATCGTTCTGGCGGTGCCGTCGATGCTGATTGGTTTGGTAGGGACGCCTTTCCACAATTATTTTGAGGAATTCATTCACGCCCCCGGCGAACCAATCACCGAAGTGTTGGAAAAAGCCACTGAGTTTGATTTGACAGAATTTTTGATCATGGGGGGTAATTCGGTCGGAATTGCCTTGATTGGGATTACGCTGGCTTCTCTGATGTACTTGAGAGGCAAGATCGATCCGGCGGCGATCGCTGCCAAAATCCCCTTCCTTTACAAGCTGTCGCTCAACAAGTGGTATTTTGACGAAATCTATGACACTCTCTTCGTTCAAGGGTGCCGCCGCTTGGCGCGGCAAGTCATGGAAGTAGATTTCCGGGTGGTCGATGGCGCAGTCAACTTGACCGGCTTGGCGACGCTGTTGAGTGGTGAAAGTCTGAAATACTTTGAAACAGGTCGCGTCCAATTCTATGCTCTGATTGTATTTGGGGCGGTGCTAGTGGGCGTGGTTGTCTTTGGTGTGACTTAAATTTAGAAACCGTTCGCTGCGTGTTTCTACCCGCTGTCAACAAAAGATAAAAGGAAAAAGTTTTCAGCTTTTTCCTTTTTCCTTTTTAAGTACACTTACTCATAGCTGACAGCTAAACCTTATTGCTCACGATTTGATATCTCATGAATACAGCTAATTTTCCTTGGCTGACTTTTATCATCCTGTTCCCCATCGCGGCATCGCTGTTGATTCCGTTGGTGCCAGATAAAGATGGTAAGACGGTACGCTGGTACGCCCTAATTATTGGGCTGATTGATTTCGTGGTGATGGTTTATGCCTTCTATACTCAGTACGACTTTTCTAATCCCGGTCTGCAACTGGTGGAAAGTTACTCCTGGGTGCCCCAAATCGACTTAAAGTGGTCGGTGGGCGTGGATGGCTTGTCAATGCCGCTGGTATTGCTCACCGGCTTCATCACTACGCTGGCGACTTTGGCGGCGTGGCCCGTGACGTTTAAGCCGAAGCTGTTTTACTTTTTGCTCCTAGCGATGTACGGCGGTCAGATTGCCGTGTTTGCCGGTCAGGATATGCTGTTGTTTTTCCTGGTGTGGGAACTGGAACTGATTCCGGTGTACCTGCTGCTGGCAATTTGGGGCGGTAAGAAGCGTTTGTACGCGGCTACCAAGTTCATTCTTTATACGGCTGGCGGATCGCTGTTCATTTTAGTAGCCGCCTTGGCGATGGCGTTCTACGGCGATACCGTGACGTTTGATATGAGAGCGATCGCTGCCAAGGATTACCCTCTAACTTTCCAACTCTGGATCTATGCTGGGTTCCTGATTGCCTACGGCGTCAAACTGCCGATTATTCCCCTGCATACCTGGCTACCAGATGCTCACGGCGAAGCGACTGCGCCAGTGCATATGTTGCTGGCGGGAATTCTCCTGAAAATGGGCGGTTATGCTCTGATTCGGATGAATGCCCAGATGCTACCGGACGCTCATGCAGTGTTCGCGCCCGTTTTGGTGATTTTGGGCGTTACCAACATCATCTACGCCGCCCTGACCTCTTTTGCCCAGCGTAACCTGAAACGGAAAATCGCTTATTCCTCGATTTCCCACATGGGATTTGTGCTGATTGGGATTGCCACATTTACTGACCTGGGTTTGAGCGGTGCGGTGCTGCAAATGGTTTCCCACGGTTTGATTGGGGCAAGCTTGTTCTTCCTCGTGGGAGCCACTTACGACCGCACCCACACCCTGATGCTGGATGAAATGGGCGGCATCGGGCTGAGGATGAAAAAGATGTTTGCCATGTGGACTACTTGTGCCCTAGCGTCATTAGCATTGCCAGGGATGAGCGGATTTGTGGCAGAGTTGATGGTGTTTGTCGGCTTTGCGACCAGCGATGCTTATAACCCCACTTTCAAGGTGGTGGTGGTCTTTCTAGCCGCTGTTGGCGTGATTCTGACTCCCATTTACTTACTCTCGATGCTGCGGGAAATTTGCTACGGCCCGGAGAACAAGGAATTAGTGGAACACGAAGCCTTGATCGATGCGGAACCGCGAGAGGTGTTTATCATCGCCTGTCTGTTGGTGCCGATTATTGGTATTGGCTTGTATCCCAAAATTCTGACTGAGATTTACGACGCAACCACTTTGCAGCTGACGGCGCGACTGCGAGATTCAGTACCGACGCTGGCGAGTGGGCGACAGGTTCCGACACAGGCACAGGCGGATATTCCCCTGTTGTCATTGCGGGCACCAGAAATTGGCGATCGCTAGAAAATTAAAAGAGGAGGACTTACGCAGAGATCCCCCTAACCCCCGATAAATTGGGGGGAACCGGAAAAGTCCCCCAATTCATCGGGGGATGCAAGGGGGATCTGTGCGTAAGTCTAATCAATAATCCTTTTCGGGGCGGAATTAAATGTCCGCCCTTTTTGTTAATAATTAGTAATTAATTGGCGATTAGATCAAATTTGTGATTGCGGATGTAGGGGAATTTCTATCACAAATTCTGCCCCTTGACCGGGCGCTGAAATACATTTGAGTTGACCGCCGTGTTTTTCGACCACAATTTGGTAGCTAATCGACAAACCAAGCCCTGTGCCAATGCCAACTGGCTTGGTTGTGAAGAAAGGCTCGAAAAGTCGCTTTCTGACTTCCTCTGTCATTCCTGGCCCATTGTCGGCAATTTTGATCGCTACTCGGTTACTTGTAAGCACTTCGGTACGAATCCGAATCATGCAGGCGTTGGCTTTGATTTGTTCAAGCGATCGCTTTTTGTTGTACTCATCCAAAGCATCAATTGCATTGGTGAGAAGATTCATAAATACTTGGTTGAGCTGTCCCGGATAGCACTCTACTTCGGGTAGGTTGCTATATTCTTTGATTAGCTGGATAGGGGGATGCTCCGGTTTGGATTTGAGGCGATTTTGCAGAATTAGGAGCGTACTTTCGATACCTTCATGGATATCTACTTGTTTCATCTCGGCTTCGTCAAGGCGAGAGAAATTGCGTAAGCTACGCACAATCTCACAAATGCGCTCTGCCCCCACATTCATTGAAGAAAGTAATTTAGGCAAGTCTTCGATCAGAAAATCTAGGTCAATCGCAGCAATTTCGTCTTGAATTTCTGGCGTTGGATGAGGATATTGCTGTTGATACAGTTGTAGTAAACCAAGAATGTCTTGAGTGTATTCGTTCGCAGGGGCTAAATTGCCATAGATGAAGTTAACGGAATTATTGATTTCATGCGCTACTCCAGCAACTAGCTGACCCAAACTGGACATTTTTTCACTTTGAACGAGTTGGGACTGGGTAAGTTGGAGTTCCTGAAGTGTGGTTTCGAGCCGGGTGGCGTGCGCTTGAGCGATCGCAGCGGCTTCAAGAGTTTGAGTATAAAGTTCTGCTTGGTTAATGGCGATCGCGATTTGGTCACAAACCGCCGAGAGCAGTTCCACTTCATCGTCATGCCAAGTTCGGGGACTACTAAATTGACCGCAGGCAACTACACCGAGTTCACCCGTGCGAGTCATTATCGGAAAATTTAGTATAGAAGCGTACCCCAGCGATCGGAAGAATTGCCATGAATCGGGGTCGGTTAAAGCTTCAACATTATCCAAATGGATGATTTCTCGGTTTAAGAGTTGTCTGGCTGGGAAACTGGTTGGTTCCGCCGGATAGGAACCCAAAAAGCTAGGCAAATTGTCTACCTTCGCTTCATGCAATACATCCCAAATTGCCGACTCACCATCGGGACGATACCACATGAAAAGGCACTGCTCAATTTGCAGCAATCTGCGGATTTCCTGCACAGCTGTTTCCAGAATGGTATTGAGATCCAGCGAACTGCGAATTTGGCTAGCAAGACGGTTGAGTAGTTCTTCTCGCTGCGCTAGTTCTCGAAACCGAGTTTCTGATTGCCGCAAGGCTTCCTCAACCTGCTTGAGAGCGCTGATATTACTTGCTGTGCCGATAATTCGATAGATGCGACCCGCAGCATCCCGCAGTGGAGTTAAAGTGGTTAGCCAATAAGTGTCTACACCCTGCAAGGGAATGCAATCCTCATAGAAAGTACATTCCCCAGCGACGAGACATTTTGTATATCTCTGGTGCAAAGAATTACCCAAATCTGAACCAAATAGTTCTTGGGGAGTCTTGCCCTTAGCTTGGGCACTACTGATGCCAGTAACGAGCGCTATGGGTGGATTCCAGCTAAGGTAGCGAAAAACTCCTTGTGCGTCCACATCTAAAACAAAGATGGCGTTTTCCACGCCTTCGTAGATGGAATGGAAAAATTCCTCACTCTGGATCATCTCTGCCGACAGGATCAATCCACCCCTTTCACCGCTAGGGTGCTTCCAAGGATGCAGGCTCCACTTTACCGGCACGCAGGAACCGTCAGGGCAAACAAAGCTACTTTCCTGCGACTCCCCTAAACTCGCCCCAGTTAAAACTAGCTCAGCCTTGTGCCGCCATTGGTCGGGAAGGTGAGGAAAGACTTCGTAATGCGATCGCCCAATGATATTTTGGTCATCTAGCCCGTAATCGATTAGCCACTGACGAGAAGCGAGCAAGTAGCGCATCTGGCGATCGCACATCGCTACAGCAGCGGGTGTGTGTTGCAAAAATAGCCCGAACAGCTCTAAATTGTCTGAGGCGTTCATAGGTCGGCAAAGGCTCTTTTTGTAATGGCATTCTATATTGAGATATTTTTAAGGTTAAATGTCGTAAATATTGAAATATCCAATTATCCAAACATTCAAGGCATCCACTCTAGTACGATGCCAACCCGGCTATCTTTGTGTTGTCTGGCATTTTGCTTCTCAATGTCTGTCGATAAGCGCAGGTTACGGGTAAAGGCATAGCCTACCGAAAGCTTTGTGATACCGACTTCTTCATTCGTTGCTGGAGCAACCCAACTCTGAGTTAAGGAGATATCGGCTGCACCAGTGCGAGATAAAACTAACATCAGCCTAGCACCGACATTTAAGCCATTTGTTGAGTATCGGTCAGTTTCTAAATGCCGATAGCCCACGAGGGGGGCGATGTTGACGTAGCCGCCCAAGGGAAGTACATAGTAACGTAAATCTGCTCCATAAGCCTCGCGCTGACTATTGAACGCAGTCTGATAATCGCCGCTGACGGTTAAGCCGGTGCGACCAATAAACACGTCCTCCACACCAATATTGGCTCCCCCAGCTTGCCCAGATGAAGGAAACTGGGAGTAGCCGAGGCGCACCCTAGTCCGAAAGCTGGGGTCATTGCGAATTTCTTCTAACACATTCGGCACGTCTCGCCGCCAACGCTGCAAAACGGGACTATTTTCAATCATTTCTGGACTTAAATCCAACTCGCTAGCCTCTGGCTTGGGCGTTCCTGGCGGCTGGGTTTGAGTCTGGGTTTGAGCCTGGGTAGGCGAGATCCCCACCATTAAGCAAATGCTGATTGTTACTAGCCAGATGGGTCGTTGAAGGGTGTTTTGAGATAAATTCATTTCCAGCAAAAATCTTGAAGTTTCAACGCAGAGGTACGCAAAGGGAACAGCAGAGGTACGCAAAGGAAGATGGATCGTGACTCCTTTGCGTAAACCTCTGCGATCGCTTGGGTTTCAATTTCTAAAAAAAGTGGCTCTGCTTAGTGCAGAACCACTTTAGTTGAGGGAAGATGCTCAAAATTAGCGGGCTTTACCTTGCACAGAAGTCATATCAATCGGCTTGATTAGGTACAGGCGCACCAGCTGCCAAGCATTAGAAGCATAAAGGGGTAGCTTCTGGAAGAATTGCCGGAATTTGGGGGTGTTGGAGTTAGCGATCGCACTCAGCTTCTCATTATTGTTGATGCACACGTCTAGGCGCTCGTAAAATTCTGGTTTCTCTACATCCAGAATTACTGGGAATACCCGTCCTGCGGTTTCATTGGTTTTCTGAATTACGTGAATGTCATAATCCCGTGCATTCAGACCGAGTGTTGCATAGAATTTGGAACGCTGGATGTCGTTGAGATACATCGTCGCAAACACTGACAGCAGGAAGAAGCGACACCACAGCTTTGCCTTCCAATCATTCAAGAATTGGGGCTGCGCTCTCATTACGGCGTCGAAGAAGTCGCCGTGTCGGTTTTCATCCTGGCACCAGTTTTCAAAGAAGCGGAAGATGGGATAAATGCGGTCTTCGGGATGTGCTTCTAGGTGCCGATAAATGGTGATATACCGCCAATAGCCAATCTTCTCGGACAGATAGGTAGCGTAGAAGATAAATTTCGGCTTAAAGAAGGTGTATTTGTGATTCTTGGTCAGAAATCCCAAATCTAATGACAGATTGAAGTCTGACATCGCTTTATTCAGGAAGCCAGCATGACGAGCTTCATCCCGCGACATCAAGTTAAAGCCTTCTGCCAAAAGGGGGTTTTTGTCCTTCAACCTGCGTCCGAGTTCTTTGTAGAGTAGGAAGCCGGAAAATTCCGCCGTGCAGGAACGCTCTAGAAATTCAATGAATAACTGGCGCGTCTCCCCATCGATATGATCCCAGGATTGTTCAAACTCGGCATCCCGCACGAAGTGGTGACGGTTGTAGTCAGCGCGGAACTCTTCCAGAAGCGCCTTGAGTTCATCTTCATTTGGCGACAGATCCATCTTCGCCATTTCATCAAAGTCGGTGGTGTAGAACCGGGGCGTCAGTAGGGTTTCTTTCGCAGGTACTTTCACCCCTGGTCTTAATTCTTCAAAGCTGGGTTTTTTGAGGGAATCCACCATATTCTTTGTCTCTCTTGTTTCTCTTATTATTATGATTCCGTCGCTTTAACTCAAGGCTTGCGTTCCAGTCTACCAATCTACAGGAGAGCGATCGCACTTGTTACGTTAAGACTTGCTACACGCTGTCAAGTTTTGTGACATCTTGAGAGTTCTCGCTGCTCAATTCCTAGATGCAAGAGTTAAGAACAAAATTCTATGATTGAAGTTAGGACATCTCAAGCGCTAGGAATCTTATGAAGAACGTCTCGACTGCCTATGTTCTTTGGCTAGCTTGTTTGTTGTCCCCACCGATAGCGGGGCTGCATCGCCTGTACAATGGCAAAATTGGCACGGGTCTGCTGTGGCTGTTTACGTGGGGTTTGTTTGGCGTCGGGCAGTTCGTGGATTTATTCCTGATTCCCGGCATGGTGGAAGAACATAACGCCAACTCGCAAAACCGCTTGGGGGTATCCTCCACTGGCGTACCTCTATCGCCACCAGCGATCGCTCTTACCAAACAGGATCTTACCCGCGATCAACTGATGGTTAAACTTGTGAAAGCCGCTGCTGCTAGAGGTGGCAAACTTTCCGTTACCCAAGCGGTGATGGATACAGGTGTGAGCTTTGCCAAGGTAGAAGCCACCTTGAAAGAAATGCTCAAAAGTGGCTACGTCATGGTTGACAATCACCCAGAAACTGGCGTTGTCATTTATGAATTTATTGAGTTGTAATTGGTCATTAGTCATTAGTGATTATCTAATGACTAATGACTAATCACCTTCCCCGACTAATTTCTTTCCAGCCACTTTTGAGCATTCAACCGCTGCGTCACGCCAAACACCATTAAATCCAGCGTAATCTTGCGCTCATCGCACAAGAAAGGCTCAATTATACTGGGTCTAGAGCCTTCAAAACAGGAAAAAGCTCTTTGTTTTTGGATGTCTTCTTCGGGAAAATAAAGGTTAAAGTTCCGCTTTCCCCCTTGCCAGCTCCCGTTGACTTGCCAGCATTCTGAGCTTTCTTGAAGCGGTTTCTTGTCAAACTTCAGCTCTAAATTTTGGACGCCCTTTTTCTCAAGTGCTGTTTTCAAAGCTGGTAAATAGTCTTGTTGAATAAACTCAACAAAAGGCTTGTCTTCTACCGCAGGTGCCTTCTCTTTTTTAGCCGCTTTAGCAGCTGGCTTATCCCCTTCTGGCGACTCGTCCTTTTTAGCAGCTTTGGCACCTGTTGGCTTATCTGCTTTAGCAGCTTTGGCACCCGTTGGCTTATCCTCTTTAGCAGCTTGAGCGGTTTTTTGAACATCTGGTTGAACCTGAGCCGAGTCATCTGGGGTTGATGCCTCTGTAGAAGATTTCTCTCCAGCCGCATTCGGATTCACCTCTGGATTCACAGCTTCTGGAGCGGGTGCGTTTGCTGTCGGAATGTCGGTTGCTACGTCAGAATCCGTACTGGGAGCATTTTCTTCAGCCACACTAGGAGCCTGCTTGTCAACAGTGCTAGGAGCCACCTCTCCGGCGTCATTGTGATTCGTTTCTTCTGCCATTGGACTTATCCGCAAGTTGGTGATTTTTTTAAATGTATGCAGCGTGAATGGGGATAGGATTAAAAATCCCTATTCGGGATGGAAATCCTTTACTGCTCATCCTAGCTTGGATCAGCCTCCCGCCTGCGCTGCCACAATGCTCACCTCATCACCCTCATTTAGGGGTGTCTGAGTTCCTTCCAAAAAGCGGATGTCTTCGCTATTGACGTAGAAATTCACAAATCTACGTGGCTCACCATTTTCATCGCACAAACGCACTTTGATGCCAGGAAAGCTTTGCTCTAAGGATTCGAGCAATTCACTAATCGTACTGCCATTGCCTTGAATAGTGGCTTGATTGTTTGTAAGCTTCTGGAGAGGAGTAGGAACGAGAACTTTGACTGTCATAGTTAAAGATTATTCAGTAGTCATTCATCCGTAGTCATGAGTGATAAGTCATTAGCAACCCAGTAGGAACTAATGACTCATCACAAAAAACTGATAGCGATTAAACCAGGACTTGCTGCCAGTCGAGGCGTTCGAGTGTCCGAGAACGCTCTAATGCACGCTCGAAACTCTCCAGCTTCGCCTCAATTGTCAGGGGTTCCCCGATGTATCCTTGCACCGCTTCTTGGGTTTTCAGTCCGTTGCCGGTAATGTAAACAACGGTAGTTTCTTCGGGATCAATTTTACCCGCTTCTACCAATTTTTTCAGCACGGCGATTGTGGTGCCGCCAGCAGTTTCGGTAAAAATACCTTCGGTTTCAGCTAATAGCTTGATGCCGTCCACAATTTCAGTATCGTTGACTGATTCGATGTTGCCATTGGTTTTCCTGGCTACTTCTAGCGCATAAACCCCGTCGGCTGGGTTGCCAATGGCAATTGATTTGGCAATTGTATTCGGCTTCACGGGGGTTACGAAGTCGCGTCCTTCCCGATAAGCTTGGGCAATGGGGGAACAACCTTCGGCTTGGGCACCGCTGAAGCGGACGCTCTTATCAGCAACCAGTCCAACGTTGATAAATTCTTGGAATCCTTTGTAGATTTTGGTGAACAGAGAGCCAGATGCCAGCGGAGCGACGATATGATCCGGCAGTTTCCAGCCTAGCTGTTCTGCTACTTCGTAGCCGAGGGTTTTGGAACCTTCTGAGTAGTAGGGACGCAAATTTATATTGACAAATCCCCAACCTTGTGTATTAGCAACTTCGCAGCAGAGGCGGTTTACTTGGTCGTAGTTGCCCTGAACTGCCATGACGGTGGGACCGTAGATGAGTGTACCCAGAATTTTACCTGCTTCCAGGTCGGAGGGAATGAAGACGCAGCAGTCTAAACCGGCGTAGGCAGCGATCGCTGCGGTAGAATTCGCTAAATTACCCGTACTGGCGCAGGACACCGTAGTGAATCCTAACTCCTGCGCTCTTGTTAAAGCTACCGACACCACCCGATCTTTAAAGCTCAAGGTGGGCATATTGACGGCATCGTTTTTAATATAAAGATTTTTAATACCCAGACGACGAGCTAAGCGATGGGCTTTTACCAGTGGTGTCATGCCAGTTCCCACGTCAATCGGCGTTTCTGTGGCGACTGGCAAGAAGGAACGGTAGCGCCAAATTGAGTTTGGCCCTGCCTGAATGCTTTCACGAGTTACGGTGCGGCGCAGAGCATCGTAATCGTAGGTTACTTCCAGAGGGCCAAAACAGAACTCACAGACATGAGTTGCCTTGAGTTCGTATTCGGTGCCGCACTCTTTACACTTCAGCGCTCTAAAGGTTGCCGTTGTTGACTGGGTTGCCTGGATCATGGGTATTTACACTCCTTACGTCCGTCGTTCGGTTGATACTAACACAGGCAAAAATACCCGTCAAACATATCCGACTCTTTTAGTCGGGATTAAATGTTATTTAGGATACAAAATTTAGCCCTCAGTCTGAAGGCTGGGGCTATGCAAACGAACTCCGCAGTCGCAGATTTGAGAAAAAGAGGTAATTAAAGCGGATTTGGGATGAATTGGGATGAAAAGACCGAATTTCTTGCTTTTAACTTTTGCCTTTCCTAACCGCCGCTAACGGGGGGAATCAGCACGACTTCATCGCCATCATGCAGAATGGTGTCTGGTTCGACAAATTGAAAATTAACGCCAAAGCGAGTAATTTGACGCCATTTGTCAAGCTCTGGATGTTCGGAAGCAAATTTATTTAGTATCGCTGAAACGGCTGTATTTGGAGGGATTTTCAGCACCAGTTCTGAAACGCCATAAGCTTCTTGATAGGCGGCGAATAATTTGACGGTGACAGCGATCGCTTCAGTGGACATAGGAACTGATACTAGAGGGTGCTGGCATTAGATTAGCGCTTTAGCCGACCATCCGCTTTGTTAATACCCCCTAATCCAAAAAGCGATCGCACCCAAGAAAGGAAGAAATCGGGGCTTTTGGCTTCTTCAACATCCGCATCAGATGAATCAGATGCACTTTCTTCGATGTTTTCAGCGTTTTCTGCAAAGTTGAGGGGAATTGCCACGTTCAAGGGATCTTGTTGCACAGCCGCCAATGCTTGACCTACCGCCACGACAATCTGAGGTGCTAACTTAGCTTTAGCCCGTTGCTGCTGTAGATACCATCCTCTGGGACTGGTCGCATACAGGGCAGGCAGACGATTCAGGGCGTAGGCGATCGCTTGTGCTGGATTGATATACTTGACCAACTTTGGCGGTAGCTGCTGGAGTTGCCGGTGTACTTCTTGAGCAACTAGCAGTTCCATGACATTGCAGTAGGTTAGGGCTTGATTCGGTTGCATAATCTTCTTAAAGACCGGACTGGCGATCTCTGTAAAGAAGGACAGACTTCCCAGAAGGCGAGCGATCGCGTTAACGTTGCCATGTGCGATCGCGCTAGATTTGTCTGCAAAACAGCTAGTGGATATCACGATGATTCTGCTACTCGCACTATTACCTCGACCAATACTGGGATGCTGCTTGCCATACTCTCAGATTGCCAGAGACGCTTCAGCTTCACGGCTCACTTTTTTGCTGACTCTTTGGCTCAGTTTTCAGGGTACTGCTGCGATCGCTGCACCGAAAGGTGAGCCAGAATAAGCGAGAATTGTGATAAAGAGCTTAACGTATGGCGGGTTCCGAGAGAGCATCTGCACGCGGACTAGAAAGCGTTGATAAAGCCAGAAAAAGGAAAGGCTGGACAAAAACAATGACCGTTTCTTGGTGGCAGGCTGCCCTGACTACGCAAGCAACCTTGAAACGGTTTTGGCAGAAAAAACCCATTCAGCAAGAGACTTTTATTAATATTTGCGAAGCTGTCGGTATCGGCAACTGGAAGGAGATTGTTGATGCAGGTGCAGTTGAAGAACCAGAAGCGCGTGAGATGCCCATACTTGATTGGGGTGAAGCGCCTGATGTCTCTGGTTTCTATGGGCGCACAGAAGAACTGACTCTGCTTGAGAAATGGATTGTCGCCGATAATTGCCACCTAGTAACGCTGTTCGGCATGGGGGGAATTGGCAAAACAGCCCTGTCCGTGATGCTAGCCGAGCAAATTCAGAATGAGTTTAATTATTTCATCTGGCGATCGCTACGTTCTGCCCCATCATTAGAGGACCTTTTAGCAGACTTGCTCCGATTTCTTTCCAACGGGCAGTCAATCGATTTACCAAAAGATATTGGTCGCGGAATCTCCCAGCTAATTGAGTCTCTGCGATATCCCAAAGGGACGACTCTTTCCACGGGTTCGCACCGATGTCTGCTGATTTTGGATGAAGTCGAAACAATTCTAGGTGCTGGTCAAGCAACTGGGTACTATCGAGAAGGATATGAAGGCTACGGCGAACTATTCAGACGGGTGGGAAGAGAGCGCCACAACAGCTGCTTAATGCTAATCGGTCGGGAGCAACCTAATGAAGTTGCATTAATGCAGGGAGAAACCCCACTCGTTCGTTCATTACTCCTGTCCGATCTCAATGATACAGACGCTTGGCAAATATTTAGAGCCAAAGGTTTGTCAGACGAGAACCACTGGAAAAACCTTTTTCAAATCTATCGAGGGAATCCCTTAATTTTAAATATTATTGCCAGTTATATAAAAGCCTCCTTTGCTGGTAAAGTTTCTGATTTCCTAAAACTAGAAACGATTTTTTTAGGCGACATCCATCTAATTTTAGATACTTCCTGGCAACGATTATCAAATTTTCAAAAAGAAATAATGTTTAATTTAGCTACTAATCTCAATCCCAGCTCCATCCTTAAATTAAAAGGAGAAATCAATGTAAAGGTTTCAACTTCAGAAATTATGGAAGCGATTCAAGCATTAGAACGTCGTTCGCTGATAGAAAAGCAAATCGAAGGCAATGAAGTTATTTATACGCTTCAGCCAGTTGTGAGAAGGTATGTTAAAAGAAAGATTAATTAACGAGCGGTTGAACAATAAAGTTATTTGGCGCTATGGCAATCCTATTTAAGTTGTGCGCGAGTATTCGCCTTAGTGTAGAGACGCGATTAATCGCGTCTCTACAGGGAGAGTGCAAATCATTTAGGATTGCTATAGAAGTTATAATTCTATAACATTCCCACTCAAATCGGGATAGTGTGTTTGCCGTGAGTTATTGCATTAATCCCAACTGCCGCAATTTCAACGAACCAGGTAATCAAAGCACTTGTCCTGACTGTGGCTCCGAAAGTTTAGTGGAAGGGCGCTATCGGGTCATCCAACGTCTGGGCAAAGGAGGCTTTGGTCAAACCTTTGAGGTGGAGGACGTGCGTCGGGAAGGCACAAAAAAAGTCCTGAAAATTTTGCTCACTGATTATGAGAAGGCAATCTGCCTATTCCAGCGGGAAGCCGAAGTTCTAAAGAAGCTGAATCATCAAGGGATTCCCAAAGTAGAGGCAGATGGATACTTCCAGCTATGTCACCTAAATAGCGAAAAGCCCTTGCACTGCTTGGTGATGGAGAAAATTGAGGGGATAAACTTAAAAGAATGCTTGAGCAGTCGGAACCATCAACCTATCAGCCAAAAGCAAGCGATCGCCTGGTTGAAACAACTGGCAGAAATATTGCAGCAAGTTCATCAAAGCAACTATTTCCACCGGGATATTAAGCCGTCTAACATTATGCTGCGACCTGACAATCAACTGGTGTTGATTGATTTTGGCGCAGTCCGGGAAGCCACAGAAACCTACTTGCACAAGTTAGCCGGAAGGGATGGCACAGTAATTATTTCCCACGGCTATACACCCCCAGAACAAGCCGATGGTAGAGCTGTTTCCAAATCTGATTTCTATGCTTTGGGGCGCACCTTCATTCATTTGCTGACAGGCATACATCCCCACGATCTGCCTGAAAACCCCAAAACAGGTCAGTTGAATTGGCGAAACAGTGCCCCACAGGTTTCACCAGAGTTGGCAACTTTAATTAATGACCTGATGGCTCCCTTCTCAGGGAATCGACCTAATAATGCCCAAGAAATCGTGCAACGCTTAGAGGAAATTGAAACGCAAATCAACAGTTGTCGGCGGACACCACCTTCCGACGATACTCTTACTTTGCCTCCTGGCGACAATCGTTCAGACGAAGAACGTACAAGAATTTTGAACTCAGGAAATACAAAGCTTGTACTAATTCTAGTAATGAGTGCAATTCTTCTATCAGGAGTAGTAGCAGTAATCTATCGGTTCGCGATCCTGCCACCTCAGAAACCTCAGAAACTTTCGACAGCTACAGCTTGTGATTCAAAGCTTGAAGACGATTTAAGTTGTGGGGAAGAAGTTTTGATTCCAGGTCATGAAGTATCGTTTAAGCAACAGGGGGTACAAAAATTTGCCCGTGGTAAATATGCACAAGCCGTTAATTTACTAAATAAGGCACGGGACGAACAGCCAAGCGATCCTGAAACTTTAATTTACCTGAATAATGCCAGACTTGGAAAGCAAAAAGCTTACATAATCGCTGTGGTTGCTCCTATAGACAAAAGTCCAGACACAGCTATGGAAATTCTGCGAGGAGTCGCCCAAGCGCAGGAGGAAATCAATCAGGGGAAAAAGATTAATGGTGTTGGTCTTAGAGTAGTGATTGCAGATGATGCTAATAACCGCAATCAAGCTAGACAAATTGCAGAGAAACTGGTGTTGAAAGAGGATCTTCTAGCGGTCGTCGGTCACTATGCAAGTGAAGTGACGCTGGCAGCTATGCCTGTTTATCAAAAGCACGGGTTGGTAGTGATTTCTCCGGGTAGCACATCGGAAGAACTTTCACAATGGGGTACTATTCCCAATCATGTTTTCTTTCGCACTGTAGCTAATACGCAGGTGACTGCCAAATTTTTAACTAACTACCTAATTAAAGAAGCCCGTCAGAATACAGCAGCAATCTTTTACGCTCCGCAGAGCAGTTTCAGCCAATCTTTAAGAAATCAATTTCTACATAGCTTCACAAATAGCGGCAAAAAGGTAGTGATGGAGTTTGATTTGTCTAATCCTCTTTTCAATGCCGCTGCTGCGATCGCTCACGCAAAAAAACAAGGAGCTACAGCGTTTGCCGTATTTCCCGATGGTGGAACCACTACTTATGGCGTTGATAAAACCTTAAAGTTAATCAAAGCTAATCAGGGTCGTAATTGGATAGGGGGAGGCAGTACTCTCTACAATCCTGAGACTTTACAACTGTTAGGGAAAGATGCCTCAAACCGTTTCGTGGTAGTTGTACCTTGGCATCAAATGGACAGCCCCAACCAAGAATTTCCCCAGGCAGCTAGAAAGTTATGGAAAGGAGATGTAAGTTGGCGTACTGCTACGGCTTATGATGGAACTCTTGCCTTGATAAAGGCTTTAGAAAAACCAACACAATCATCACCGAGCCGTATTAGTGTACAACAGGTTTTAGCAGACACAAACTTCCAAGCCCAAGGAGCTACAGGTGTGATTAGTTTTCAAGGTGGCGATCGCAAAGAGCCTATTTCTACCCTAGTAAAAGTAGTGCCACCTAACTGTGCGACTGATAGTTACACCTTTGTACCTGTAGACTATCCCCCAGATAAAGTTAAGAATTTAGGAAATTGCAAACCGGAAAAATCATTTTGATTTCCAGGTCGCTAAAGCCTCAAAAAATCTGCTCTAAGCGGCGAAAATCTCGTTCTACTTCTGCCCAGAGAGAGCGATTGTGGGGGTCGGTTTTCAGGGCTTTTTTTAGATAAATTCTTGCCTTTTCCAGTTGCTTTTCAGCGATCAGCTGACGCCCCCAACGTTGATAAGCGATCGCTTGCCACTGACGCACTTCTGGATCTTCTGGCAGACGTTGAGCGAGTCCTTCGATGAGGGCGATCGCGCGGGGAAATCGGCGATTTTTCAGCAACTGCTGCAACTGCTGATAAGAACTCCACTTCAGCTGTTGCTCAATTATCGACAAGTCGGGAAGTTTTTGAACTGGCGTCTCTTTGCGAGTCACCTTCGTAACGGCGGGTTGAGGAGGCGGTGCAGCGGTCTGTTCTTGATGGGATACTTTCTCAACCGTCTCAGACTTATCTACCACGCCAAGTAGGAACTTGTAAGCCTCCGTCAACTCTATAAATTTATCCTGCGCTTGGCGATCGCCAGGATTTGCGTCGGGATGATACTGCCGTGCCAAACGTCGGTAAGACGCTTTAATTTCTGCAAAAGATGCCCCTGATCTTAACCCCAACACCCGGTAACAATCTGCGAGGTTCATCAGAGGAATCATCTAATCAATTAGTCTTTAATCTTTGTTGATAGTCGGGAGTTTATTTCTAGCCATTAGCTTTTAGCGGTTAGCTATTAGCTTTTGAGAATCTTGTCGGAAGCCCAAGTTTACAATTGCGGCTACCTACCCGTCAAGCAGCTAACAGCTAACAGCTAATCACTCATTACTTCGGACGTTCTTCGATAACACGGTCAATTAGACCGTATTCCTTCGCTTCTTGGGCAGACAGGAAAAAGTCACGATCCATGTCCTTCTCAATTTTCTCAATAGGCTGACCCGTCCGGTCAGCATAAATCTGATTCAGCTGGCGACGAATCCGCAGAATCTCTCTCGCCTCAATCTCAATATCTGTGGCTTGTCCCCGCGTACCACCAGAAGGTTGGTGAATCATAATCCGCGAGTGAGGCAAAGCGAGACGTTTGCCTTTTGTCCCAGCGGTCAGCAGGAATGAACCCATTGATGCCGCTAAGCCTACACAAATCGTCACCACCTCTGATTTGATGTGCTGCATGGTATCATAAATCGCCATGCCAGACGTGACTACGCCACCCGGAGAGTTGATATAGAGATAGATGTCCTTGCCCGGATCTTCCGAATCCAGATAAAGCATCACGGCAATTATCTGGTTAGCCATTTCATCGTCAATGTCTTCGCCCAAGAAAATAATCCGTTCCCGGTAAAGGCGATCGTAGATGTTAATCCACTCGGTATATTGTCCCCCTGGCATCCGGTAGGGAACTCTAGGGTAGCCAATAGGCATGATGTAGAACTCCGTTCGTAAAAAGTGAAAATTGGTATCCAAAGAATTAAAAATGCAAAATTAAAAATTAAAAATGAAGACATTCAAATTTTTAATTTTTAATTTTTAATTCTTCAGATGACACCAGCGGGAAGCGGTGTTGGTAAATCTGATTTAGACTCTAGAACCCGATCGATCAAGCCATATCCTACAGCTTGCTCCGGTGTCATGTAGAAGAGTCGATCCATATCCTTAGCAATTTTTTCAGGGGTCTGACCTGTATTGCGCGATAGGATATCCAGCATGGTTGTCTTATTAGCCAGCACTTCTTTGGCTCGGATTTGAATATCCGTCGCCTGACCGCGAGCGTAGCTCTTGGTCTGATGCAGGATAATTGTGGCATGGCGCAGACTAGCGCGATAACCTTTAGTCCCAGCAGATAGTAGCATTGCTGCCATTCCCATTGCCGAACCGATACAGATGGTATGAATGGGCGGCTTGATGTAGTTCATCGTGTCACAGATGGCGAAGGCTTCGGTTTCAAAGCCAATCGGTTCGCCGTCGTAACGCGAGGTGCCAGTGGAATTGATGTAGATTTTGATCGGTTTTTCAGAATCTTCGTACTGCAAAAACAGCAGTTGGGCGATGATTAGTTTCGTTACCTCTGGCACCAATGGCGTTCCCAGATAGACAATCCGCTCCTTTAAGATCAGGGACGGTAAGTCTGGAGGCGGTGTCCGGTAGAAGCTATCGCCGCCGTAGTAGGGAGCTTGAACAGCCTGGATGGGTGAGTTCATGGCGTATCGGAAAGCTGCAATAGTGGTGCTATCTTTAATTTGACATTAAATTCCGGTGTGCCCCACCGTACTGACTGGATTCTAGCAGTTTTACTCCCTTTACCGCTTTTAGTAAGGTTGAGGGTGGCTTGATGTCGCTTTAGCTGCTGTAGGTGGGCTTTCTGGGACGGAACGCCGGAAAGTGGGTCTTCAAATCTCCCAATTTTTGGGTTTTTAAACAGGGAAACCTGAGTTTAAGTGTCGGTTTTTGCGAAAGGCGATGGGTAAAATCCACCCCAGCGATCGCGTTTTCTGCAAAGAGTTGCGATCTTTTGACTGACCGCTTCCGCCATGTTGGGCTGCAAGCTATTGTAGAAAATAAGCCCGGTCGCGGTTGGGGTAATTTTACGGTTCCCTTTCCGGAGCGTTAGCGTTTAGTCTTGTGGTTACTCCGATCCCTTCTTGTTCTGCCAGGAATGAGCGTGCTATGAGAGTTGGTTTACAGCCTGCTTTGAATGATATCAATATTGACGCGACTCAAGCGAGTAGCCAGCGTCAACTAGAAATTTCGATTTCTGCGATCGCTGGGGATCTTGAAGATCGTGCCCCGCTCAATTTATGTATAATTCTCGACCACAGTGGCTCGATGAATGGACGCCCCCTGGAAACGGTGAAACAGGCAGCGATCGGTCTTGTGGATCGTCTCGCACCGGGCGATCGCATCTCTGTTGTCGCCTTCGATCACCGAGCCAAAGTTCTTGTCCCTAACCAAGTCATTGACAACCCAGAAAACATTAAAAAACAGATAAATCGGCTCAGTGCGGATGGCGGTACTGCGATTGATGAGGGTTTAAAACTGGGAATTGAAGAACTGGCGAAGGGCAAAAAGGAAACGGTTTCTCAAGCTTTTCTGTTAACAGATGGCGAAAATGAGCATGGCGACAACAACCGCTGTCTGAAATTTGCCCAAGTGGCGACTGGCTACAACCTGACGTTGAATACATTGGGATTTGGCGCTCACTGGAACCAGGATATTTTGGAAAAAATTGCCGATGCGGGTGGCGGTACGCTGTCGTATATTGAGCGTCCCGAACAGGCAGTCGATGAGTTTGGACGCTTGTTTAATCGGATCTCTGCGGTGGGGTTGACAAATGCCTACCTGTTGCTTTCCTTGATGCCGAAAGTACGGTTAGCAGAACTCAAACCCATTGCCCAAGTTGCTCCAGATGCCATTGAACTGCCGGTGCAACCAGAAGGAGAGCGCTATATGGTACGTCTGGGAGACTTGATGAAAGATGTACCGCGAGTCATTTTGGCGAATCTTTACGTCAGCCAGCTGACCCCAGGGCATCAAGCGATCGCTGAGGTACAAGTCCGCTACGACGATCCCGCCCAGGATAAAATGGGGCTACTTTCTCAACGGGTCTTAGTCGAGGCGAATGTTGTCCAGAGTTACCAACCCGCACCCAATCCTCAGGTGCAACAGTCTATTTTGGCGTTGGCGAAATACCGACAAACTCAGTTAGCAGAGGCGAAATTGCAACAAGGCGATCGCGTGGGTGCGGCGACGATGTTACAAACTGCTGCCAAAACTGCCCTGCAAATGGGAGATAAGGGAGCCGCGACGGTTCTCCAAACCAGCGCCACGAGGCTGCAATCGGGTGAAGAACTTTCGGAAGCAGATAGGAAGAAGACGCGGATTGTGTCTAAAACTATTTTGCAGGAGTAGGATTTTTTAACGCTCTCGGTACGCAGAGGAAGCAATTTACTTCTGCGTACCTTTCTTGGCGTTGATAATTTTAAGAGTGCAGCTAAGAGTGCGGCTTCTGGGCTTTCTAGGTGCCACCAGTAGCGATCGCCACTTCAAGCCACAACGGACGCTTGAGGGCGAGCAAAAATCATTCGCCCCGCCGAAGTCTGCAAGGCACTTGTTACCACTACTCGGATTTCGCCACCCATGTAGTCGCGCCCGTCTTCCACAACCACCATTGTGCCATCGTCCAGATAGCCGACGCCCTGAGCCGGTTCCTTGCCACCCTTGAGAATTTTGATGTCCAGGCTATCACCAGGCAGATAAATTGCCCGAATTGCCTGAGCCAAATCGTTAATATTCAGCACCGGCACTTTCTGCAAAGTGGCAACCTTACTCAAGTTGTAGTCGTTGGTTAGCAAAGTACCATTGATTTCTTGCGTCAAACGGACTAACTTCGCATCCACCTTGGGAATTTCATCGTAGTCGGCGGAGTGGATCACGATCCGCTCTGAGTAAGCATCCTTCATTTGGTTCAGGATATCTAGCCCTCGCCGTCCCCGGACTCGCTTCAAATCGTTGGAACCATCTGCCAGCTGTTGCAGTTCCTGCAAGACAAAATGTGGTACGAGGATTTGACCTTCGATAAAGCCAGTGTTCAGCAGTTCTTCAATGCGACCATCTATGATACAGCTGGTGTCTAAAACTTTGGTCGAGGCAGCTTTGAGGGTTCCTTCTGCTACCAACATCGTTTCTACGCTGTGGGGGCTAATCAGCCTCAAGAAGGAACGACCGTGAGTATCTGCTAAAGTGACCCCCAAGTAGGAAAACATTACGCTGCCTAAAATGGCAACGAGGGGCTTAATAAAAGCAAAATCGAAGGGCATTGGTAGCAAGAAAACGGGTGCCAGCATCAAGTTTGCGACTAATAAGCCGATCACCAAGCCGACTGCTCTGGTCAAAATGACCTCGATCGGCATTTCTCGGACTCTCTTTTCCAAGCGTCGATAGGTCGTCTGCACGAGTAAACCGGCAGCACCCCCAACCAGGGCGGCAAACCCGGCGAAGATCCAGCGTAAAGCGTCCTGATTGCTGACTTGATGTAGGGCACCGCTGGGCAGTAATTCAATCGCGTCGAACCCGATTCCCGCCGCTGCTAGGATGAATAAAAGAATAATGATTGCGTCAAGCATTTTTTCCAGTTGTTTGGGATGATTGCTTCAATTCCTGAAAGCGGCTCTCAGGAAATGATACAAATTTACATTGGTTTTATTATATCTTTTGTGTTATTGCCTTCACCCTTACGGATGACAATTGATTTAACATCAGCATTTAATCCAATTTGAGTTATTTTGATGAAGCCACTTCTTTTTTATTAAAAAGAACAACTCCGAAAAATTAGCCAATTATATTGCTTCCAGAAGGCAGGAAACAATAATGGGTATAGGCTTGGCGTATTATTGCTAGGATAAGAAAAGAACTGACAACGATTCAGTAAAGTAACAACTGTTAATCAAATATTTAAGTATTTCATCGCTATATTGAGTATTGATGCAAACATGGTATTAAATTATTTAATCCCGGACAGAAAAAATATTGATTTGGGTATTCCCAGCTCTGCTTATCTCCACATTCCATTTTGCAGACGCCGGTGCTTTTACTGTGATTTTCCAGTGTCTGTGGTAGGGGATCGCAAGACTGGTAAGAACTCTGGCACAATTGAGCAGTATGTTAAGGTATTGTGCCAAGAAATTGAAGTTACACCAGCATGGGGAAATTCCCTAAAAACAGTTTTTTTTGGAGGCGGTACTCCTTCGCTGTTATCGGTGCAACAACTAAAGCAAATTTTGACTCAACTTGATGCTTGCTTTGGCATTGCCACCGATGCTGAGATTTCAATGGAGATGGACCCAGGCACCTTTGACTGGCAACAACTTCAAGGCTACCGCTCAGATGGAGTGAATCGAATCAGTCTGGGGGTACAGGCGTTTCAGCCAGAACTGTTGGAAGTGTGCGGGCGATCGCATGGTGTCTCTGATATCTTTGCAGCTGTGGAGCTAGTCCGCAAAGTGGGGGTTCCCGAATTCAGCTTGGATTTGATTTCTGGTTTGCCGCATCAGACTTTGGAACATTGGCAGGAGTCTCTAGAAACGGCAGTAGCGATCGCTCCCACTCATATTTCAATTTACGATCTCCAAGTCGAACCCGTCACTGCCTTTGGGCGTCAGTATCAACCCGGTGCCAAACCTCTTCCCACAGATGAAATTGCTGCCGAGATGTACCGACTGGCGCAGCAAGTTCTCACCAGTGCCGGTTACGAGCATTATGAAATTTCTAATTATGCCAAACCCGGTCATCAATGCCGCCACAATCGAGTTTACTGGGAAAACCGCCCCTACTATGGCTTTGGCATGGGTGCCGCCAGTTATTTGCAAGGGTGCCGGTTCACCCGTCCCCGCAAAACACGGGAATATTACGAATGGATGCAACAGATAGTCAAAGCAGGTGGCGTGTGGGATTGTCCTCAAACATTGGCATCTGAAGTACTGTTGGAAACATTGATGCTGGGGTTGCGTCTAGCAGAGGGCCTCAGTTTATCAACCTTAGCCGAACAGTTTGGCAAACAGACGCTGCAACAAATTTGGACGTGTTTGCAACCCTATTACCAGCAAGGTTGGGTAGAAATTGTCGGCGAAAGCGGGGAAGCGATCGCGCTTGACGCCCAGAAACTCGCACCAAATGGACGATTGAGATTAACCGATCCGGAAGGATTTTTATTTTCTAATGTTGTTTTGGCAGATTTATTTAGTCAGTTGGGATAAGTTGTCTTTTTTGAAACGCTCTCGTTACGCCAAGGAAAGCGCCAAGAAAACGCCAAGAATTTAGAAAGTCAATAATCTTTTACTTGGTCAGGACTTACGCAAAGCTTATACATATAACGTTTTTTCGGGTTCAATCCCCCTGTGGTTGCCTCAGATGTGGTGATGTTGCGTAAGTCCTGTTGGTGTACCTTTGCATAAACCTTTCTTGCCCTTTGCGTTTCCAGAAACTACCAATCTATGATTCCTATTGCTGATAACATCCCCAGTCGCAGCAAACCGATTGTTAATTACGCCCTGATCGGAATCAATGTTGCTTTGTTTCTGTGGGAGCTAAAACTAGAGGTTGCAGGTAAACTAAGCGCTTTTATCGAACACTGGGGTATCGTTCCTGCCCGAATAAGTGCTGTGATTTCAGATGCCCTCACTGGGGAAAATCCAGCAGCGTGGGTTGCCTTGCTGATGTTTTCCAGTTCCCTGCTATGGGCGATGTTTCTCCACAGCAGCTTTGGTCAAATTTTGGGTAATCTCCTATTCTTATTTGTTTTTGGAAAGAGTGTGGAGAATCTTCTCGGACATAGGCGGTTTCTGCTACTTTACTTGCTGGGTGGCATTTTGACGGGCATAGTACAAGTTTTGCTGGACTCTACTTTGACGATGCCATTAATTGGAGCCAATGGCGCGATCGCATCTGTCCTCGGAGCCTATTTTCTGAGTTTTCCCCAGGCAAAAATTGATACCATCCTGCCACTGGTAATTGTGTTTATCCCCATTGAACTGCCAGCTTTGTTTTATCTATTCTGGTGGTTTATTCAGCAGATGTTTTATGGAATCGGTAGCTTAAATATTTCCGGTGGCGTCAATCCCGTGGGCGTTGGGTATTGGGCGCATGGTGTGGGGTTAGCAATGGGTGCGATTCTTGTGTTGTTGTTGAAAAGAAGTATCGATAAGAAGCGATTCATAAAGTAAATATTAAAAACAAAAATCTTTACTTTAGGCGCAGGTTCCCCCTAGCGCCATACGATTCACTTAAAGCTAAAAATCCCAACCTACGTAGGGAATGGTTGAGGGAACGAAACCCAACACTCATAAGCATTTGTTGGGTTTGATCGCTCAATCCAACTTACAACGATTCGGTAGTGAACTGTATTTCCCCCTAGGGTACCTTAAAAAGAAGCCGGAATCTTATTGCCACCCTTAAAAAGGAGAATTAAAGTAATCGGATTTTCTTTATAAATTTTCTCTAACCAATCGACAACCGTTTGTTTGGGAGTGGGAGAATTTTATCCAGTCTATAGAATGCTTGATAACAGTTAGTTTTGAGCAATGTTGCAATTGCTTAATCTATGGTAAGTTACTGCTCATGTTTAAGTTAAGCAACTTAATGACTTTTTATGATGAAATGCAATGTTTTAAGTGGATATCGTACAAGTTATAGCTGATTGTAAAAATCAGATCGCATACTTTATAAAGACAGATCAATCTTGCTTTTGAAATGGTTCCTCAAAGGAAATACTTTATGAAACCCTTAAATTCGCCAGTTTCAGCCTGTCGCTATTGTCAATTTTATAACCCGATGGGACGACGTGGCGGCTGTTGTCAAACCCTTGGCGTAACAGTTCAAGGTGGATGGCAAGGTTGTCAACTGGGAATTCCTCGGTTTAAACTTTCCTACGAATATTCGCACGAAGATCCGCAGAAACGAGCTGAAGCAATTGTAATTTAAAACACACTCAGAAAAACGAGTAAGTTGAAAAAGTCTGAAAGTTAGGAAGCCAATTTTTTTAATTTCTCCTTTACTAGCACACTTCTGTTTTACGGATTGTCGGAGGCTGAAAAAGCAATTTTCTCAAGCAGAATCTATGCATAGCAACCCGTATATGATGTCAAGTCCATGAAAGAAGTTCTTTAATAGTTTAGTTTTTCCCTTTAAGTAGTGCGATCGCTTATAAACCCGTTAATACGGGTTTTTTTGGCGCTGACATTCCATACATCGGAGAAATGAGCGATCGCCATCCCATAGAAGTCCAAAACCCGCCTTGCCTCTTTGCCAGAGAATCGCTACACTTTCCCCTCTGCCAAGTTTTGTAATTCCTGCTGTAGAAACTTTCCCCATTCGGCGGCGAGGGGGATTTCAGTAAAAGGGATTTTCACCGAAGCTGCTGGTGCAAAGACAAATTCCAACGAGGCGACACGACCTTTACTGGGCAGTGCTTCTAAATCTGTAGGCTTGTCATCTACCAGCAGCCGAATCGCTTTGACATCCTTCAGAGAAAACGTTTGCACCTCCACCGGACCTTGGCGCGTGGGTTTTCCCCAGGTCAAATTGCTGTCATTTTGAGCCAGCACCGCATAGATATCGTACTTAGATCGCTCAAACTGCTGTGCCCAGAGGCGATAAGCTTCAACTTTTTGATACTCATTCCAGCCTTGCCAAGCCAGCCAGGTAAACGCTGCCAGTAGGGGCAGCCACAACAAACCTCTTTCCATTGTCGGATTTTCGCCCTTTCACTATTCTGATATCTTGCAGCCTAACAGACGATTGCATCTATCCCTGGTTAGCTCCCCTTCGGCTATCTGCTAAGTATAAATGCTGGGTATAGAGATTCTCAGGTTGAGGGTGAAGCATTCGCGCCTTGTACAAGTCACTTCAACAGGACTTACGCAACTTGCGCGACATCTGAAAGACCCAACTACAGGGGGATTGCCCCTACAAAGCGCTATATGTAAAGCTTTGCATAAGTCCTGTTCAACCCAAATATTTCTGCGCGAATGCTTCACCTCTACATGATTTCAACAGATTTGGGTAATGCATAGTTATTCTGAAGAGGAGTAAGGGGGTTGGCGTAGCCGCGATCGCGAACATCGCTAGATATTTTGGCTCTGATTGGGATGCACCCGGTTTCTAGCTACGATCGAGATCACAAAGCCGTGAAGAGCCAGTCACATTTTGTGAGTCAAGCCCATCACTCAAACTTGGGGATTTCAATCAAATATTTACAGCAATAATGTCACATTTTGCTATAGGTTTCTATCACTAGATGCTCTTTATAAAACCTTCATAATTAAAAGCATCGAGTTCAACAAAGCAAGATGCAATCTCACCTTTATCTACCCCAGTTCACCATCGAGCAAGTGATTTATCAGACATTTGTTACTGGTCGAATTTCTCGCTTGGAGCAACAAAGGTTGATGTCAGCGCTATACCTAACATATTTAATTAGTATATAAGATAAAACTCTATTTGAAAAACTATTTAAAGTAAATCATCCAGTTTATTAGCATAAGAACCTAGAATTTATAACCAAGAAATCAAAAAATAGCATTTAAACCCATTTTCCAAAACTAACAAAGATTTTATGGGTCATCTACTAATGAAAATCACAGGTATAGTTATCTTAATATTTTGTTTGCAACTGCTCAATATTAAAGTTAACTTCACCAGCAGAACTCCCGATAATACTACACAAATTCAAACCTACGAACCGCCCAATCAAGGGTTCTCGGACAATAGTCAAGGCGCAGGAACGCGCTAACGGCAAGGGAATGTCTTTCTCACCTCAAACTGAGTCAGGACTTACGCAACTTGCGCGACATCTGGGGCAACCACAGGGGGATTGAACCGACAAGAAGGCTATATCAGAACTTACGCAACTTGCGCGACATCTGAGGGCAACCACAGGGGATTGAACCGACAAGAAGGCTATATGTATAAGCTTTGCGTAAGTACTGTATATGTATAAGCTTTGCGTAAGTCCTGTGAGTATTAGACGCTCATAGGCTGAAAACCCACAAGTACTCAGTAAGAATAAGGGCAGGGTTCTCCCGCTTCTAGAGAACTTTTGCAGCAGCAAGCAGCCTGATTCGGATCGCTTGCTACTGCAAAAGAGCGGTATTACTCCAAAAAACAAAAATTAATAACTAAAAACTAAATACACCACGAGGCAGATGCATGAGTTATCGTGGGGAGAAACTGGCGCTCACAAGACGGGTGAATATGAGAAAGCTTTTGATAGCGTGCTTGTTTTTATTGGGGGTAGGTTTTGCCCTGTTTAACTTCAAGGGACTGGCAGCACAAGGTGAGTTTGACTCGATTGTGCTGGATTTCCGCGAAGACGTACCAGCAGAGGTGGTGCAACAGGTGCGATCGCTTGGCGCTCAGTACAACAGCGAATTCTCCGAATCGGATCATTTGTATATCATTAAAGGCGATCGCAATCTGCTGAAAGCTCTGAAAAAATCGCCTTTAGCCAAAAAAACCGAATATATTGAACCGAACTATGTCTACAAAGCTCTGGAAGTCCCCAACGACCCAGAGTACAGCAAGCAGTGGAACCTACGGAGTATCAACGTAGAATCTGCTTGGGACGAAACCAAAGGCGCAGGTATGACAGTTGCCGTCATTGACACCGGCATCAGTCGCGTTCCTGACTTGAAAGATACCAAGTTTGTCCAAGGCTACGACTTTGTTAACAACCGCGACGAGGCGGATGACGACAACGGGCACGGCACCCACGTTGCCGGTACCGTTGCCCAAGCCACCAATAATGGCTATGGCGTCGCTGGTATTGCTTACGAAGCCAGCCTCATGCCTCTGAAAGTGTTGAGTGCAGAAGGCGGCGGCACCGTTGCCGATATTGCCGAAGCAATCAAGTTTGCCGCCGATAACGGTGCTGATGTCATTAACATGAGCTTGGGCGGTGGCGGCGAAAGTCAGGTAATGCAAGAAGCGATTGATTATGCCTACAACAAAGGCGTCGTCATCGTAGCCGCAGCAGGCAACTCTAATGAGAATTCTGCCTCCTACCCAGCTCGATATCCCCACGTTATCGGTGTTTCAGCAATTGATTCTGCCGGTGAAAAAGCCTTTTACTCCAGCTATGGTGCCGGTGTGGATATCTCAGCCCCTGGTGGCGCAATCACCGGAGAAAATCCATCGGGTGGGATTTTGCAAGAAACCATTAGCTATGACGAAAATGGTAAGTTGATTCCCACCTTTGCTGCTTTCCAAGGCACCAGCATGGCGTCTCCCCACGTTGCCGGTGTCGCGGCTTTAGTTAAAGCCTCTGGCGTGACAGAACCGGAAGAAGTATTAGGCGTCCTCAAAAAGTCGGCACGGGTGATTCCAGATGACGCTCTCAACTACTTTGGTGCCGGTCATCTCGATGCCTCTGCGGCTGTAAAACTGGCGGTGCGCGGGCAAATTACCTTCCGCGACTTCTTCCGCTGGTTGCGCGATAATGGCTATCTCAATCCTCGCTTCTGGATTGATGGCGGTGCGGTGGCACTGTTACCCAAGATTGCGATGGTATTGGGTTCTTATATCCTCGCGTGGTTCTTGCGGAATTATTTCCCCTTTGGCTGGAGTTGGTCGCTAACCAGCGGTCTGGTTGCCGGTAGTTCTGGATTATTCTTCCTGCGCGGCTTCTATATTTTCGATCTTCCCCAGTGGCCTTTCCGGATGATGGGCAGTTCGATTCCGGAACTGGGCAATACGATTCAAGGCAGTGATTTATTGAATCCCATCTTTGCCAGCGTGTTGATTCCTTTTGCATTAGTCGCATTGCTACTAGGACACCGCAGTTGGAAGTGGTTTGCGATCGGCTCGACCTTGGGCGTGGCATCCTGTTTATTAGTGAGTGCCGTAGCAGATCCGGCGATGTTGTGGTTAGGTAATGGCGCGATCGCTAGGCTATTCCTAATTACCAATGCCCTCCTGTGTATCGGACTCGCCTATTTATCCAGCAAAGGAGAAGGGCAAACAGCATGAGCATTAGCGTAGAAGGTACCATCGAACGCAAGGGACTCGGTCCAGGCACCTGGGCACTGGTCACACAAGAGGGTCAAACCTATGAACTCCACAAAGCTCCAGAAGATTTACGCAAATCGGGACTAAAAGTGAAAGTCAAAGGTGAGGTGCGAAACGACGTGATGACCTTCGCGATGATTGGCCCGGTTCTAGAAGTTAAATCTTTTGAGGAAGTCAGTTTAGATTAGTCATGAGCGATCGGCGATCGCTCATTCGTTCAAAGCGGTGGGAGCGATCGCTAATCTGCTACGTGCAACTTTTTCTTAGCTTGTCTTTTTTCTAGCGCAACGGCGCTCCCATCGCAGGGGTTGGGGATAGAAATGTCAAGCAAATTTTGCTCTTCTCCCTCTACCCACCCTTGAAGCCGGGAGAAATACAGAAAGTTGTACACCGCGTAACGAATCACAAAAAAAATCCCCGGCTCAAACCGGCGAGCCAGGGGATGTCAATCAGGGTGCATCTACCAATCTACTCTTCTGAAGGATTCCTCAACTATCCGGATTAAGTCGGGGCAAATTTAACGATTAAATTAGAAATTTTCTCCCTGCTCTTCCCGGCATCCATCAACAGCATCTGCGTTCAAAAAAAACGAAATTGCTCTTCATGGAAACTTTAAGTAAATTGAATCAATCTAGGAAGAAAGGGAAACAATTCCTCCTCCAGGTCAGAAAAGCAGCTAGAGGGTTCTAACTGAAGCAGGAGTGCATAGTAGCAGTGGCTCAGGAATTTCATATCTCTGTAAATCCCTTAGGGGAAAATAAATATTGGGTGCGGACAGAATGGGTTGCCGCACCGGGTGCCGTCCCATTTGCTGAAGAGCAGGTAACGTGGCAAGTGGAGGATTGGTTGGCTCAGGCGAGGCACCTGATGAATGATCCTTTGCTGATGGCTCTGTCTCCTAGCGATACTTCTCGATCGGGTTCCCCGAACCGAGAAGTTACTCAATCTTCTCTTAACTTGGTGGCGCTAGGGCAGCAGCTTTACGATGCTTTGTTCCAAGGGACGCTGCGAGATAGTTGGATGATCGCTCAAGCGATCGCTCAAGACCGGCAAGAAGTATTGCGGCTGCGCTTGGGATTGAAAGATAGTCGCTTACTCAGCTTGCCTTGGGAAGTATTGCACGATGGCGATCGCCCCCTAGCGACGGTCACCGATGTTGCCTTCTCCCGCTACCAGACGAGTACAAGGTTGAGAAGTCCCACCGTCTCGTTAGGTTCTGGGTCAAATCAACCGTTGCTGAAAATTTTGATGGCGATCGCCGCCCCCAACGACCAGGAAAGTTTGGCGCTCAAACAAGAAGTCAGTCACCTGCAAGCAGAACTGAGTCACCGTTCCCGGAATGGCTTACCAGAAATTCAACTCACCGTTCTGGAACAACCCGGTACGGAGCAGCTGACGCACGAGTTGGAACAAGGTCAATATCAAGTTTTCCACTACGCAGGTCATAGCGACCAAGGAGCCTACGGCGGCAATCTCTACCTAGTGAGCCGCCAAACCGGGCTGACGGAGATGTTAAGCGGGGATGACTTAGCGGGGTTGCTCGTCAATAATGGCGTCCAGCTAGCAGTGTTTAACTCTTGTCGGGGCGCTCATACCGCCGCCTCAGATCCCAGTGACGGTGCGGCAGAGGGGAATTTGGCAGAAGCGCTCGTCAAACGCGGAATCAAGAGCGTGCTGGCGATGGCAGAACGAATTCCGGATCAAGTCGCTTTGACCTTGGCGCGGCGGTTTTACGGCAATCTGAATCAAGGTTATCCGATTGACCTCAGCCTGAGTCGAGCGCGGCAAAGTTTAATTTCTACCTACGGTTCTCGCCAGCTTTACTGGGCTTTACCCATCCTCTATCTTCACCCGGAATTTGACGGTTACTTGACACCGGGTCATCATGCCATCAATGCCAAAGCAGAGCGACTTCAGTTGCCTGACGCAACTGGTGCAGACCTGGCTTGGGGAGGGCTTGGCTCTACGCTTTCTAATCGGGAGGAAGAAGCGGTATTCACGGCACCGGCTGTGTCTAGATCCGGTTTCTTAAGCACCGACGAGGCTTCAGACGTTTCCTTAGAGGATGACTTATACGGGTATGACGATCCCGACTGGGTCGATCCGGTTGATGATTTGGAGTATGACGATATTGGCTACGAAGACGACTCAGCAATGGTAGCGGATCTGTTTCGCCAGCTGAAGCCCGAACCTTTAGCAGCAGAGGCGCATAGGGAAACAGAAGCAGACCAGCAGAGGGACAGACCAGGAGAAAGGGAGAATTTGACGACCATCACCGCTCACCCGCTACTCGTGTCGAAAACATCCCCTCAACCCGTCACTCCAGCGATCGCTGCTCAGTCAGCACCTAAAAACGCGGGGTCGGAAGAATCGCTACTGGGATATGCTGCCCGGAAACCCTGGCAGCGATTCTGGCAGCGTGGGGACGGGAAGGACGCACAGCGACGAGTCAAGCGTGTCCCACTCCGAGCCTTGCTGGCGTTAGGATCGACGATGGCGATCGCGCTTTTGGGTTTCTGGTTATTGCAACGTCGTCCGCAACCTTCAGACTTGTTGTTCTCTCAGGAGAAACCGATCACCTCGCTTCCGGCGCTCCCTAGTCCCAACCTCAAAAATGTCAATCTCCAGACAGCCAATACCCCGACTGTCACGGCGATCGCTATTGAACAGTTCAGTCAAAATAACTTATCCGCCGCAGTGGTGGCTGTAGAAGAATTGCTCAACCGAGGAGCGTTACCGCAAGCCCAAGGGGCGCTTGACAACGTTAGCAAACAGAAAATCGATGACCCAGCCATTAGCTTCCTGAGAGGGCGTCTGGCGTGGCAGTCTGTTCAAACTGGCAGCAAGGATTACAGCTTGGATGATGCCCGTCGATTCTGGGAGCTAGCTGTCAAAAAGCAACCCAAGTCTGCCAAATACCTCAATGCCCTAGGGTTTGCCTACTACTTAGAAGGGAATCTCGATCGTGCTAACCAAATTTGGTTTGATGCGTTTTACTTGATAGAAGAAAAGCCAGCCGCTGTCGCCGGATCGGTTGCCCAACAAGAAGCTTTGACCACTTATGCAGGATTAGCGATCGGGCTTAGTAAATTGGCTGCATCCCAACCCGCTGATAAGCAAGCAAAACTTTTGGATGAAGCGCGTAAGCTGCGGCAAAAGGCGATCTCCGAAGACCCGGTTAACTTGCAACCCGAAGCCCTTAGTAAAAACTGGCTCTGGTCAGAAAAAGCAATTAAAGACTGGCGATCGCTACTTTCGGCAAGTCAAAAGTAATTAGCTAAAAAATATTTACTTGCATCTTGAATTCTGGTATTTGGTAAAAAAATTTGAGTTTTGAGTTTTGAATTAAAAACTTTCTTCAAACTCAAAACTCAAAACTTTCATTAACGATTACTTTTTGAGCAACGAAGAGAGAGACTGCCGCTTTCGCATATCCATGATTTCTGCCAGACTATCCTCGCCCCAATCCAGAGGATGATTTTCGTCTGGAGGCACCACTGTTACCTCAGTCATCCCATAATTTGTCATCATTAGGGGCACTTCTTGAGGTTTAGGGAAGTCTTCTGCCGCTTGCTTTGGCGGCATGGGACGACGCTTTTGAGTCGGGTGGGGTGTTTTTTTGCGGACGCTTGCAGTCGGCTTTGACCGTTTGAGAGATTTACGCTGCGATGAACGACTCAGGTTCAGCGCTATCAACAGCGTTCCAGTGACAAAGCCCAATGCGATCGCACCATACAACCACCGTGGCACTTCCGGTTGCTTCGGAGCTTCCGGAACCACTGTAAAGCTTGGCAACGGGGTCTCGGATGACTGACTGGTTGTGAAGCTTGGCAGTGGTGGTGTCTCTGGTTCTGGAACCGTCGTTACGGTAGGCATTGGTTCAACAGGTTTAGATTCCTCCGGCTCGACGGGGCCTGTACTAACTAGACCTAGCGCTGCTACTGCGGCGATGGTAATCACGGACGCCCACAAACCACCCCAAAAGGCGAGTGGGTACTTCTGAACCATCTGGTACAGAAAAACAAGGCTAAAGCGCTGTATAGGAGGCTTATCGGGCTGATTGAGCATTGAACGCCCTCAACTAGCACGGCTGATAGATATTGGGTAATTTATATCAAAGTTTTATCAAAATTTGAAAAACTCGGTATAACTCACTAGAGGCAGATTTTAGCAAAAATTGTCTGCCATCTTTCAGACAAAGAAATTTAGTAACCAGGAAAAAGAGGTGGTTGTAGCAGGCAAGAAGCCGAGCTTTTGCAGCTTTGAGAGTTTTCAAAGCAGAGAATTACTCATAGACAATCCCCAAGTGCAAATTTTGGAATGGGAATTAAACAGACATCCAACCGCAGGTACTGATTCAAGACAACACGCCTGCCTATGATGAGTGAATGCGATAGACTAGCTACTCGACAGGGGACAGGGAGGATAGATAAAAAATGGGCGAGCAGTTTACGCCAGCAATTGAAGAAGAGCCATCACAGGAAGAAATTGTGGCACAGAGTTCATCGAATAACCCTGGCACCTCCGGTGCCCTTGCCCGGAGAAATGCAGGACGGGAAAAACATGACATGGCTTTGACGCGGATAAGCCGTGAAAGCTCGCCCCCATCCTGGTCAATAGAAGAGAGTGAGAACCTGTATCGGATTGAAGGTTGGGGTCAACCGTACTTTTCGATTAATGCAGCCGGTCACGTTACAGTTTCTCCGAAGGGAGAGCGTGGTGGTTCTCTGGATTTATTTGAACTGGTCAATGCCCTGAAGCAGCGGAATCTGGGGCTGCCACTGTTGATTCGCTTTTCAGATATTTTAGAAGACCGGATTGAGCGATTGAACGCTTGTTTTGCGAAAGCGATCGCTCGTTACAACTATTCCGGTACTTACAAAGGCGTCTTTCCGGTCAAGTGCAACCAGCAGCGGCACTTGGTTGAGGATTTGGTGCGATTTGGTAAACCCCATCAGTTTGGCTTGGAAGCTGGCTCGAAGCCAGAGATGATGATTGCTTTGGCGATGTTGGATACGCCTGGGGCATTACTCATCTGCAATGGCTACAAAGACCGGGAATACATCGAAACGGCGATGTTAGCTTCTCGACTGGGGCAAACGCCGCTGATTGTGTTAGAGCAGGTTGAAGAAGTACAACTTTGTATTGACGCCAGCCGTCAGTTGGGAATTCGGCCAATTTTGGGCATCCGGGCGAAGCTGAGTACCCAAGGTGTGGGACGCTGGGGAGGATCTACGGGCGATCGCGCTAAATTTGGTTTGACCATTCCCGAAATTATCCAGGCAGTCAACCAATTACAAGACGCTGACTTGCTGGATTCGCTGCAACTGTTGCACTTCCACATTGGCTCTCAGATTTCTGCGATTAACGTCATTAAAGATGCCATCCAAGAAGCTAGCAAGATTTACGTCGAGTTAGCCAAGCTGGGAGCTAACATGAAATATCTCGATGTCGGCGGCGGTTTGGGCGTGGATTACGACGGCTCTCAAACCAATTTCTATGCTTCCAAAAATTACAATATGCAGAACTATGCCAACGATATCGTGGCAGAGTTGAAGGAAGCTTGTGCCGAACACCAGATACCCGTTCCTACGCTGATTAGCGAGAGTGGGAGAGCGATCGCTTCCCATCAGTCGGTGCTGATTTTTGATGTCCTCGGCACTAGCGACGTGCCATCCGGGGCACCCGAACCCCCAAAAGAGGGCGAATCTCCGATTATTAATTATCTCTGGGAAACCTACCAATCCATTAATGAGGAGAATTTCCAAGAGCTATACCACGACGCCACTCAATTCAAAGAAGAAGCCATCAGCCGATTTAATTTGGGGATTTTGCGCCTCACCGAACGAGCTAGAGCCGAGCGTCTTTACTGGGCTTGTTGTGAAAAAATTCTAGCGATTACCAGGAAGCAGGAATACGTTCCCGACGAACTGGAAGACCTGGAAAAAATCATGGCTTCCATCTACTATATCAACCTGTCTGTCTTCCAATCAGCGCCGGATTGTTGGGCGATTGACCAGCTGTTTCCCATTATGCCGATTCATCGGCTGGATGAGGAACCAACGCGGCGCGGAATTTTGGCAGACCTCACCTGCGACAGCGATGGCAAAATCGATCGGTTTATCGACCTGCGAGATGTCAAGTCGGTTTTAGAACTGCATACGCTGAAGTCTGGCGAACCTTATTACCTGGGGATGTTCTTGAATGGAGCTTACCAGGAAATTATGGGCAATCTGCACAACTTATTTGGCGATACCAATACGATTCACATTCATCTGACCCCCAAGAGCTACAGAATTGAACACGTCGTCAAAGGTGACACCATGAAGGAAGTCTTGGGTTATGTACAGTACGATTCCGAGGATCTGATTGAGCAGATTCGTCGGTTATGCGAACAAGCACTCCTAGATAAGCGCATTACCATCCAGGAATCCCAGCGATTGCTGCAAAACTACGAGCAGAGTTTGAGTCGATACACTTATCTCTCGTCGTGATGGGGAATGGGGGATGGGTAATGAGTAGAGAATTTACTTGTTATCGACTACCCATTACCGATTACCGCTTCCCGATGACTTAAATCGCTTCCATCCCCAGCAGATCGGCGATCGCTTGCCGTTCTGCTGGCGGATTAGAGGGCAGAACTTGACGAGCATCGTTAATCAGCCAATCGAGGGCTGCGGCTTGGACATCAATCGTGGCACCCGTCTTATCCACGCAGTAGCGTCCAAACACCAGCTTATCGACTAAGCGCACTCCTGGGCCTAGGCGGGAGTATTCAAAAATTACGCTATTTTCCACCTTCGCGCCGCTGCACACCCAGCAATTGGGTCCAATGTAGGTGGGACCGACAATCTTGGCTCCATCTTCAATGCGCGTCATGGCACCGATGTAGACAGGACCTGTGATGTCAACGTTGTCCCAGTTCACCGCCACATTCAAGCCCGTATAAATACCGGGAGCCACTTTCTGTCCGGGAATTGCCACATTTTTGACTTCTCCCAGTAACACGCTGCGAATTGCCCGCCAGTAGTCCGGCACTTTGCCAATATCCACCCACTGGAAATCCATCGGGATGCCGTAGAAAGGCGCACCCATTTCTACCAGTTTGGGGAACAACTGACCACCGATATCGTACTCCTGACCAGAGGGGATGTAATCCAAAACTTCTGGCTCGAAAATGTAAATCCCGGTATTGATATTGGTACTGAGCGCTTCCTCCACTGCCGGTTTTTCTTGGAAGGCTTTGATTCGTCCCTCTTCGTCGGTGACGACGACTCCGTAACTGGAAACCTCATCCCGTGGCACTGATTTCATCACAATCGTCGCGATCGCGCCTTTTTCTTTGTGCCACTTCACCGCTGCGGTCAGATCCAAGTCAATCAGCGCATCTCCACACAGCACCACAAAGGTGTCGTCAAAAAACGGAGAAAAATCTTGGATGCGCCGCATCCCACCAGCCGAACCGACCGCTTCGCCGATCAATTCGCCATTTTCTTCAATCCGGCCTTCAAAGGAATAGCCAATTTGCACCCCAAAACGCTGACCATCCCGGAAATAGCTTTCAATTTCGTTAGCAAGATGGCTGACATTGACCATGATCTGGTCAAACCCATGCTGCCTGAGCAGTTCCACCAAGAACTCCATCACTGGTTTTTGCAGAATTGGAATTAAAGGTTTGGGAATGGTGTAGGTAATCGGACGAACGCGGGTACCTTTACCAGCCGCCAGAATCATGGCTTTCATGAATATTTTTTCCTCAACCTAGGCCACTTTGTTTTCGTGCATTTAGCTGCATTCCATCCCTTGACTGAAGGCAAAGGATGGCGGGTCAAACATTTTAGTCGATTGACCTTGTCGATATTCTAGATGTTTCTACCCCTAGCGTTTAATCAACGTACCGGCAGTCGCTGAATGCGCCCCTGTGAAAGTACAGAATCATCATTCGCTAAAGCGTTCGGATTTTTAGGTCTTGGTAGAACTCCTCTTGGGCTAACTCTACCTTAGACTGAGCAGACAGGAGTAACAGCGCCCAAAAAACTCCCACTCGGTCATGGTGTTTCGGCGCAGTATCCACCTCTTCAGGCAATTGATGCGCGTTTAACGGTGCTGAGAGTTGTCTTACCCCTGCCCATAACTCTAGCAGCTGGTCTAATTCCAGCCAATCCTGACCAGGGGGCATTTGGGGCCAATGACCGCTCAAAAAGCGCTCTAACTGAGCTGCGGTTTCGGTCAGATTTTCCTGGTGAGCGAGGGCAGCGATCGCGCGGGCGGCTTGGGAACGGGACTGGGCGCGATAACTGGGGTCTTTGGTCGCGTTTGGGCCAGCAGGTTTTTCTTCCAGTACAGTGGCTATCTGCTGTAGCTGTTCGATTAATTCCTGTAGGGTGACGCGACGAGTTTGAGGAGGCATTGCTGTCCCTCGGCGTCGCAAATGGCGTTCCAGCCGCGTTGGCAATTGTCTGGGATCGGCGGCGGTGTCGTCCAGCTCGTCGGTGGGATCGAGATTGTCTGGGGTCGATTGCGTAAAGAGCGTATCCGCCTTGAGTAACACCAGCATGGATGCATATAGAAAAGCCTGCCCGGATTGGGACAGTTCTACTTCAAAGGTGCCAGAGGGCTTGTTCCCGGCTTTCTCCAGTTCCAATAAGCACCGATCGATCGCCTCAATCACCTGGACATCCCAGGGATCAATTTCTCCCCGCTGAGCCAAATCGATTAAAAGGGCGATCGCTTCCTGGGCTGGGCCAATGGTCATCGGCATAAACTCAAGCTCAATTGAAGCTAAATTGATTGGGCAAGGGCTTCCTGTTCTTTTGCTGCCGCGAGACTAGCTAGCTTCCCCCCATTCGCCTCTGTGTCTTCAGTCTGGAGGGTAGCGTTTAAGGGCAGGCTTTGTTTCTCTTCGATTTCTGCCTTGTAGTGTTCAATATTTTCCTCTAATTCTTGGATGCGCTCGTCTTTGGCACGCATCTGACGCAATTGTTTTCCGGATTCTAAACTTCGCAGCAACCGCGTCCAGATACTAAAAATCCACGCTAAGGCAGCTCCAAGACCTGTCGCCAGAATCAGTTCAATACACAAGGGCGCTTGCACTTCGACACCTTGAACAATTTGAATGGCGGCAGGCTCGGTATTTTCTAAGCTGAATAAAACTAGCGCTAGTAACACCGCGAAGATCAGCAAAAAATTAATCTGTCGCATCAGTTAACTCCTAAACAATGCAGATTCATTGTTAATTTTACAAGGAAGAACAGGATGAATTAGCTATTTAAGGATGAGAATGAGTTGAGCCTCACCTATCCTAATCTACGTCCACGCCAAGTGCATATACTCTTCAGTTTTGAGAAAATAACGAACCAAAAAGCTGCAACTGTTAATGTTGTCTGAGTGCAGGAGCGATCGCGCTGATTTTGGATGACAGTGGAAGCCGATTTCTCCTCATAGAACAAAAATAAAAGTGTTGAAATGACACGAGACAAACCAATATTGAGGATCGTGCAGAATCTTTTTTTAGTTCGCCAGCGCATCCTAGCTTGGTTTGTTGTGCTGATAGCTTTTAGGGCGGGGGTATCTATTCTGGTAATCCTTCAACTGTCATTGGGGTTTCGAGAAACAGTCTGTGTCGTCACAACTGAGGGCTGACGCAAAAGGCGGATGGTATCGATAGTGTCCTTAATCGTACCCGCGAGGGGCACAGACACCAGAATCCCGACCAGTCCAGCTATCTGACCTCCTATCAATAAAGCGATAAAGATCCAGATCGGATTGAGTCCGGTGAAATCGCCCATTAACTTAGGAGCAAGGAGGTTATCTTTGATCTGCTGCATGAAAATCGATGCGATCGCTACCCAAACGGCTAGCCAAAAATCTTGCAGCATCACCAGAAGCGTCACCAAACCAATCCCCAAGGTAGCGCCGATAAAGGGAATAAGTTCGGCAACCCCAATCAGCAAGCCAAACAAAAGGGCAAACGGCAGGTTCAGACTCAAAAAAATTGGCGTCAGCGTTGCCATCATAAACAGTCCTAGGAGGACTTGGGTAATGAAAAAGTTCTGAAAGTTCAGCCGCAGGGATTCGCTCAATGGCAGACCGATTTGAGGTGGGAGAAGGTTAAACAAACTTTTCCACAAGCGATCGCCATACAGCAACATATAAAATGCCAGCACCACCACGAACACGACATCAATTAATCCGGTCAACGTTCCTAGCGCCACGCCAAACGCCTGACTAGCTAGAGCCTGCGCTTGGTTTTCGATCTGATAACTGACGCGACGGCTAAACCCTTTGAGATCCAAAGGCAAACGACGAGTTTTTGTCCAAGTGTCCAACTGATCTAGATTTTGATTGCTTGCCTCTAACCAATCTGGAATGTTTTTTAACAGTTGAGTCGTTTGATCTACCAATATCGGTACCAGGGTCACGCCCAAAATGACAAGTAGCGTTAAAGTCGCCACCAAAACGATAATTACCGCCTGCGTCCGATTGAAGCGAACCCGCTCTAACATCCGCACCGGGTAATTCAGTAAAAAAGCCAGAATTGCCGCAATGGTGAGGATGGTAATTAGATGCTCAAAATAGCGAAATATCTGGGACAGAACCCAGATATTTAGAGCCACAATCGGGCCGGTCAAACCGAGAATCAGCAGGCGTTGAAGATTGGCTGAACGGCGCATCGCACTCACAACCTCTAGCAGTGGCTCCCTGGGTACTCGTAGAACGACTGGCTAGACTTTAAACTCTAGCCCATAGACAGTCTAAAGTCTAAAGTCCATAAACATAGCCGCAAGTGATAAGTTTTTTTGTAGGATGTATGAAAACTGGGGTCAAGCAAGGCTTGAAAATACTTAATTAGGGATTGAAAAAACATAAAGATGGATACAAGCGTAGCCGATCTGCGTAAAGATTACACCCAATTTGGACTTAGCAAAGCGGATAGTGACCCCAATCCCTTTCAACAATTTCAAAAGTGGTTTGACCAAGCACGGGCAGCTCAGCTTCTTGAACCCAATGCCATGACTGTTGCGACCGTCGGGGCTGATGGCAAGCCTAGCGCCAGAATGGTGCTGCTCAAGGACTTCGACGAACAAGGCTTCGTGTTCTACACGAACTACGAGAGTCAAAAAGCACAACAACTTCTCGTCAATCCGTGGGCGTCCTTGGTCTTCTGGTGGGCGGAATTGGAACGCCAAGTGCGGATTGAGGGACGGGTGGAGAAGGTGTCAGATGCTGAATCAGAAGCCTATTTTCACAGCCGTCCGCTCTTAAGCCAGCTAGGGGCTTGGGCTTCGCGGCAAAGCCAAGTCATTGAAAGCCGCGAGGTACTTGAGCAACGGTTGCAGGAACTCAAAGAGCAATATGAAAATCGGGAGATTCCTCGACCGCTACACTGGGGAGGCTTCCGAGTCATTCCCACAGCAATTGAATTTTGGCAGGGGCGTCCGAGTCGGCTGCACGATCGCTTGTACTACCGACGGCTTGACGATGGCAACTGGGTAATTGAGCGATTATCACCTTAACGAGGAACTGTAGAGGGCGCAGAGGAAGAGGGATTTCTCTGCATTCTCTGTCCTGTGCGGTTCGTTTATAGCGGGTCTCAGTTGACTCAAATACAAGACCTAACGGTTCTTGTATTTGTAGGTTGGGTAGAGCGTAAGCGAAACCCAACAAATGCTTATGCTACCTTTTTTTGGATTTTTAGCTCCCAAGTTAAAAATTCTTTTCCCATTCCTAATAGGAGGAGTTGGGGAGAGGTCACAATATAGGGCAATTTTGCTGTGATGGTCGCAAAATCTCCAATTTCCTACTGCGAATTTGATTGCTCCAATGTCTTCAATTCTTCTAGAGTACAGCGCAAGCGCGGCTTTTGAGGGTCAGCCAAATCCATCTGTTCCCACGGCACCTCATACCCACCGTGCAAGTTACGCGCTCCCAAACTGTGCAAAATCGCTAACCCAATTGTCCAAGTTGATAACCGTTCTAACAGAGCGGGAACCCCAATCAGGTATCTCCGGACAATCCATTCATCGCCTTCCCGTTCGGCTCGCACCTCCTCAAGGCGTCCGACGGGTTTGCCGGTCGAATCTAGCACTTGTTTGCCCAGGAGCAGTTCTAGATGTATTTCACTATGAGCCATTATTTTGCCCCTGGAATCCGCCCAATGATGCGATCGCGCAGCCATTGTTCGTAGGCTAACGCTGGCGTTGCTTCGGCTTCGAGATCGACTTCGACATCAATGCCAACGTCGCGCACCTTGGATAGAGGAATCCGAAACGGTTGGCTGTGCTTAGCACCCCACTTGTTTAAGATTGCTGCTACCCAACGTTCCAATCGCGGGTGCAACCGTCGCGCCAGAACTGTTGCACCTACTTCGATGTAAGCCAGTCGTGGTGGTTCTCCATCTCGCAATTCCATTACAATCCCGTCAATTTTGCCCATTTTCTGCTGATTGCGATCAACTAGCTGGTTATCGAGAACATCTCGAATGATATCCATCTCAGCCTCCAATAATTTCTAGGGGGATGGCAACAATTGCTAGTACAAAAGCTAGCGCGATCGCCAAGATTACAACGCTGTTACTAATCCAACCATTACGATACTGACCGACATAAGATTCATCATTCATTAAAACCAGAAAAGGCAAAATCACGGGTGGCAAAATCAGCGTAGTGATCGCCATTGAGAAGAGAGTCAATTGCAAAGGATCGATACCAAATACCATCAGCAGTGAAGCGAGAAAGACGAACGCGGTGTAGACGAAACTAAACCGTGCGGCATCTTTCGGGTGCAGATTTTCGCCCCAATTCCACCCCATCGCTTGAGCCACAATGTAGGCGGTGTCGAGGGTAACTTCCAGGGCTGCGCCAAAGCAGGCGATGCCCAACGATGCTGCAAACAGGATAAAGCCCCAGTAACCAAAAGGTTGTGTTAGCATCAGCGCTGCCTGTTCGTAGCTATCCACTTGGATGCCTTGGGGATAAAGGACAAGTGCCGCCACAATTAACACTCCAAGCGATACAATGCTGCCGAAGCCCATGCCTAAGATCGCAACGGCGCGATTCACACCGATATACTTTTCATCCCACTTGTCTTCTACTACACCGGATGAGTAGAAATAAAACAAATAAGGGCTGATTAATGCACCCAAAATGCTAACAGCAATAAATAAATAATGTGCGGTGTCATGTTTGGGTAGGGTTGGCAATAAACCCGTGCCAAGTTCTGTTAGATTTGGATGCAGTTTGAAGGTGGCGACGACAAAAACAAGTGTAATTAGTCCTAGGAGTGAAACGCCATTTTCGATGAGACCAAAGGTTCCTTTCCACAAAAGTAACCAGATGGCAAATGCAACGGGTAGAGCATACCATTGAAAACTAATACCCGTTACCAGTTGTAGGGCAATACAAACACCACCAATTTCAGCGGCTAGCACCAGAAAATCAACCAGGATTTCAGCAATTAGTGGAATGATATAAAAATTGAACCCAAACCGTTCGCGTACTGCATCCGCTAGAGTATGTTTGCTGACGGCGGCTAATCGTCCTGACATTTCTACTAGAAACATTACACAAATGGTGCCTAGGATAATTACCCAGATTAGTTGGAAACCAAATGTAGAACCTGCTTCAGATGCGGTGGCGATCGCTCCCACATCCAAGAAACCTCCGATACTCGTAACAATTCCGAGGGCGATTTCTAGGATTTTACTCATTGCTGTACACCTACACTTTTTGCCTGCGTGTTAAGCGCGTGATTTTCCTTGGTTAATTCTTGGATTTGTTGAGCTACATTCGGGCGATCTTCCCGCTCAATTCCCTGCGATATCTGACTCAGCGTGACCTCAAGATGATGTAGCTCCTCCAGAAGTTTTCGCTCTGGTTCTGTGGAAGCTTGTAGTGTTAGCTTACTTGTTTCTTTTTCGAGTTCTTGCTTCGCTTTTTTCAGTGTTTGTTTGGTATAGGCTGTGGGAACAGCACCGCGTATCCAAGCATTACTCACCATTTGAACTGTTGCTGCCCACGAGGTGACAACTTGTAGATCCTTTGTTATGTTTTTAGTGGAGGATTGACTGCTACAAGCGGTTAATAATGTCAACAACAATAAAGGACTACCTACCCGTATCCATTGCATCTGTTTTGACCGTTTCACTAAGGCAGCATTCATAAGACTATTCTTGTCTGCCTGGAACTGTCATTATGTATACCATTTGAAGGATTTCCGAGGAAGATTGGTTGATTATTGAAGCATACAATAAAATCGGGCGATCGCTTCACGGAGCATTTATAGCAATTCAAGGGTTGGGTGCAATACATCTGTAGGGGCATTTTGATTGCCATGCCCCTACTAAACGTGAGAACGGCAATATATTCCACCCAACTCTGGAAACGCTATATTTGCTGGTTTGTATATTTTTTTATACAGTTTTGCCTAAAAAATTGACATAAGGCATCAACAGAGCTAATTAGTGATTGTAGGCGATCGCTCTCCCGATGACTCCGCTGGCACATCAACCGAACGATAGGGAGGCAAAACCCCTATTAGGAGGCAATTGCTTGTTGTCAAATACTGACTAATTTATGACTAACTTTCGGGTCTATTCCTTTTGGATAAAAGACTAGCCAAAATTTCTATCTAGAGTTGTAGACAATTGTCAATAAATTGGTTCATGATTCAAGGGAAACAAAAATACTGTACTTGTGCTGTTGTTCAGTCATTTGCAAATGTCCCATTTCAACTGCTTGTTGGAAATTAATTGACATTGCCTAAAAAAGTGTTTTTGCAACAGCGCCAGGTTTTCCCATAACAGCTCGATAAAAAGGCATCCTGAAACGGAGGGAGAACAGGAAATCGATGAATACAATAGCCCCGCAGGGTAAAAGATTTTTACGCCCAATGGCGCTGCTGCTTTCAGCGTTGCTAATGGTTCCGTTTTTAAATGCTTGCGGAGAGTCGCAGACTAGCACTCCGCCGCCACCTGTTGACGATACGCGGGGTGGAACAGTGACCAATCCTGCCCCCACAAACCAACCCCAAGCCAAGAAAGGATTATCAACGGGTCAGAAAGTGGCAATCACTTTGGCGGGTGCAGCCGCACTCTACTATCTTTACAACAAGAATAAGAACAAGCAACAGCAGGGGGCGCAGGGGAAATACTACCTTTCCAAGAACGGGCGCGTTTACTACCGCGATGCCCAAAATCGCGCTCACTGGGTAACGCCACCAGCTGAAGGAATTCGAGTTCCGGAGGAGGAGGCGCAACAGTATCGTGACTTCCAGGGCTATAATAACAGACCCACGGGGCGCGACCTGAAGGGACTGCCTGAAGCGAGTGAAGCCCCAGTCCCAGCACAGTAAGCGCTGCTATCCCTGCGTTGCAAATATGCGATCGCACCACTAGCCACGAAAAACGCCCGAAAAACGCCCGTAAGATACACAACGGCAATGTGGAATAAATCCGTACCCTCTACACAGCCGTTTCAACACCAATTGAAAAAGGAGACAAATCATGGTAGATGGGTTTTTTAAAAAGGTGCAGGATGCCGTGCTTGGGTCTAATGACGACCAAGACGCTACCAACTACGACGATCGGGAAGTCCGCCCCGCCAGCGAAGATCCGTTTGGCGATCCGGCGGATTCCGGAGAGTACGGCGATGTCCGCCCCGCCAGCGAAGATCCATTTGGCGATCCGGCGGATTCCGGCGAGTACGGACAGTTTGGTGATGTTCGTTCTGCTAGTGAAGATCCTTATGGCGATCCCGCAGACGAAGAATACGCTTAATGGTCAGGCTTTCGCCACCATTTCCGACATAAAACCGTAAAAAAAAGGCAGTGGCGAATGATGCTGCTGCCTTTTTGACTAGAGTTATATAGATGGGTTTAAGGGAGAACTGGCATAATTTGCTAACAGATCGGCTGGGTTGTCGTAGATAGCGATCGCATCCTTGAGTTGATTATCGTCAAAGCCACCACAGCGCACCGCAATTACACCCACGCCAGCTTTATTCGCAGATTCAATATCGTAGGGTGTATCGGCAATCATCACTACCTGATTTGGTTGCATCTGGATCTTCTTCAATGCTGCTTCCACGATGTCTGGTGCTGGTTTAGAGGCATCGGCGTCGCTAGATGTTGTCGCTTCATCAAGTAGATCGTCAACTTGTGCGGCTTTCAGCAGCGGGGAGAGTTCTTGACTCGATGCAGAGGTAGCGATAATCAGCTTTAATCCAGCCTGCTGCATTTGCAAGATCAGTTCTCTCGCGCCCTTTGTAGGAGGCAATGTTGGTGCAAAGCGGTTGACCATCAGTTCTCTACGCTTCTGGGAAACGGCTTTCCCATCTCCTTCTTCGTCATTTAATTCCGGCACCATTTTCGGGATAATGTGATCGCCACCCATCCCAATCAGCGGTCGAACTTTATCGAAGGGTACGTCATAACCATACGCTGCAAATCCCTCAACCCAAGCTTGGGCATGAGCATCATTGCTCAGAACCAGGGTACCATCGACATCTAAAATTACGCCTTGCAATTTCATTGTTGTATTAATTTGGGATTTTGTGTTTGTCCCCCTTTTTTAAGCGGGATTTTCTTGGCTTTGATTACCGCTTCCATCCCTTCAACCCCCCAATTCCTAGGGAGGCGAAGAAAAAGTGCGATCGCTTGCTAATTTGACACTACCGCTGGCAGCACTTCCGGGTCATCATCCAACGAGAGGAGGAATTGAATGATATCAGTCTGATCTTGGGGAGTGAAACCAGCCTCGGTGTCTACCCAATAAGCGTGTCCGCTGCCGTCTACATTCGACTGTTGTAAGTCAGAATTCTCTCGGTTAGCGGCTACCGTGGCTTCGCGCAGGTGGCGATCCAGCAGCACTCGCAAGCTAGCGCTGGGATCGGGCTGGATATTTTTGAGCAACGTACCTGCCATACCCAGCCGATTGGGATCGGCAACGCTAAAGCCATCTTCATCTCGCTTCAGTGCTTCGGAACTGGCTGCCACACCGCCATCATGGAGATTAAGGCGCGGTTACGGCAAGCCCAATTAAGCTAGGCACCTTGTAACCGCCAGCTGGGTTGCTGATGGCAAAGGCTAATTCTAGCGATCGCTGTGGCGTGATATCGGTCGGCACTGATAACACGGGCGGATCGGGCGGCAGGGGGACTGGGACGTTACTGGGATACGTCTGGGGTGCTGTCAAGATGCGGACAAAGGAAGACTGCGCCGGACCCCGTGAGGGCTGAGTTCCAATCTCATTTGCTGCAATCACTTCATGGTTGGTGAAGTAGCGTCCGCTATGACACTCAACGCAACTAGCTTTTGAGAAGATTGCTGCACCCCGCTTCAGGGTGTCTGTGCTAGCAGTTTGAACGGGGGGCGGTGCCAAACTATTCTGAAAAGCTGACATTCCGTTAAGTTGTTCGCCGACAGGGAATCCGGGTGAATTTGCCATCAACCCATCCAAAATAAAAGGCGAACCTTTCGGGTATCCAGGCATCTTAATCACCTGGTTCATTCCCGGTTCCCCTGGTGTGGGATCGATTTTTTCAAAGAATTCTGATGGTTTTGCGCCTTCTGGCAACCGGAAAGCTTTATTGGCTGAATTTTGGAAAATAATTCCCAAATATGTCTCTTTGTCAATATTCAGTAACGCTTGACTGGAATCAGCCCCGGTTGTTGCGTCGGAATTGGTGGCGTGAACGTTACTGTTGAGGGTAGTCAGTCCGTGAAACCAGCCAATAGCAGCGTTTCCACTCCAGCCGTAGGGCCAAGCTTTGTGGGTATAGGAGGAAGGATTCTGGGAGGGATTGTTGACCATGTTTCCGGTAGAATCAAAGCTACCCGGAGGCCAAGCGAGCAAATCGGCATCGACGGCATCTTCTACGGCTTTGACATCTGGGAGACGGGCGATTGCCCCATCAGCGTTAATGTAAGTGCGATCGCCCAAGGGGAGTTTGCTGGGATTTACACCCGTCTGGTGGAACATCGCTGCGGAGTTGGTAGCCATCGCTAAGACTAAGCCTGGATCGACATTGTTGTTCGGCGCACCTTCGATAACGCGCCCACTTTTGCTATCGATTGCTGCATGACACAAGGCGCAGGTGATGCCGACTCGAACCTTACCCTTCTCAATGCTGGTACGCATTCCCAGCGGCAGAATTGAACCAGCAGGCACGTCCATTCCGGTGTTCAGCAAGGTTCCGGCGGTAAAAGTTCTCCCGCCGATGGTGACATCTTTATCGATGGGAATCTGGAGGTTCGTGGTATGTTTTCCTCCTAGTCGCGCGATCGCTTTCGTCATCGTCACTAGGTTGATTGGCCCATTCAGCGCCCCGACTACATCAGTCTGAAAGACCTGATCTTTAAAAGTTTCTGAGTAAAAAGCCTTGCGTCCCAGGTTAATCAAGTCCTCTGTAACCGCAACCGCCCCATTTTCTGCTTGAAGTTGCTTGCGCCCATCCTCAGTTTCCAGCAGGCTTTGTGCTTCGTCTTTGGCGATCGCGTATCCCAACACATCATAGGAGCCGATCTCCTGCGGTGCAGGCTTCGTGAGGGGTGTAAAGGTGTTGTAGAGACTGGGTGTTGCGGGAATGGCTAGCTCAATTTGAAAAGCCAAAAAGCCGATGACGACGACAACTAAAGCTAGCAGGAAAATTGGGCGCGATACCTTCGGCAACACCTTCATCAAACGCATGATGCCTCGCAGAGCAATCAATTATCTCTGCTACTTTAAAGGTACAAACGCCGTCTCTCGTCTGTCTGGAGGCTGAACCGCCTGAGTGTAGATTTTTACCCTCACAAAAGCAGAGGTAACGCTTAACAAGATAGCGGAAATGGCGCTATCAAGCCAACTGGGAAAAGTAGAACAATTATTTAATTTGGCAAAATAAAACTCTCATCATCGCTTCAGTTGATGTGAGAGTTTTATTGGGGTGATTTTAATTAGGTAGTTGCATCGGCAGATTTTATTGCCACGTCGAAAACGATATTGTAGCTCACGCCTGGACCCATGCGCTGGAGAACTCGCTGATGGGCTTCTGCGTCACAGCGGCGGCGAAAACGAGCGACAACCGAGGTTTGCAACTTGGGTAGGCGACGCATCAGGCACCAAGGGTGAAGCTGGTTAAAGTAGGTCATAAAACTTTCCCGATGATACCTAGGTTTTTTTTGGTGAATGTGCTTTGAATGATGGCGATGAGGGTGTAGCGATCGCTATCGTTCTTTTGCGAGTGCAGTCTCCATCGGCTGATGGGAGTGCGCTGAAATGCCAGTTAGTATTGGTTATCTGTAACCCAGACAGTCCAGATGGGCTGTTTATGGAGGAAAGCAGATGCGATCGCCGCGTTGGTTCAGTGCTGCTTTGATGGCAGCAATTCCCGGTGCTACCCGCAGTGCTTCTGTCGCTTTGGATTTGTTCATAGATATTTGATTGGGTAGATGCGTACAGGCGTGCGAACCTTGTAGTTAGCACAAACAGCACTCATCTGGCTTAATTTCCAGCAGCTATGAGCTGGAAATACTACTTCGTTGGGGATTACTGGAAGGTTAAAAGGTTAACCCTTGTTTATAACATTGTAACATAAAATGATTCAAGTTACTAACTTGAAAAAAATAGTCGCAAAGTGAGGCATAATAGCTTAGCTTTAGGCAGTAAAGGCGATTACTGGCAGTTTTACCTGTAAGAAGGAAGAGAGAGTCGTTGAGACGAAGGTTTACAGATGAAGGACTGCGGCAGATGGGCAACTTCTTACGAGCCTGTCGGGAAGCGAAAGGCTTTAGTGTTCATAAGTTGAGCGAACAGACGAAGGAGTATGAGGCCCACTTCTATGGAGAGTTGGGAGAGTCATTGCCTAAAGTTCTTGGGGTGAGCATTGCAGCCATTTCGAGAATTGAGAATGGAAACCTGAATAAACCAGCACCTGATATTTTGTGGATACTCTTAGACGTTCTCAAACCCGAACACCCGACTGAGAATCGGATTCTGACGCTGGAAGAGTTGCTGCTGATTGGTACGGAAGCTTGGAACCCAAATTTCCGTGACTAAGCGTGTCAATTGCGATCGCTCTTTTGCTAGTTTTAACCAGAAAGCGAATGTACATCGCGCCGTCGCGGCACTTCATGCCAACCGACTGGTGAGATCATCCCTGCGTTTAATCCAGATTTGGCGCAAGTCTTCCAGGGTTGTACAAGTTTGAATCAGGGAAGCGATCGCTTGTATCCACACTCACCAGTTTACGGTAACTGATGAATTGTCCACCGCGATCGCGCCGATGAACAAACAGAATATAACGCCAGCATTCAGCGCGTACAATCTGGGATTGAGGAATGCCTAAGAATTTGGCAATCAGGTCAAAGGCGATCCGAAATTTGAAAGGTTTAATCTGGCGAAACAATATCGTCATAATCGCTTCAGTTGAGGTGAGGATTGGGTTGGGGTAATTCCATCTCGTTAGTCTGGTCGGCGGGTTTGGGTGTCACGTCGAAGATGATTTCGTAGGTGACGTTGGGGATGGTTCGCTTGAGGATTTGCAGATGTGCTTCCGCGTCGCCGCGACGACGAAAACGGGCAACGACAATTGACTGTAAGGAAGGCAGTGGGAGGATGATGCACCAGGGATGCAGCTGGTTAAAGTAGGTCATAAATCTTTTATGGACACGACAAAGATTGCCAAGGCGAACGATTTGGTCGCATAGGCTGTTAAACTTTTTGTTCTGATACCAATTCACTCTGAGTGATGACACATTGAAGATCCCCCCAACCCCCCTTAAAAAGGGGGGCAATGGTCGGATCTGTTGTAGCCATAAAGTGAAATGGTGTGAGAAACAACTATTCCGGGCAGCTAACTAGCCAAATGACGGCTTTTTGAGCTGTCTGCTTGTTGTTCTGTGTAAACTAACGCTTGAATAAACCGTTTAATTCGAGCGGTTTTATCATGTTAATGGCAAGACCAAAGAAAAGTCAACCAGAGGAGACTGATTCTCCGTTTAAAAAACTGCGTTTGGCAGCTGGACTCTCTCAAGAAGACTTGGTAAGACTGATGGGCGTGTCAGTTTCAACCATTCGCCGTTGGGAACGGGGATTGGCAGAACCGACGATGACGGTTTGGCAAATGAAGGCTTTCTGTAGCGCAGTTAACAAGAGTTTGGACGATTTGCCTAATTCGTTGATAACGCAGCGATCGCATTCAGAAGAGGATTAGGCGATCGCTCTTTTCGCTCGTTTGTCTGTTTAGAGCGATCGCATCCTCCGCAAAAATCCAAATCTGCCAAAATAACCTGTACGGCGATCGCATCCTTCCCGATGCAATAAAAAAGGGCGCGATCGCACCCACGAAGACAATTATTAGAAAACTTTAGAATCTTGAGCCGCAGATAGATTGCACAACCGCTTCAGGCTCATTTCGATGTTGCTCTCGGCAAATTAAATTCTTAGCCAAACGTTGCTCAGCATAGGCTCGATGCGTAAACCAGCCGATCGGCGTCCCAGCGATCGCGCCGAGCAACAGACCCGTTAGCAGACTAGAAACTAGATGCTTTCGAGTAATCCTATTCTCTTTCATTTAAAAGTTTCTCCTAATTGCTGACCCATTCTAAAGAAAGCAAAATTTAGGATAAATTTACGTCCCTCTCCTTGCTTATATCCGAAGTCGCACCCGTGATGGTATACCGTCTTTGCGCCTATCTCATACCACAGAGGAGGAAACTATAAGCTAAAAGCATTCGCTATACTTACGCTCGTTTTTGGCATTTTGGGTATCTGAAACTTTTGTCGCTGACGATGAAATTAGACATTTCCAGTTCGTCCGACAAGGGACACGACGACCGCAATTAACTCAGCGGGTTCAACTGGTTTAGCGACATGAGATTGAAAACCTACCGAAAGGGCTGCTTTCTGGTCGTCTACTCTGACATAAGCCGTCAACGCCACAGATGGAATTTGTCCTTGTTCCGCCTCTAGCGCCCTCACCCGGCGAATTAGACTGTATAACTTGCAGCCTGCCCCTGATTATGAAGATTATGTCAAGAGTAATCCTGACTATTTTAAAGATTTAATAAACCTTATGCCTAAAAATCTTCACCAGTGAAAATTCCTTGTATATTTACTGACAAAACAAGTGAGGTGCATTGAAGAGGTTCAGTAATTATACGTTTATCGGCAAAGAGCCACCGTAAAATTCGGAACGTTACTGGGATAAAAAGTTACATGGTATACCAGGGATAATGCTGAAACTTGTTACTTTTGCGAATAACTTATCTGTGTAACTTAATTATGGCGGCTAAGACACCAAAGGTTTGGTCATTCACTGAGAGGGCAACATTAGAATTTTGGGTAGAAGATCCACGACGGGGTGAACGACTAGAAGACATTCATCTGGATTCTGAGCAATGGTTCCAATGGCTTAACTTACCAAGTACTAAGTCATTTAAATTTGAGCCAGTCGATCAACGTACATCTGATTTCATAGCTAGCAAAGAAACTAAAACCGATGGAGATTTTTGGTCCGCCTGCAAGAAAATAAATGGTGAACTCTATCACTGTTACATCGGGCTTAGTAAAGATTTAACGTTGGTGCGACTCAGAGAAGTCGGGTTGCAATTGCTACAGACTGCCAAAAATGATAGTCCTTCCAGTCAACAAAGTTATATACAAGAAGTCCATTTAAATTTCCCTGGTGAATCTCAGGAAGTACACCAGCTGAAACAGGATATTCAGAAGCTACAGGATGAACTGGCGAACTCTCGCCTAGAGCTTGAGAATAATAAGAGTGTTTCCAGTCAACAAAGCGCTCCAAAAAAAGTTCATTTAACAACCTCGGTTGAATCCCAGGAATTAGAGCAGCTGAAACAGGACATTCAGAAGCTACAGGATGAACTGGCGAACTCTCGCCAAACTTACCTGATAGCTTGTCAGGAACATAAGGAAGCGATTCAACAGCTACGCCATCAAAATCAGCGGCTACAGACCGAGTGCGACCAGATGAATGAAGAGATCAAACAGCTCTATGCTAAATATGGCGACCTGAAACTGGAAAAGTTAATCCGGCACCAGGAAAGTGAAAGAGTAAAACCCCGGACGAGTTCGCCAGACCAGAGGGTAAAGCTGTCAAACACTGCGTACAGCATTTAGACATGGTGGAGTAGAGAGCGATCGCCTTCAACAAAAAAAGGGCGAGTGCGATCGCCCTTGTCTGAATAATTAACAATTAGCTGCCAGTTTATCTAGCGATCGCTAATTTTCAACAATCATCTATTATGTATGTTTTGCCCGTTATTTTGTGTCTAATTGATGATGGATTCTTTAAAATGTAAATCATATTAATGCTTAGTGATTATTGCCAAACAAAAACCTGTTCTCTAAAAACAAACAGGTTTTTGTTTGGTACTATTCAAGTAGTTTTGCTTAATTAATGTTGGATTAAGCTTCGTCGCGTCCGTGAACTTGGGCGGGTGGAGAGGTTGCCTCAACTGCCGTGAAAGGCTCCAGAATTTTGTAGGTGTGGGATGTCCCTTTTGGTACAGTCCAAGAGTTGCCTGGTTCTAGCAAAATTATTTGACCTTCCAGGTGCAACTCAGCGCGACCGTTGATCACATAACCAACAGTCTCATATTCCCGCGCAGTTGCTTCTTTTGGTTCGTCGGGTTGCTCATTTTCCCAAAGGCGCATCGAGATAGTTTTGCCTGATGCGAGATACTTTTGACCCATTTCACCTTTGGGGGAATTGGTAGAATCTACTTTCATTACAGTTGTATCAGTCATATTTGCCTCTTCTTTGTTCAGATATGTTGTTTAAATGCTCTTAGCGGAGCAAGATTGGATTCCCATCAATGCGGACTCGAAATAGACTGTAGGGCTTTTCTCTTAAATCTCTGCCGCTATGATAATTCGGTTGGCGATGCAGTTGATTGGCAGTGAAATAGAGATAGCCGTCTGATGCAACAGAAAGCGTATCGGGCCACAAAACACGAGGATCGTGAACGAGAGTTTCATACATTCCATTTGGTAGGCGGCGAAGAATGGAATTGTGTTCGTAGTTCGTCAGGTAAACTCGGTTTTCGGCATCTGATTCCAGTCCATCTGAGGCACCACTTTTATCGCCGAGATCCACCACAGTTGCCGTTACTTGCGACTCTGATAACTGCTCATTTGCTAAAGCATCAATGCTGACGCTGTATAAGCGGCGACCCGCAAGAGGACAGTAAAATAAGCGATCGCCATCAGCACTAATCGCAATACCATCCGCACCGATTTTAATATACAGCACTTTTGAAGCTAGTGAGGTACGAGGATCGCCTAAAACCTTTGATTTTGGAAGCTTGACTGTACCTCATCCAGAAAGAAAACGCTGTAGCTGGGTGGTTGATTGGGCTTTCGCATCATCAACGGTTGTCCTTCGACGCTGGGCAAAAAATTTGGTTCGGCTTTGGTGGAGGGATGATTGTTCAGCCGTCGCCAACTTTTCCCAGAAGCGAGGTCTACGACAATAATTGCATTTGGCCCAGAATCAGAAGAATCGGTAATGAATGCCATTCCTTCTTTGCCGCGTCGCAAGTCAAATCTGACATCGTTTAAGTAAGTCGTTGGCAGCCATCGCACGTTTCGCACGTTTCTCTCCAGATACTTCACGGTGTCAGCACCACTGACTGAAAAAGCAGTTGATATCCAGTTACATAAACACTGCCAAACCAAAGAGAATCGCGAAGTGAGTTCCGCACCGCTTCGGTAACGCACCCCGCAACGCCACCGTCCACCAGTGACGCGCTAACAGGCTTCCGATGCCCCGTCTTCTGTTAGGGTTTGACATCATGGCTTCAACTCACTCACGAGACTCAATCAATCGGCATCTCTACCAGAGAACTGACAAAACAACTATTTCTGTCCAGAAGATTGACCTTCAGTGGTGAGAATTTCGCCAGCTTCTATCTCTTGTTGGAAACGCTGGCGATTTTCTTGTGCCTCTTGTTCGAGTTGTTCTACCAAGTGATAGACTTCTTCAAGCAAATTATTAATCTTGACGGTGTTTTCACCCTGAGTAGATCGGTCAAGTTCCATAGTTTGACCTTATGGTTTAAGTACAACCTTGATGCAGTTGTCTTTTTTATTCTTGAAAATTTCGTAACCGTGCTTTGCTTCTTCTAAAGGCAAGCGGTGTGTGATTACGAAAGATGGATCGATATCGCCATTTTGGATATGTTCCAATAACGGGCGCAAGTATTTGTGGACGTGCGTCTGTCCCATCTTGAACGTCAAGCCTTTGTTGAAAGCTGCACCCATTGGAATCTTGTCGAGGAAGCCACCGTAAACACCCGCTAGCGATACATGACCGCCTTTGCTGCAAGCGACAATGACTTGCCGCAGGGCAGTGGGGCGATCGGTTTCCATTCGCACGGCTTGCTTAACTTTGTCGTAAAAAGCATCAGGTCCGGTGCCGTGTGCTTCCATGCCGACTGCATCTAGACAAGAGTCGGGTCCGCGTCCGCCAGTCATCTCTTTGAGTGCTTCGCCGACATCGATTTCTTCATAGTTGAGAACTTCTGCCCCGCATTGTTCTTTAGCCATTTGCAGGCGTTCGGGAATGCGGTCGATGGCGATAACGCGATGGGCACCCAGCATGAAGGCACTTTTGATGGCGAACTGTCCGACTGGCCCGCAACCCCAGACTGCTACAATATCGCCGGGTTTAATGTTGCAATTTTCCGCTGCCATGTAGCCGGTCGGGAAAATATCCGTGAGGAACAGTACCTGTTCGTCTGTCAATCCATCGGGAATTTTGAACAAACCGACATCGGCAAAAGGCACCCGCGCATACTCCGCTTGACCTCCAGCATAGCCGCCGAACAAGTGGGAGTAGCCGAAAAGACCCGATGGTGAATGACCGTACATCTGTTCAGCCATCCAGCCGTTCGGGTTGGAGTTATCGCACAGCGACCACAAATCGCGGTTGCAGAACAAACAGTTACCGCAAGAGATAGTGAAAGGAACAACCACGCGATCGCCTATTTTTACATTCTTGACGGCGCTGCCAAGTTCAACCACTTCCCCCATAAATTCATGACCGAGGATATCTCCCGGTTGCATTGTCGGGATATAACCATCGTAAATATGCAGATCGGAGCCGCAAATCGCTGTTGACGTAATTTTGACAATAGCATCGCGCGGGTTGAGAATTTTTGGATCGGGTACATTATCCACCCGCACATCGTTGTTTCCATGCCAGCAAACAGCTTTCATTAAATTTTTCTCCTTAAGTCATTCGTCATTAGTTATGGGTTATTTGCCATTAATCATTAGTCATCATCAATAACTAGGAACTATTCACTAACGACTAATAACTACACATACGCCATGTGCAACTTCTTCTTAGTCCTCCTTGTTAAGGAGGTTGGGAGGATTGAAATGTCAAGCAAACTTTGTCAAATCCCCCCACTACTCCCCCTTGTCAAGGAGGAAACTACATAAGTTTACACGCTGTATTACAGATTATTTTGAGTAAGAGCCAGTAACGTTATTCGCCGCATCGTTGAAACCTTCCCGCGCCCCTTGAACTGTCTTGTCAACTACATTGTCAGTTTTGTCTTGAACCTGATTGAAAAACTTTTTGGTACTGGGAGGCGTCGGCTCATCAAGATTCAGCTTTTCCTTGACATTTTCAGCAGCTGCCCCAATTTTTTCCAATAAATTACTGCCTGTATCTTCAGTCTGGTCTTTTAGCGTTTCAGCCCTAGCATTGACTGAACCATCAGCTCCTTTGACTTGGTAAGAGTTCGTTTCCGGTGTCAATGTCGTGTTATTAGCGAGGGCTTGCAGAGGGGTGCCGTAACCAAAAGCCTGTATCACAAAAAATGCAGTACTAACCAGAAATACAGTGGCAATCTGGCGTAGACGGATACCTTGCAAAAAAGAAATTACTTGGTTCATGAAAACACTCCAGTTTATTATTTGATTATTCGTAATCGGTCAATCTTTACTTCCCAATTACTAACTTCAAGGCTTCAGCACAACTTTGATACAGTTGTCTTTTTTGTGCTTAAACATTTCGTAGCCGTTCTTGGCTTCTTCTAGGGGTAAATGATGGGTGACGACGAAAGATGGATCGAGTTCGCCATTCAAAACTTTGTCCAGCAACATCTGCATATACTTCTGCCCGTGCATTTGCCCCATTCTGAAGGTCAAGCCTTTGTTGAAAGCAGCACCAAAGGGCAGTTTGTCCACAAAGCCACCGTAAACACCCATGATTGAGAGCGTGCCGCCTTTGCGACAAGCGACCATCATTTGCCGCAGGACGTGGGGACGGTCTGTTTCCAGTCGGACTGCCTGCTTCGCTTTGTCGTAGACCCCTTCAACCCCCATGCCGTGAGCTTCTAATCCCACCGCGTCAATACAGCAGTCGGGACCCCGACCGCCGGTCATTTCTTTAAGCGCTTCGCCAGCATCAACTTCTTCGTAGTTAATCGTTTCCGCTTTCGCGTGTTCCCTAGCCATTTGGAGACGTTCGGGAAAACGGTCGATGCCGATGACTCTCTCGGCACCCAGCATATAGGCGCTAATCATGGCAAATTGTCCGACAGCACCGCAACCCCAGACGGCTACAGTATCTCCTGGCTGAATATCGCATAACTCTGCGCCCATAAAGCCGGTGGGAATGGCATCAGAGATAAACAATAATTTCTCGTCGGGAATTTCTGCGGGAACATTGACGACACCAACATCGGCGAAGGGAACGCGCACATATTCAGCTTGAGCGCCTGCATAGCCGCCGAATAAGTGAGAGTAGCCGTAAATTGCTGAAGTGACGTTACCGAAGAGCTTTTCTTCCATCCAAGCGTTCGGGTTGGAGTTGTCGCACAGCGACCACATATCGTGGTTGCAATAGTGACAGTGACCGCATCCGATAGTGGAAGGAACGACAACGCGATCGCCCGGTTTCAAAGTGGTCACTTTGCTACCAACTTCAACGATTTCTCCCATGAACTCGTGACCGATAATGTCACCCGGCTGCATCGTCGGAATGTAGCCGTCATAAATGTGCAAATCGGAGCCACAAATTGCCGTCGAAGTAATTTTGAGAATGGCGTCGCGCGGATTGAGAATTTTGGGATCTGGGACGGTTTCGACCCGCACATCGGTGGCACCGTACCAACAAACTGCTTTCATTGATGTTGTTTATCCTTTTATTAATTACCCCGCCCTTATCTATTCGCAGGACGGGGTTTCTCACATCCCAGCCTCAGAGGATGTTTAAAAAGTTGTTGATAATACACCAACCCTTTGGATATCCCCCTTGCATCCCCCGATAAATTGGGGGACTTTGAGGCTCTTGTTCCCCCCTTTTTAAGGGGGGCTAGGGGGATCGGTTACTTCTCAAACATCCCAGCCTCAGGTAATACAGTCAGTCGCTTAATTTCACGACACGTATTGAGTGAGAAGCCGAATTATCTAGCAGCCCGATTTTTAGTCTTGGCTACTCCCTGATTATTTTTGTCTTGAACAACACTGGGATCGCCCACGTCACCGGGTTGATCGTTATCAAATCTTTGGCTGCGAATCACATCGGCGGTTTCGGGAATATTTTCTCCCAGCTTTTTGATGTTTTTCAAGCCAGTATTACCGATTCCATCTCTGTCACCGACGTGGTCTTCAGCCATGTCAATGGCTTTTTTAATCCGATCGCTGCTGGTTCTGTTAAAATCTGCATTGTCAGCAATCAGGGTTTGGGCTTGCGCTTGGAAAGTTGGGCTGTAGCTAAAAGCCGGAATTACTAGAAAGGCGATCGCTGCCAGAACCACAGTGGCAAGACGCAAACAAATCTTTTGCAAACGATTAATTCCTTGATTCATCTCAATCTCCGTTGCTTATTTTTGTTTTGAGAACAACCTACAATTCAGTTGTCTCTCTTTGTAATTAAGAATCTCACAAAATAAAATTCTTAACTTCTTCCAGAAGGTTGACCTTCTGTTGTCGCAATTTCACCCGCTTCCATAATCATTTTGAAGCGGCGTAAATCGTCTCCAACTTGCTGCTCTGGTTCTTCGCCGAAAAGTTTAGCGATCGCAGCACCGACCGGACCACCCGGCGGGTTATATTCGATGACGACTTTTACTTCCGTACCCCGATTAGCAGGCGCAGGCGAAAAGCGCACAAACCCAGCATTCTCAACGTCTGCTCCTTCCGTTGAAGCCCAGGCGATTAACTCGTTTTCTTTCTCGTTGATAATGTCTGCATCCCATTCCACACTTGCACCCATCGGCGCATTGGCAATCCAGTGCGATCGCCGCTCGTTGACAACCTTCACCGATTTCAGATGCTTCATGAAATTCGGCAAGTTTTCAAAGTTATGCCAAAAGCGATAAAGTTCATCCGCTGGTTTATTGATCGTGACGGTCTTTTCAACTTTGATGCTTTGGTTCATGCCTGCTTTTTCCTGTATGGTGTCTTGAATCCCTTTTTCTGCGGTCGCACCGTGATAAATCAGACCGCCACCCGCGATCGCCATTAACGCTCCCCTGAGAGAGCCTTGCTTTAAACCCATCAGTACGAGTGCGCCGCCGCCGAGTAACGATCCCCAACGCTCCTGATCGCCGACATTGCTGGGTTCATTCTGACCGCTGGGAACGATATCTTTGGATGTCATTTTCTGTTTTCCTCAAACGGTAATTGATAATGGGTGATTTGCAACCAACTAAGGACAATTCCCGACCTTAAACTGAGTTACATTGATTTCCACCGCGCTTAACTAATCGTTTGGACTTGTTTGTGTTCTAGCCCTTCTCTGGCATGATCCAGACGCAGTTCTCCTTGCGGTTCAGTACGCAAAGATTCTGGCGTTTGCTCGCCTACGGCTCCTTTCGCCACTGTGACGCCACCATCAGCCAGCCACAGTGCCCCCGTGACGTAACTCGCTTCATCCGAAGCAATAAAGGCATAGACGTTTGCCATTTCCTCTGGGGTACCGCGTCGAGCCATTGGAGTCGCATTAATCAGCATTTTCTCCATCTGAGCATCCATTGGCCCAGTTTCTTTGTGCGTCCAAGCGGTATCAATGGCACCAGGACAAACACAGTTAGCGCGAACACCGTATTGAGCTTGCTCGACCGCCACGCCTTTCATAAAGGAATGCATCCAGCCTTTAGTGCCACCGTAGGGAGTATTTCGCGCCAATCCATTAAAACCAGCCTCAGACCCAGCGGAGACAATGTTTCCGCGTGTTTTTTGTAGGTGCGGTAGGGCATACTTGGTCATCAGGAAGGCGGAACGGATGTTCATCCGCAGCGTCTGGTCAAAAACATCAATGGGATAGTCCTGAGTCTCAGCCGTTACCAAAAACACACCCGCATTATTCACCAAAATGTCCAGACGCCCGTAGTAGTCAATGGCGGCTTTGACACAAGCTTGAGCGTGGGATTCTTCCGAGATATCCCCCGCGTAAGCGATCGCTTCTGCACCATACTGCTGAATTGCTTGTGCGACTTCATCAAGCGGATCGCTAGGGAGTCCGTTGACAATGACTTTGGCACCTTCTTTCGCAAATTTATGCGCGATCGCTTCGCCGATTCCAGTACCTGCACCCGTAACGATGGCAACTTTACCTTCCAGTCTTCTACTCATGCTCATTCCTGTCGTTGAGAAACGTTTTGAGTGTTGAATTAGCGATTAGCAAATAGATGAGTAAGCTGGGCGATGCCCAGCTTACTTGGCACTCAAAACTTACATCTTGACGGAAACGCCAGTCGTCGGCTTCGCAGGCTTCACTTCTTCACCTGCCATCCGGGATTTATATAGTCCCGCCAAACACTGTTCGTACTTCGACAAATCCACTTCAATCTCAGTGAGAATGGCGGTAGAAATGGGATCGGTAAATTTCATTCGCAGGTTGTTAATATCGACAACTCCGGTTTGCAAATCGCCCATTGTGCGACGCAACAGATCGGTGTCGTCACTGCCTTGCAGAGAAGCTTTAAACTTAGCGTATTTATCAGCAGCTTGCGCCGGAATCGAGGGTTTTTCTCCCAGAGCATTTAGCCGTTCTTCCAGCATTTGAATGTGATGCTGCTTATTTTTGATCATGTCTTGCAGCATCGAACTCAATTCTGTATCCGTACTTCTCTCGGCATACTGTTCAAACGCTTCTTGCGAATAACGTTCGCCTGCAAGCGCGGTGTTCAAACCTTTTGCAATGTCGCCCTTGGTGGAACCACCCCAAGCATCAGCCAGTTTCCACCATTCAGCAGTGATATCGCTTTCATGCGGTAAAGCCGCTTCTTTGCCACCGTAACCGAGACGGCTGAGAATAGCGGTGGTAAAAATTGCCAAATCACCCGGTTGACGCGAGGTGAGCAGGTTGCCGTCAACCACTAGCGGCTCATCCACATAATGGGCACCGGCATTGATCATGTCTGTGCGGATAGAGAAGAAGCCAGTCGCTTGCTTACCTCTGAGCAAATCGGCTTCAATCAGAACTTGTGGTCCGTGGCAAACGGCAGCCACCAATTTTCCATGCTCGAATGCGTCTTTTACAAAGTTGACGGTGTTGGGGTTCGTCCGCATAATGTCGGGAGCCATGCCGCCAGGGATAATGACCGCATCGAAATCCAGAGCCACGGCTTCTGTCGTGGTGCCATCCGGTTTCTGGGACAATTTGCCTTGTTTACCCACATAGTTCTCGTTCATGCGAGAACCGAGTACAACGACCTCCATTCCCGCCATCTGTAAGGCTTTATAAGGGACTTGAAATTCCGCATCTTCAACGCCGTTTTCGATCAGGATGGCAACGCGCTTCTTGCTGCCGGGATTATTTGGCTGTGTCATGAAACTTCCTCTTTTATCAACATTTTTAAGTGGGAAAATTTTTTGGCGATCGCGAGAAACAAGTAAAACTTATTTTGATGCTTTTTTACTTTTATAATTCTTACAAACTGGGAACTTCACTCAATGAACTTCCGGCAAAAATGAGTTGGGCAACGCTTTTAACCTGTTTAATGAACTGCTCGTATTTCACTTTTGACCTCTTAAATCTTTCCAACTTTCACGCTTGGCTTAACTTAATTACTCGTCGAAGCGTTGAATATTTCTAGAAAAAGTACGATCTCTACTTCCTGAAGTTCGCGCCGTAATTGCACGTTGTTTTTGATTTGCACGCTTTTTACTCATGCAAACAGGGGGCTTCGTGGCTGCTTCAACCACGAATCCTCTCAAAAATTTAAAGGGGGATAAGTCCGAGCTAGCTTTCGCGATCGCTATCTAGCAACTGCCCGCTGCGGAGAAATCCGCTTGGCAAGCAATTCTTTCGCCCGTTCGGCGCGTTGACACTCTTCTTCTTCTAGTTGCTGAAAGAACTCTACAAGTTCATCATCTCCAGCTTCCTCAGCATCCTGAATATAAATCTCGTAGGTACTAGCACCCTCTAGGGCATGATATAGCACGCTGATCAGGTTGTAGTGTTCGTCTGCGGTTCCTGTGATGCGCTCATCATCATGGTCGTGATGCGTCATTTTCCCTCCTTTTGCTTTCCCTAACAACTCAGCGATAGAGGCTAGGTCTTGACTTTAAGCCTATGTATTCCCTCGAACGGTCTGCTTCGCTCCTAGGTGATATATATATTTGCTTTTAATTCGCTCCAAAGTCATAGGTCTACTTGCCACCAAATCGCTATGCTGAAATCTAATCACCGTAATTTTTGCGGGGTGCGGACAATTCTAAGCATTGCGAGTAGCAAGTCGTTATTAACTTAAATGAGCGCACCCCTTTTCTTCCTATTTGAGGATTTAGATAAATTTCTAAGTTGGGTATTTTGCATAGATAGCGATATGAATAAGGAGTAGTCGTATGACCGAGCAACCAGATACAGAAGCTCAAGAGACCGCTAACGAAGATTTACCGCAGGAAATAACTGAATCCTATGGCACTGGTGTCCACCCAGAACCCGGATTCAATATCGGTGAAAATCGCCGACTGCGGGATGAGATCGCGCAATATAATAATGCGACTAGCCCCGTACTGACTGGCGGCGATGTCGATGCCGCTTGGGAACAGGCAGATGCAGTCGGTGATGAAGCCGTGGGTGGAACCGCTGCCACTCCGGATCAGAACGTAACAGAAGATTTAGAAAAAGCTGTCGGATTGGAAATGGACGATCGCGCATTTCTGCGGACTAACGAAATTTTAGAACAGCGCGATGACCGTCGTTGGGAATTAGATCCTATGTCTTCTGATGATTATCAGGAGCGTAGAGATTAATCTCTTGTAATTCCCTCAGGTAGGAACGCTAAGAAGGTAGCACTGGGTTTGGTATAACACATCACACTGAAGGGATATGCCGTTAGGTATAGTAGAGAGAAGTTAAGATTCGTGTAGCGTAAGAAACCGGGTCTTAATATTCGCTACCGATCGCTTCGGAGAGCTGCAATGGCAAGCCAGCAAGGCACGTTAGGCAAGTTCCACCACGTTAGTAAGCATCCGGAAGGACTAGGCTTGTGCGATCGCGTCCTAGCAGCAATGCCCGGTGGTCTTGTCATTATGGATGCTAGCTGCCCCAAGCCTTCTATCGTCTATTGCAATCCGGCTTTTGAGAAGATAACCGGCTATGCTTCAGAAGAAGTCATCGGACGCGACTGTTGTTTTTTGCAAGGAGTCGATACTGACCCCGCTGCGATTGAACAAATTCGCCAAGCCTTTCAGGTAGCGCAAGAGTGCCAGGTGATCTTAAAGAATTATCGCCAAGATGGCACGCCTTTTTGGAATGAGCTGACTATTTCTCCTGTCTGGGACGCCACTGGTGAACTGACTCAGTTTCTCGTTTTTCATACAGATATTACACGCCGGGAAGCTCTTCAACAGTCACAAGCGGCGTTGCAAAAAAGCGAAACCAGGCTGGGACTTGCCCTGAATGCTGCCAGTATGGGCGTTTGGGAGTGGGAGATGCAGACGGGTCAATTAACCTGGTCGGCAAATGCAGAATCTTTATTGGGTTTCCCAGCCGGTTCTGGTAGCACTTATGAAGCTTATTTGAATTGTATTCATCCGGAGGAGAGCGATCGCGTGACACAAGCGATCGCGCAGATTGTAGAAGCATCACAGACAGAAAACTTGGCAGGTCGTCTCTTTAGCATCGAACATCGTCTCCTTTGCCCGGATGGTGCAGTTCGGTGGGTTGCCGTTACAGGGACCCTGTTTTGCGACCAAACCAATACACCGGCACGGGTGGCTGGGACGGTGATGGACATTACAGGTCGCAAACAGGTAGAAACAGCCTTGTGGCAGCAAGCGACCGGAGAACGGCTGCTCAGAACCATGAATCAGCGCATCCGCCAGTCTCTGAACCTGGAAGAAGTCCTGAAAACGGCTGTAGCACAAGTGCGGCAATTTCTCAACACCGACCGGGTAACGATCTACCGCTTGCATCCAGATGGGCGTGGGATCGGGGCTGTAGAATCGGTCGGCACGGGTTGGGCTGAGAGTTTGGGAACCCAGATCCACAGCAGATGTTTTGGGGAAAATCAGCTTCCTCTTTACCAACAAGGTGAGATTCAAGCGATTGAGGATATCGACACGGCGAATCTCAGTCAGTGTCAGATTGATTGGCTAGCGCAGTTTCAGGTGAAAGCCAATCTGGTCGTCCCGATTGTGCAAAACCGGGCTGAGGTGAAAGGACTCTTCCTCAGTCCTCACTCCTCATCCCTCACTCCTCACTCCTCATCACTCACTCCTCACTCCTCATCCAGTCCTGAGTCCTCAGTCCTGAGTCCTCAGTCCTCATCCCTCAGTCCTCAGTCCTCATCCAGTCCTCAGTCCTCATCCAGTCCTCACTCCTCACTCCTCACTCCTCAGTCCTCATCCCTCAGTCCTCACTCCTCATCCAGTCCTCATCCCTCATCCACTCCTCAATTATGGGGACTGCTCGTTGCCCAAAACTGCGCCGGGACGCGACAATGGCAGGCATCGGAAGTGGAATTGCTCAAACAGCTTGGCGTGCAGCTAGCGATCGCCATTCAGCAATCGACGCTATTTGAGCAACTGGAAGCTGAACTGGTCGAACGCAAGCAAGCTGAGGAAGCATTACAGAAATCAGAAGCCCAATTAAGGAAGAAAACGACCAAACTTAAACAAGCTCTGCATCGGCTGCGGAAAACCCAAACCCAGTTGATCCAAAGCGAAAAAATGTCCAGTTTGGGGCAGCTAGTGGCGGGTGTCGCCCATGAAATTAATAACCCTGTCTCCTTCATTTATGGTAATTTGACCCCGGCTTTGCAGTATGCCCAAGACTTGCTGCATTTGTTAAACCTCTATCAGCAGCACTATCCTCAGCCAGCGGCGGAAATTCAAACAGAAGCCGAGGCAATCGACTGGGAATTCCTGGTTGAAGATTTCCCAAGACTACTGGATTCTATGCAAATGGGGGCGGAGCGCATCCGCCAAATCGTCCTTAGCTTGCGGAATTTCTCCCGTCATGATGAGAGCCTGAAAAAGCCGGTGGATTTGCATGAAGGCATCGACAGTACCCTGTTGATCTTGCAGCATCGATTGAAGCCGCAGGGAGGAAAACCAGGCATTCTGATTGTCAAAGAATACGGCAACTTACCCCAAGTGGAGTGCTACCCTGGGCAGATGAATCAGGTTTTTATGAATCTGCTGGGCAATGCCATTGATGCCCTGGAAGGGGAAATCGATCGTGAGTCATGGGTGATGAATCATGGAGAAGAAAGTGGCGATCGCCAATTCCCCATCGCCAATTCCCCACTACCGACGATTCGGATTTGCACAACACTTAACAACAAAAATCAAGTAGTTATCCGGATTGCAGACAATGGTTGCGGCATTCCCGAAGCCGTACAAAAACGAATCTTTGACCCCTTTTTTACCACCAAACCTGTAGGAAAAGGCACTGGACTGGGGTTGTCTATTAGCTACCAAGTGGTGGTGGAGCGTCACGGAGGTCAACTGAAGTGTCTGTCAACGCCCGGACAAGGGACAGAGTTTGTTCTAGAAATTCCGCTACAGCAGTCTGCCGAATCTGCAACCCCACTACCGATGGCTCCCTCTCAGGTTGCGTAATCAGTTGTTAGGGATACACTGATTAGGTGGCAGATGCTCCCAAGTGCGGAATCTTAAGAAATAATTAAGAATTAGTAGGAAAACCCTAGCTGAAAAAGTATGGAACTTATGCAGCTGCAACCTATCTCCCAGTCCCAGAGGATCAGGACGATGCAATGCGAAAAAATCGATAATGGTAGGAACGGTGGCTGTTCTAGCATGGATGTATCGCCACAGCATTGCCTCAGTTCATTGGGATTAGGTGATGAACAGCTGCTACGCGCCAGCGTTGGAAATGCACCGATTATCTTGTATGCCCTGGATAGCAATGGCATTTTTACGCTTTCTGAGGGCAAGGGGCTGGAGGCTGTCGGATTGAAAGCAGGTGAGGTCGTCGGAAAGTCGATCTTTGACCTTTACAAAGACCAGCCTGACATCTTAGCCAATATTCGCGACGTTTTGGCTGGAAAAGAGGCGACCTGGATTGCCCAGATGGGTAATCTGGTGTACGAAAACCGCACCACCCCCCTGCAAAATCAAACAGGTCAAGTGGTTGGTCTAGTGGGTGTGGCGATTGACATTACGGAACGCCAGCAAATAGAGGAAAGGTTACGGCAACTGGCGGCGGCGGTTGAATTTGCGGAAGATGCGATCGCTATCACTTCCACTGACTTAACTTTTCCCGGCCCAGAAATCGTCTTTGTCAATCGCGCGTTTACGAGAATGACCGGCTACACCCCAGAGGAAATCATCGGTGAATCACCGAGAATCTTGCAAGGGCCAAAAACCGATCGGACTCTCCTCGACCGACTGCGGCAAACTCTGACCGACGGGAAAGTATTTTATGGCGAAGCGATCAACTATCGCAAAGATGGCACGGAGTTTTACAACGAGTGGCACATCGAACCCATCAAAAATACACAAGATGAGATTACCCATTACCTAGCAATTCAACGCGATATTACCAAGCGCAAGCAAGTAGAGTCGCAATTATTCCATGCAGCCTATCACGATGCTCTAACAAGTTTGCCCAACCGAGCTTTTTTTATGGATCGGTTGCGACAAACCCTGGAACGGGCTAATCAGTGCCAGGATTATTTATTTGCTGTGCTGTTTTTGGATGTCGATCGATTTAAAGTGATTAACGATAGCCTGGGACACTTAGCGGGAGATCAATTGCTGGTAGCGATCGCTAAAATTTTACAGGCATCTATGCGCCCAGAAGATACGGTGGCGCGGTTGGGCGGAGACGAGTTTGCTATCGTGCTAGCAGATTTATCAGACCTGAGTCAAGTCACTCTCATTGCCAATCGATTGCAACAGCAACTGCGAAAACCATTGCAGATTGAGGGGCAAGAAGTGTTCAGCACCATCAGCATTGGCATTGCTTTGAGTATGCTGGGCTATGACCAGGCAGAAGACATCCTGCGCGATGCTGACATTGCCATGTATCGGGCAAAAGCACTGGGTAGGGCGCGGTATGCGGTGTTTAACAAGACTATGCACCACCAAGCGGTTGCCCGATTGCAGATGGAAACGGATCTGCGACACGTTCTGGAACGCCAGGAGTTACGGCTGCACTATCAGCCGATTGTATCGCTGGCAACAGGTCAGATTACTGGCTTTGAGGCGCTGGTGCGCTGGCAGCATCCCACACGCGGCTTAGTTTCCCCGGCTGAGTTTATCCCCGTGGCGGAAGAAACGGGACTGATTTTGCCGATAGGCGAGTGGGTACTGAGTGAGGCTTGCAGTCAGTTGCAACGCTGGCATTCAGCATTTCCGAATTACCGGGGACTGACAATGAGCGTAAATTTGTCTGGCAGGCAGTTTTTGCAACCCGATTTAATTGAGAAGATTGACCAGATTTTGCGGAAGACGGAGTGCGATCCCTACAGTTTAAAGCTAGAGATTACCGAAAGCGCGATCGCAGACAATGAAGATGCGATCGCTATGCTGGAATATCTAAGAGTGCTTGGCGTTGAGCTATCGATTGATGACTTCGGCACCGGCTATTCTTCTTTAAGCCGGTTGTATCATTTTCCTATTAATACCTTGAAGATTGACCGTTCTTTTATTAGTCGGATGGGCATCGGTGGCGAAAGTTTACCGATTGTCCGGGCAATTGTGACGCTAGCTAATAATTTGGGGATGGATGTCACCGCCGAGGGTATCGAAACGACTCAGCAGATGGAACAACTCCAGGCGATGGGATGCGAATCCGGGCAAGGATATTTGTTTTCTAAGCCAGTTGATAGCATGGCAGCTGAGACATTAATCGCCGCGTCATTTCGGTACGATCTTAGAGCGATATGAGCGATCGCTACTGGGCTAAGGTGTATAAAAAACTGGCTATTTTACATATTTGTTAATAAATTTGCACGCTGTCTTAATTTGTCACTAATGGAGACTTCACCTTATTTTCACTCAAAGTCCATTACTTCTGATTTTGTTAAGTAAATAGGCTGTTACTGCTTGAGCCGCATACTAAAGCAATAGACAGGTTATTAGTTAAAATATTTAGATTATTTTAATATTCTTACTTTTATAAGTAGGAAAAGTAGGATAAGAAGGAATAATAAGTAATAATTTGTTATGTTTCATTTTTCAGCATTTTATTGTGGTAATAATTAATTGTTAATTTACTCATTTCAGAGGGTGTACAATTAACAGCTATATTTGTTTTGCTGTAAACTTATAAACTGTGGTGACTTGATGCTATTTTTAGCATAAGTTGTCACGATGTTGTAAATGAAAAAAAGTGTTAACAAATCCCGCTCTTCAATCCTTGATGATAAACTTCAAGTACATAATTTGAATAGCATCATTTTCCATCTGAGGTCATTCGGCTGTACAGATGGTGCTATTCGTGTCAAGGGTTATGAAATGATTCATATGATTGACAAGGAATAAGTTCAGGGAATAGAAAAAGTGGGTACTGCCTATGTCGTTGCACTGGGCGGCAAGCGAATTGATTCACAACAAAGGAGAAATTGAGCATGGCTAAATTCCGAATTCTTTCGATTGACGGTGGTGGAATCAGAGGAATTATTCCTGGCACCATTTTATTAACACTAGAGCAAAAAATTATTCAACGAACGGGCAATGCTGATGCCAAAATTTCCGACTATTTCGACTTTATTGCTGGCACCAGTACTGGGGGGATTTTAAGCTGTCTTTATCTACTTCCCGGTCAGACTAGCGATCCGACTCAGCCTCGACCTCGAATTACTGCAAAATCCGCACTCGATATTTATCTGGAGAACGGCAACAGAGTTTTTGCTACAGATCGATATCAAAGACTGCGTTCCGGAGACGGTATTTTGGATGAAAAATATTCCGCTGCTAACCTAGAAAAGCTGATTTTAGACTATTGTCAAGATACAAAGTTAAGTCAACTTTTGAAGCCTTGTCTCATTACTTCTTACGACATTAAAAGAGGAAAACCGCAGTTTTTTACCCAGCACGATGCTCGTGAGTTGGGCGACAGCAATGATTTCTATGTAAAAGACGTGGCACGAGCGACATCGGCTGCCCCAACTTTCTTTGAGGTGACTAATACCCAATCGCTTTCTGGAGTAAGTTATCCTCTAGTGGATGGAGGCGTTTTTGCTAACAATCCCACCCTCTGTGCCTATGCGGAAGTTCACGCGAAATTCTTGAAGACTCCTAAAGGATTCGTTCAGAAAAAACATTTAAGTTCAAAAGGAGAGCAAGCAAAGGACGTAAGCGAGATTTCCGCGAAGGACTTACTAATTCTGTCTTTGGGGACTGGGCGAACTGCTCTCAATTACGAGTACAAACAAGCTAAAAATTGGGGAGCAGCTGAATGGGTGAGACCAGTCATCGATATCATGATGTTAGGAGTTTCCCAAACGGTTGATTATCAACTCCAACAAATTTACGACTGCATTAATCAACCGAAGAGTTATCTCAGAATCGACCCTCTTCTGCCCAAACCCAAAACAATGGTGCAAATGGATAATTCTACACCACAGAACGTGCAAGATTTGAAAGAACTTGGCGTTGAGACAGTTGAGCAAAACAGTGAAAAACTTGATGATTTCTTGGAATTGCTGCTTAAAGAAGCGCAAGGTTGATTAATCTCCGAGAAATCTGCTGGCGACTGCGGGGTATAGCTTTGTTTGAGAATGCCTCAGACTTAAGCCAGTAATGATTGTTCCAAGGCGATCGCTCTCATTTGAAAGTGCTAAGTTCTGAGTGGAAGCAAACAGACTTACATCACTTGATTGTGGGCGATCGCTCTGACTATATGAATTCGTTGATGGAAAATCAATCCTCAGAACACCACGCACAGTTGGCACAATGGCTGCACCGCTTGGTGGAAATCCTGCGAAGCCAAGGAGGCTCTACTTGGAGAGATTTTGTGCAAACGGTTTCGGAAAAAACTGCCGTAATTGACCTGGATGGAATTCAGTTGCGAGTGCGGGCGCATGGCGGCGAACAACTCCAAGTCAAAAGCGAATATCCAGTGGCACTGGAGTCAGTCAATTTTCGCAGCGAAGCCGAAACTCTCCGAGATGTAATTGCTGGCAGGTTGACCTTAGATGCAGCATTGGTTACTGACAAGCTTTATCTGCGGGGTAATTTACAAGACCTGCTTGGTATACACCAAATTGTGATGGGAATCTTAGCCGACAGTGCCATTAACCCGCAGTTGCGGCATTTGTGGGCAGAGTTCGATGAATTGTGGCTTCGTTCCCCTTCTTTACCGCCTTGCCTTTCTCTGGAACATCAGAGACCGTCCTACGGTGAGCTAATTCGCAGAGTGCCCGAAGATGTACTTAACATTCAAGTTTACCCAAAAGAAGAGAACCTAGCCGGGTAGACAATCGTCTATCCATCCCCTTCATCTGACAGTTTCCATCTTTAAACCAATAACAACGATAACTATGAGTAAAACAACCATCACGATCAAAGTCTCTTCAGCGGGTGCCAGATGCGGAAACTCTGCCAGCATTACCGTCAACGACACGGAAATCGGGTTTGGTAATTATACTCGCGGACTCAACGTGGCAGTCTTCGACCAAGCCACAGGTCAAGTCATTTCTGGTGCCACATTCGATACCTTTATCGCTGGGAATGCCGATAGCTTTGCTTACTTCATCGACACGCTGGTGATTGGTCAAATCGTGGCGATCGCTGTACTTGATGACGCCAGTGCTTCTTTATTCTCAGACCCGGCGATCGCAGAACGTGTTAATAAAGCCTTAGAATCAATCGGCAGCATTAAATACCCTAACCTGCAATTTCAAAACTCCTGGGCACTGATTGGGCAAAAAGGAACTCAACCGGGAAGTGCCGCCGAAGAAGTGTCTGGCAACTCAGCTGTAAGCGTAACTCGTGCCTTTGAAGTAGAACCAATCAACACTCCTCGCCTTGGGGTAGGGGCTACCTCAGTTAGTTCGCTGCATCAAGGTGAAGTAGAAATTACTCTCAACGGCACCAATATTTCCCTTGAGGGAGGGTATCAACCAGGACTGAACGTGGCAGTGTTTGATGAAGCCAAAGGCACTTTATTAACAAGTCACGCCTTTGATGTAGCGGAGAATGCAACGGCGGCGGATGCTTTTGTGCAACTAATTAGTAGTTTGCCTACTGGGCGGATAGTTGCTGTTGTTATGAAAGGAGAAAGCAACAACCCGATTCCAGATTCAGTTAAGAAGGCCTGTGCCACTTTAGGCTCTCTCAAAGTCTACTATCTCTACCACAAAGGAATCTGGGCAATGGTGGGGGCGAAAGGCAAAAGCGTGGGGTCAGCCATTGAAAACCTGGACAATGGCTCTCAGTTTTATGCAGGCGATTATGCTTTCCTGATTGGGACTGGAGTGTCTGTGCGTTCTTGGGAAGTTCTAGAAGTAACGGTTCCAACACCCACGCCGACTCCGACTCCTACTCCCACGGCGACTCCGACAGCACCTGCACAGGATGTCCCACGACCTAGAATAGACTACTACCTCGTTGCCAAACACAGCGGTAAAGTTTTAGATGTGGCAGGTGCTAGCACTAGGAATGCAGCCAATGTCATCCAATTTGAAAATCGAGGAAATGACAACCAAAAATGGCAGTTACAGGAGGCGGGAGATGGCTATTACTACCTCGTTTCCAAACACAGCGGTAAAATTTTAGATGTGGCAGGTGCTAGCACTGAGAATGCAGCCAATGTCATCCAGTTTGAAAATCGAGGAAATGACAACCAAAAATGGCAGTTACAGGAGGCGGGAGATGGCTATTACTACCTCGTTTCCAAACACAGCGGCAAAGTCTTAAATGTGGCAGATAATAGCACTGAGAATGCAGCCAATGTCATCCAGTTTGAAAATCGAGGAAATGACAACCAAAAATGGAGATTTAAGCTGGTGTAGTTAAGTTTTCAGCCCAGGCATAAATAAAGAGCTTATAATTGCCCATTTGATATTTTGCATCAACCTAATAGTCCGCCAGAAACCTTAGATGGCTGCAAGATGTGTGCCTAACTACTATCAATGTTAAATCTACAGTTTTTGTCTCTCGTTTCACCTTCTAAGTATATGAGCCGAAATCAATGTAACAAATACCTAACGCCCAGTCCCCTTCCCTACAAGATAGAGGGGAGAATTACCATCACTTTGTAAGGAAGAAGTTAGGAAAGAGGTTTTATGTTTAATTGTGTCTAGCTCTTTAACAACACAAGAAACACAGCCAGAGATGGAATCAAAAACGAAGTCGAATTCTTTGCTATCTTTTATGCACGAGCGCTACAATAAATTAAAAAATACCTTCAACTATCACATCTATTTGTGCAATATCTAAGATTTGGAAAAAAATTACCAATATTGTTTTGCAGGTTTTGTTGACTACAGACACAACAAAGATGAGTGAGATGTTTTTTGCTAAGTTACTTCAGTCTAGTTTGACTACTCAGTATTTTCGCTCAATCAGTCTCTTTGAACACAACCGCCAGTTGAAATTTTTAAACACTTTATAAACGCCAGCAAGTCGGGACAAAAATATATAAATAATTGCTTTGCTTAGGTTTTCGTTTTTCGATTTTTGTTAAGAAAAGTTTTTCCTAATTTTAAACTCATTAACTAATCATTAAGAGGAGCCAAAAACATGAATGTGGTATATCTGTTAGGTGTTTGCTGTATAATTTTTTTTACAATACGCAAAAGCAATTCTAATCAAGATCAAGGAGTACAGCTTGTGGCTAATGTGAAAACTTCTGGTATTTGGGCAAATGTAACTGGAGAAGCGAATGCATCTGCTGGTAATCTAAATGGTGTTGGCACAAACCAAATTATTTGGGGAACTCCTTATCTCCCTAAGAATCCCGAAGGTAAGCAAAGTGCCTATCGCTTCGATGGGGTAGATTCTAAGCCTTTACCCCTAGATGGTACAGACTTTTTATTAGGAACATTTACCCACGTCAATTACCGAATTCAAGGCTCTAGCATTCTTTCAGCTAATTTAAAGTTAACTTTGGAGATTGAAGGGGGCTTAAAAAAAGAGTTTAACTTCATATTCAACCACAATGAGACACCCAATGATGGTGTTAATGGTACCTGTCCGGCGACACCTGGATATAATCCCCCTTGTCCAGATATAGTCTCAGTTCCCACTCTACAATCACACGAAACTGTAACAGTTGACGGTAAGGAGTACGCTCTGTCTATTACTGGGTTTCTCCAAGACAGTAAGGTGGTTAATCAATTTATCACCCAAGAAGATCGGGATAACAGCGCCCAACTGTATGGGAAGTTAGTGGAAGCGAAACCACCAGTAGAACCCCGTCCGCCAGTAACAGTGGAACCCCGTCCGCAAGTAACGGTGCAACCCCCAGCGCCAGTAGCGGTGCAACCCCGTCCGCAAGTAACCGTGGAACCCCGTCCGCAAGTAACGGTGGAATCATTAGTACCGCAATACGTAATAATACCGCAACCAGGGGGATTCCAACAACCAGGCTTCATGCAGCCGGGACAATCTTTCGTCTATGTAATCGGACAACCAGGCTTCATGCAGCCAGGACAATCTTTCGTCTATGTAATCGGACAACCAGGCTTCGCTATCGGCGGACAACCAGGCGGCTTCTTTCCTGGACAACCAGGCTTCGCTATCGGCGGACAACCAGGCGGCTTCTTTCCTGGACAATCCGGTGGCTACATCCCCGGACAACCCGGTGGCTACATCCCCGGACAAGGCTCAATCGTGATCCAAGGACAACCAGGTGGTTTCATCCCTGGACAACCAGGTGGCTACATCCCTGGACAACCCGGTGGC
>NZ_JBYCCT010000010.1:187237-247844 GCF_057473865.1 Coleofasciculus sp. H7-1
CCCGGTGGCTACATCCCCGGACAACCCGGTGGCTACATCCCCGGACAAGGCTCAATCGTGATCCAAGGACAACCAGGTGGTTTCATCCCTGGACAACCAGGTGGCTACATCCCTGGACAACCCGGTGGTTTCATCCCTGGACAACCAGGTGGTTTCATCCCCGGACAACCAGGTGGTTTCATCCCCGGACAAGGCTCAATCGTGATCCAAGGACAACCAGGCGGCTACATCCCCGGACAAGGCCCCACTGTAATCCAAGGACAACCAGGCGGCTACATCCCCGGACAACCCGGTGGTTTCATCCCTGGACAACCAGGTGGCTTCATCCCTGGACAACCAGGCGGCTACATCCCCGGACAAGGCCCCACTGTAATCCCCGGACAACCAGGCGGCTACATCCCCGGACAACCCGGTGGTTTCATCCCTGGACAACCAGGTGGCTTCATCCCTGGACAACCAGGCGGCTACATCCCCGGACAAGGCCCCACCGTAATCCCCGGACAACCAGGCGGCTACATCCCCGGACAAGGCCCTACCGTAATCCCCGGACAACCAGGCGGCTACATCCCCGGACAAGGTCCCACCGTAATCCAAGGACAACCAGGCGGCTACATCCCCGGACAACCCGGTGGCTACATCCCCGGACAACCAGGCGGCTACATCCCCGGACAACCAGGCGGCTACATCCCCGGACAAGGTCCCACCGTAATCCAAGGACAACCCGGTGGCTACATCCCCGGACAAGGTCCTACCGTAATCCAAGGACAACCAGGCGGCTACATCCCCGGACAAGGTCAAGGTCCCACTGTGGTGCCGGGACAAGCTGGTGGCTACATCCCCGGACAAGGCCCTACCGTAATCCAAGGACAACCCGGTGGCTACATCCCCGGACAAGGCCCCACTGTAATCCAAGGACAACCCGGTGGCTACATCCCCGGACAAGGCCCCACTGTGGTGCCGGGACAAGCTGGTGTCATTCAACAAATGGCATCATTAGTAATAACCCTAACCACTTCTGGTATTTGGTCAAGTGTTGTTGAAGAAGCATCTGGTTTTAGTTACCTAAATGGTGTTGGCACAAACCAAATTAGTTGGGGTATCCCCTACAATACACAAGGTTTCCAAAGTGGTTACCGCTTCGATAGTTCAGGTACTACGTATTTACCCTTTAATGGCTCTTACTTTGCCTTAGGGGCATTTACGCATTACAATTACCCAATTTCCGGATACAGCATCCGTTCGGCTAATTTGAAGTTAACCCTGAATATTAATGGGACGAATGTAGAGTTTAACTTCCTGTTCAGCCACAATGAAACACAGAATGAGGGTGTTAATGGCGTTTGTCCTGTGACCCCCGGATATGCTCCGCCGTGTCCAGATGTCATCGCAATTGCCAACGTACAATCCCAAGAGAGTGTAATGATTAATGGGAAGCAGTACGTTCTATATATTTTAGGATTTCTCCAAAACGGTCAGATTGTTAATCAGTTCATCACCTTTGAAAATCAGCTAAACAGCGCCCAATTGTTTGGTCAATTAGTGGAAGCCCAATCACCAGTTGCAAGGCCAATAGCAGTGAACGAAAATCCAAATCTGAGATCCTACAGATAAGATAGACAAGCTGTAGCTAAACCTTTTTTGGGGGTGGGCATTGCCCACCCTTTATGTTAGATGGGTGCTGCCTATATCTTCTAATTAGAAAACCAACAGTGGTAGCTGGTGCAGAAACTCCAATCTGCCTACCTCTAGGATAAAGAGCGCTTTGGTTGCATTGTCGCCAGACATAACCGAAGATAAAAGTAAATAGTCTTTCAAGAATTAAGCCACAAAATCATTTTCTTACTGCAAAATATTGGATTATCTACTGCCGTCAAAATAGACTGAGTTTATTTTTCAATTCTCATAAATCTATGGTTTTTAAAATTTTCCATGCCAAGAAAGTCAATCAGTATAAATATATACCAGATCCAAACCCGGTATTTCCATTCTGCAATGTTCCTGATTTCCTGAATGAACCACTGTATGAATGTCTTCTTAAATACAGCGAAACTTATGGTGATGTAACTTTATTTTGGATATTTTCTCAACCAAATATTCTCATCACTAGTCCAGAGCTTCTGGAAAAGGTGCTGGTGACTTAACATGAATGATTATTACAAATAAGTCCCCAGGGATGCGGGAAAACCAGCATTGCGTAGCGATATGTTTATTTCCAACGGTGCTGATGACTGGGTTTGGAAACGCCAGGAGCATCAATTTTCTCAGAGCAATCGGGATGCACAATTTGATCGCCTCCTACCGGAACAGTGGCGATCGCTACTATTTAGCCTTGAGCCAATACTTCTCGGAGCGAGCCGCCTAACCCACCGACAGAATTACTTATAGGGAATAGGGAAAGGGGAGTTAAATTCTCCCCTTTCCTGCAACGACAGATATTAACCGAAAAGTATTGAGCCACAATCCTTAAATGTTGATCAGCGACCTGATGTTATTGGCATCATAACCAAGTTCTGCAAAGTCTTTCCTGTGACCCAACAAAATTGTTCTCAATTCTTCTGGAATATCTCCGTCTTCATTCTTGAGGATATATCCATACTTAGTTGCGGTTAATACGTTAGCTAGGTAAAGCAGTTCAATCGCTTCAGATATAGGGGGAGCGATCGCTGGATCGTCCTCACTACCAAAGCTGCCATTACGCATTCCCAGCGAGCTATAAGCAATTTCTCCTCCATCGTCAGCTTGACCATCGTTGACCCATGAGTGCCATAGAGTGAGGTGGAAAATCACATAACGGCAGAACTGCTTCAAGTTTTCAATATCAACGACGTTCGGCTGGTCGGATTGAGTAATGGGTCTGACAGCTTTTAAGACTCCATTAACTTTGTACCTGGGAAGAGCTGGTTTGTCCAGTTCGTTGACATCGTACCATTCGTAGTCATCGGTACCTGCTTTTGGGTTGTTTTCTTTAGCAGGTTCATAAGCAACGCTGTGTTCTACTATGTCATCAGATAAACAGCGAATCTCTACCCATTCTTTGACGATTTCATCGTAATGTTTCTCAAAGAAAACATCAGTATACTCGGTTAAAATGTTCCAATAGAGATTGGCAACCTTAGCATAGGTGTGTGAATCTGTTAATGGCTGACGAGGTTTCCAACCCTTCCAGTCCAGCTTCGACATCACTTCATGGCATATCTGATTAATGGAATTGTTGGTTAAAGGTCCGGCGCTGGTGACGTAGCCTATCTCTGATACCAGAACCGTGTCAGCTCGCTGATTGATGTTGATCACGCTCTTGACATGGGGAATCAGCATCAAGCGTACAGGATTTTTTCTCAAATTGCGGAAGGCAGCAATAGTATATTGCTCCATCTGCAAATGACCTTTTATATAATGCTCTATTAACTCCGCAGCGAATAAGTAATTTGTTCGGAAAATTCGCTTAGCCTGGAGCCACTTTTCCCCGTCGTTTGGAGTATAAGTTACTGACTCTTTTAGTGGAGAAAAAGGAGCGAAAGAATCGGGATATCGGCTTTGGACAGTGATGGCAGTAGGGAGCATTTTGCCATCTTTCACCTCAAAAATTGCTTCTACGTTGTTGAGGTCGTGAACTTTATCTTTTTCGTATGCATCCCAATTGAAAGTCATTTTATATTGATTGGGATTATTTTTATTGCGCTTGAGCAGGCAGGGATTCATGCCATTCAAAACCCGCAATCCGAAGTATTCATCGCTTCTGGTGTAGCCGGGATTTTTTTGTTCTAGCTGTAGTGTTAAGTTAGGTGGATAAACAGTTTGAAGTTCTGCTAGGGATGGCTTATTTGGGTTCAGAGTGTTTTCTAAAAGTTGCTTTACTTTTATAGGTGTAAAAACATTTGCTGCTTCGTATCCTTTGAGTTTGCGACCGATAGCATCCTCATCAGGACTACCTTCTAGCTCCGTGAATAACACCCGTGGAAATGGCGAAGATGGCTTATAAACCCAGTAGGGAACTGTACAGGTGCCAAAGTCGTACACTTGCTGCGTAACGTTGTCTTGCCCTTTAATTATGTAAGCTACCTTTCTGGAAAGAACCAGCTCGTTATTAGCGTTGAAACCAGAGCGTATTTCTATAAGTCTTAATTCCAAATCGGGAACATCTTTGAAACCAGCAGTGGAACCAGCATTTTCTGGATCGTAGTAAATCTCAAACTTACCATCTTTGTCGGTAATTCCTTTTCCCAAGTAGTCATCCGGCTTGCCGATATCTCGATCCCACAGCTCTACTTCTATGTTATGCAAAGGCTTATTATTGTCGGCGAATACCAACTGACCTACAGCTTTATGCAACGAGGATTGTTGTTTTTCTGTCTTTTTCTGAGCTTTTTGTTTTCCTACTGACGTGTTGAGTAGCTTGATCATCGCCAGCTTAAATACTTCTTTGATAAGTGTGGTGGTCTTTGTCATATTTATGATCCTGATAAAGGTTGATTATCTGTTTAATCCGATTTGGCTTTACAAAAGTTCTTTTCCAATAGGTTCCAAGCTGGGAATATTGTTTGCGAACTTCCCCCATTGTAGCCTTCTGGCTGGGGGTAGGTATTACTTGTAAAGCTTTAGTTGCTCAATGGATTAAGGATATCTCACTTGGGATAGATTTGCTCTGCTGAAGTTGATGCATATAAATACTATAAATTTTTTGATAAATTTAGGAAAATTTACTTAATTTTAATTTTTACTTAACTTTACATTTTTTGATACCCGTACATAGCAAATATAAAATTTACTTATTTTTACAATGTGACAGAAAAAGAATAACTATAAACACATACTGATTTTCAGATATCTGCTTATTGCATCCTGTTCCCTCCGTAACGCTATGATGCCTTGAGCTAAACCAAAAATTATTCCTTCAAGCCATATTAACAACAAGACGGCTAAAGTATAATTTTTAAACCAGTAGGAAAAGTAGGTTAATAGAATTTTGTGTGGAAAAATTTATTAAATTTTTGTCAAGAAGTAGTAGGATTATAATCCTAGCACTTTAAAGAATTTTTAAAGCGACACAAATATAAAATCCCAAATTTAAAGTCCTCAAGCTCCATCCTGTTGTGGGTGGAGCCAATGTAAAATCTAAAATCGATTGAGAGGAAGTGATGTGTAGCAGTAATTTGGTAAATTGCTACAGCCGCAAGCGCGATCGCTTCCCTGAGCAGAACGTCACCAGCTAGAAAGTTGCCATTGATGTAGAGCGCGATTCAGGAATTCTCGCACCTCGTCGAATCAGAAATAATTTGGAACTGAAGGTACGTCAGCCGCTTCCTCTATGTTGCTCATATTACCGCAATCGATCGCGCCACTAGCGAGAAAGCGAAAAGTTTCCTGGTAAAGACTCTTCCAAAAGCGATTAACCATTCCCTGGCTGACGTCAAAAGGGTTTACCATCGGGTGAGGCACTAAGTCGCTCTCAGGATAGAGATAGCAGCGATGACCCTTGGCATCACCACCCATAGAGTTAAAGAATTGCTGGATAACCTTGTTATCCGTAGCGTCATCGTTTTCTGTCAGCACAAAAAAGGTGGGAATGTTCTTTAAGTTTTGCAAGTTCTGCTGACTGCGGACAAAACCACCAAAGTAGTTAGCTGCTGTCAAGCAGCCTACAGGGAAGCTCACACCTTGCTCCCAGGAGAATTCTCTGACATCTAGCGGTCCTGCCAAATTTATATACCGCTCTCGCATTTCATCGCCAACTTCCAGCAAGGGAGCGTAGGAAACAACCTTCTTGACTCGGTTGGGTTGAGCTGCGGCTAGAGCCAAAGCAACCGCACCTCCTACTGACAACCCTACTGTATAAATTGGTCCCGGCATCGCCTCCAGCTCTGCCAAACGCTGTTTAGCGTCATTGAGGTACTCCATGTGGGAGGAGGTGAAATAGCGCTGAAACTCTCGGTCATTGCGCCGTTCAATTGCTAATGTCATATCCACCAGACGGGGAAAACGTAGACCGATGCGAGCAATTAAAGACCCCATTTGGCGAACGGTTGGTCGCTGCAACTGCGAGGGGCTATCCTTAGCAACAATATTAGAGAGGAAACTATGGATAACTGGATCTCGCGCCATTTGTTCGCGGATCGGGTCGCGAAATTCCGGCTTGAGGTCAATTTGCGCCCAGTAATTATCGGCTGGCACGAAACAATGCCCGGTTAGGGGAACCTGGTAGATGTTGAAGCCGTTACGATACAGGTAGTCTGCCAATACCCACATTTGGGTTGGTTTGGCAGCAAAGCCGTGGAAGATCATCACCGTACCGCGAATCGGCTCTCCTGGTTCGTGAATCTGGTAGTAGGGTCCAGCGCCTTCTCGTTTGTCTGGGTGAAAATACCATTTGAGGAAGTATGCCTCAATTGCTTGTTTAGTTTGGGCAATTTGTTCGTTAGTTGGGGTGAAATAGTTATCTAAATTGGTTGTCATAGAGGCAGCCTCAAAATACTTGCAATCTTTATAGATGTAGCTGTAATTTTACCAACATAACAATAATTATTATTTAACAAAAGTTTACAGTATAAAATTAATTTTATCGAGTTTTATCCCTTTTCCCTATTGACAAGTTTAAATTAAGCCAGCAAGATTTAATCATTCCAATAGAATTTAATTGCCAACCGCAAAAGTTGACCTTGGCTAAGTTAGAAAACTGGGTCTAAAAGAAGACAAAGACAACCGGAAAAAAAACTTATGCTCAATCAAGTTACCTCTCAAAGCTTATCATTAGGGGCTGATTCCGTGACTGTAATTAACATAGATGCAACAACCAACAACAAAGAAAATTCAGTCGTCCAGTTCTTAACAGCAGGAACCTATGAAGTAAGAGTCGTCGGTACATCAGAAGGGGGAAGATATGATGCATGGAGTCTTTGGAATTTTACTACTGGATGCGACGAAAAAGGAGAAAACTGCATCACGGGGTGGGTGAATGAATATAACATAATGTCAAGTGAATTTACCATCAATATTCCCAGTAGTGGTAAATATTCAACAGCCGAACAGGCGCTAGCTTTGGCTCAAAATACATCATTTACCCTGACATCAGATGCGAACGTTAACTTTTTCATTGGCGACGATATTCTCCCAGATAACCGAGGAGGAGTGTCACTAGCGGTGAAAAAAGTTCGTGAAGCCTCTGCTTACCCACAATTGAAGACTGGGTCATTGGTTCTGATACTGATAGTGTTACTTACGGTAGGGGTAATTTGGCTTTTGATTAACTTGATTACTTCCAATGCTACATCCAGTTAGGAGCGATCGCTCCTGTGGGGAAAGAGTGTGACTACAAGTCTTCAACCAATAAAGTTAAAACCTTTCTCCACGCATACTGAAGCGCCAAAAGTCAACAGCCTACTTCCTACGGCTTGAGGTTTCGTTGTCTAAATACGCTTCGATTGCATCGCCAGCGGCTTTGGTACCATCTTCCGCCTGTACCAAACGACCGACTTCTGCCGCACGAGCTGCATAAGTGGGGTCAAACAGCAGATGTTTGAGTTCGGCGGCGATCCGGTCAGCGGTACAATGCTGACGGTCGATGGTTCGCGCTACCCCCAACCGCACCAAACGGGCGGCATTATCCGGCTGATCGTAAGCGCAGGGAACTACTAGCATGGGACGACCAGAACGCAGCGCCTGCGCGGTTGTGCCGACACCGCCGTGGTGGACAATTGCCGCCGCACGGGGAAAGAGTGCTGAGTGGGGGGCGTAGTCAACTGCGATCGCTTCTTCAGGCAGATAGTTTGGGGGAATATTATCCGCCGCATTTCCCATCAGCAAGATTGCTCGGTAGCCTAACTGGTGGGCGGCAATAGCTCCCTCTAAATAAAAGTTCCCTTGCGTCCACACTACTAGAGAGCCTAAAGTGAATACAATTGGGGGCGGTCCCGCTTGCAAAAACTTCTCCAGTTCGGGAGACAAACCTTGCTGCTGTTGGTAGTTATATAAAGGAAACCCGGTAATCTTCGTTTGGGGAGGCCAATCGGGTTGCGGTTTTGCCAGAAGCTGGGAGAATAGACCAAGTACCAAATCCGGTGAATGCTGACCTTCAAAAAAGGGATCTCCACTCGGTGGTAAACCGAGTTCAGCTCGCAGATGCCGCACTGCTGCGCTCCAATAGCGTGCCTGCCACCGGAAAGATCGATACATAGCATCGTTGGCAACCAATGTCATGGCACGTTCGTAAGCTGATGTCGCTAGAGCAAGGCTGGGAGCATCGTAAACAGACATCAACGAGGCAGGGGAGAGAACAGTCGATACTCTAGGAGTCCCAGTTTTTTCAGCCGCAACAGTTGCTGCAAAAGCCAGATGATGCGTTATCACTAAATCCGCTTCCCCTACTGCTGCGATTAAGTCGTGGTAGGTTGCCCGCAAATGAGGCGCGATTAGGTAGCTGATACCGTAGTCCAGAGACTGCTGGGAGTATGAGAGCAACCCGATAAACTCTCCATCTTGTTCGAGATTGATTGCTCCGCTTGGTCTGACGGCAAGAAACTCAATTCCTTCTGATTCGATGATATAGCTATACAGTGGGCTGCTGGCAGCAAGAACAACACGATATCCCCTGGTTCGCAACTCTTTGGCGATCGCTACGTAGGGATATAAATCTCCCAAAGAGCCAAAGGTAGCGATCGCAATATATTTGCTCATTCTTCTGCCCTTGGCATACTACATGAAACGTTGACTTGATGAAGTATCATATTTTACAATATCTATCCTTTTTAGATTAACCATCTAGTTGAGTTGTACTTTCCTACTTTTCCTACTTTCTGTACCTATTATTTTTATGTCCTAATTTACATACATTTGACGCATTTATCCACCATAAACTTGAAGGTTTATTACTAAAAAGACTTTACTATAACATAATAATATGTTAAGAGTATTATCTAAAAGAATCTAAAAAACTTATTCTCAGAGGAAAAACGATTGTACCTAGTCCCATTATAAGGTGGTCGAGTCGGAGCTATTTTCCGATAAAATGCATTTTAAGAGTAGCCTCGTGCTGAATATGGCAGGCAACAATCCGGAACCTTTGAATAGATTTATTTATCCAGGCAAAGGTACTAATGTAAATTAACTTAGCAATGAACAAAGTATGTAGAGATAATTATAAAATTTTATGTATATTGATTTGTTGTAACGAAAGATTGACTTAATTTTGATGGGTAACGTTCGCACTCTAACCAAGCTACAAATAATTAAGATGGTCTACTAAATGTTGATAAAAAGAAGGAGCGATCGCTTCGTATTAGATATTTAGAGAAAGGATTTTAAGTTTAAATAATGATTATTTTACACTCAGCAAGCCGCCCAGCAAAAAAAAATAATTTAATCGAGGCAATTTATGATGGTAAATTTACATAAAAAAGAAACTTCCATCGTCTCTATTACAATGTTCCTTGCCCTCGCTGCTGTCACACCAAAGTTTCTAGAAGCAGCCCTTATTCTCAATCCTGTGCTGGCTCAATCTGCCCCACTCTCTTTCCAATTGCCCACATCTGTACCCCGTGGCACAACAGTGCGGATCGATGGATCGAGCAGCATGGAAAAAGCTAACAAAGCCCTAAAACAGCGTTTTGAGAAACAGTTTCCTGGTACGAAAGTGGAAATCGAAGCGGGGGGAAGCGATCGCGCGATCGCTTCCCTGCTGGATGGAAAAATCGATCTAGCTGCCATCGGTCGTCCTCTGACTAAGCAAGAAAAAGCTCAAGGACTGGTGCAAGTTCCCTTAAACAGACAAAAGATTGCGCTGATAGTTAGACCTGATAATCCTTTTAAAGGAAGCTTGAGCTTTGAGCAATTTGCTCGGATTTTTCGAGGTGAAATTACCAATTGGTCTCAGGTTGGAGGTGCCCCTGGGTTAATTCAGCTGATCGACCGCCCGGACGGTAGCGATACTCGGCGGGCGTTTCAAAGCTACAAGGTGTTCCAAACCGCTCCCTTTAAGACAGGAGCAAAAGCCAAGCAGATCCCCAAGGGTAGTACAGCAGAAGTCATTAAGCAACTAGAGAAAAACAGTATTACTTATGCGATCGCCGACCAAGTGCTGAAGCGGAAGGATGTGCGAATCGTCCCCATGCATGGAGTCTTACCCGATAATCCCAAGTATCCTTTTTCACAACCCCTGTCTTACATCTACAAAAAGCCAAATCCCAACCCCGCAGTTTTAGCATTTTTGGGCTACGCTACCGATCCATCCAATCAGCAGATCGTAAAAGGAGCGATCGCTGCTACAACTACTGCATCAAGCGTGACTGTTGCTAGCAACACAGCACAGATAGACACTGCCAATAGTAGTGCAGAAACTGCTACTGCACCAAGCGCGAGTGCTTATAGCAACACAGCACTGTTAAACGCTGCTAGTAGTGGTGCAGAAACTGCAACTTTAGAAGGGGGATTATCCTGGTGGTGGCTTTGGCTACTGGGGATTCCAATATTAGGAGGGTTCCTCTGGTGGTTACTAAAAGATCGACGAGTAGCGATCGCCTCCATAGCAGACACTACTGTTGCTGCCACTATACCAGCAACATCTGCCGCCACCCCAACGCCTGCCCATAGCATCCTATTCTTAGTGCCTTATGACGGCAAAAACGCCTACGCTTATTGGAAAATTGCCCCAGACCAAATCGAGGAACTCCAGCGCCGAGGGGGACAAAAGCTCGTGTTGCGGCTGTATGATGTCACCGACATCCCAGACCTAGAACGCTACAACCTCCCAAGCCTACAGCAGTTCGGCTGTCAAGTTCAACAGGATTATTTGCTCCTTACCCTACCAGCCGAGAATCGGGATTATATAACCGAGTTGGGGTACCTCACCCAAGTAGGAAGTTGGCTACCGCTGACTCGCTCCGGGACAGTGCAAGTTGCCAAGAGCGCACCCACAGGCAATATCCTCACCCTAGAAAACAGCAGCTATGGGGGCACAACTCAGCTCACCCAAGCCACAGACACCGCCGTGGTAGCGACAACCACCCCATCTTGGTACACAAGCGAACATCACTCACCAGTCCCATCCCACAGCCGCCTGTTCTTGGTGCCTTATGACGGCAAAAACGCCTACGCTTATTGGGAAATTGCCCCAAGGGAAATCGAAGCCCTCCAGCAACAAGGGGGACAAAAACTGATGTTGCGGCTGTATGATGTCACTGACATCCCAGACCCAGAGAGCCACATCCCCCACAGCCTACAACAGTTCGACTGTAAAATCCCAAACCAATATTTGCTGATTAACCTACCAGCAGAGAACCGAGATTACATAGTCGAGTTGGGGTACCTCACCCAGGCAGGAAGTTGGCTACCACTGACTCGCTCAGGGATGGTGCGAGTTGCCAAGAGCATCCCTACAGGCGATGTCGTCCTGCTCTTGGTGCTTCGCGATCGCCAAAATGCCTACACCTATGGGGAAATACCCCCAGTGGCAATAGAGGCTCTCAAGCGCCACGGGTAGAAAAGCTAACGCGGCAAATCTACGCAGCCATGAATATGGACATGGACTCTGAGGCTGTCCGTATATCAAATGTTGACTTAATTATCAAAGGAGCAAAAATGATTTCACAGGGTACTGTTCAAGAGCAGTCTAAAAGTGGCTACTTTCTGATCAGAAGTAAGCTCAATGGCTTCGTGCTGGATGTTGCAGGTAACAACCCGGAACCTAAAACCAACCTAGTGGTTTACCCAGCTAAGGGTACTTATGGAGAGCCGAATCAGCAATGGCAAATTACTAAGGATGGATTAATTAAAAGTAAGCTCAACGGCTTAGTACTGGATATTCCAGCAAGCAAAAGAGACCCTTTTACCCCCCTGATTATGTACCCAGTAAACGGTGCTAACGGTACGCCCAATCAGCAATGGACAATTACTGAGGATGGGTTGATCAAAAGTAAGCTTAATGACTTCGTACTAGATATCCTAGGAAGTATTCCGGAGCCTTTGACCCCCATTGTTATGTACCCAGTCAACGGTACTCACGGTACGCCGAATCAGCAATGGGAACTTGTTCCCGTTCCAGAAGAAACTTCGCCAGCATCAGTGTCCTTCCTAACACAAGGACCAAAAGGCAGCTTTATCAATGCAACGAATTTTGACATCCGACCAAAAAAAGAAACGCCTAAATCGAGAATTAAAACTGTGCGTATTCATGCTGCTTGGGCTATCGACAAGATTCAAGTTCAATATGAAAATCTGGCAACCAATCCACCTGAGACATACGAGTCAATAGCATATGGTGGATCGGGTGGTCAACTTGGCGAATTTAGCCTAGAAGCGGGAGATTATTTGACAGGAATTTTAGGAACCTGGGGGAAACAAGCCCCTAGTTATCCACAACAAGATATTGTCAGCTTACAGTTTCAAACCCATAAACAAGTTAAATCACAGGTATTTGGCGGAGGAAATAGCCAAAAGGAAGTTGAACCTTTCTCTTTTGAAGCACCTCAAGGTTACGAAATTATAGGCTTTTTCGGTGCCTATAGCGGCAATCTTGATGTGTTAGTTCGCCTGGGTGTTTATCTCAAAGCGATCGCCCTGTAACCCTGACAGAATGACAACCGTCTCAAAAGCTCGCTTGGGTGGGGATTGAAATAACTTGTAGAAAAAAATAAGCTTGATCTTGTCAATAACCCCACCTAAACCTGTTTTCAATGACAGCTAAAAAAATCTGACTCGGTTGGTATCCAATAGCTTGAATGTTTTGATTCATAGAGAAATTTAATGCTGGCAATTTTCTTATTTGCGGTATGTTTTTGTTTCTTGGCTTCGTTAATAAACAGCCCTAGCCACGACATCGTAAGTCAAACCAAAAAACTCTCACAGCAGCAAGTTATTAAAATCGTCACGGCGATACCAAAGGAACAAGCAGACAACCAATCAATACTCTCTGTAGAATTTAATTTAGGCAACGGTATTAAAAACCAATCGATAGCTTGCCAGCAGTTGATGCCTGCTTCTAGAGCAGCTTTTGAGGAGAATGGGACTAAGATAAGCCCAAATGGGAATGGGAGGAAAGAGGGCACTGAGAGAGGAAAACAGGGAGATAATGGAAATTCCTCAACCACACTCGCAGCGTTCCAAACTGTTAACTCAGTGCCATTAGCTTCTGATGGGATGTTGGCTTTCGCCTTACGTAATGACATTGCTACAAACTTGTTAAATGAAGAAACCATACAAAACCATAAGATTGAGAAAATTCCCAAGATTGCCCAAGAGGAATTGATGTATGACAAAAAAATTATCAATGAAGCAGTACACAAATCCCGCTTAGTTGTAATTGAAAAAATCCAAGAATTTGTTGAAACTAAAAGTTACCTATCAGGTGCCTATAAACCCTTATACGACTTGTTAACAGATTACCCCTTTCGAGTCGGCAAAATGCTGCGCCCAACCATGTGTATTAGTATTGCTAGAGCAGTAGGAGGGATGGGACATTCTGCCTTAACGTCGGCATCTGCTCTAGAACTTTATCACAACGCTTTTTTGATTCACGATGATATCGAAGATGGTTCTGAATCTCGACGGGGTAAGGGCACTTTACACCAACTGATAGGAATTCCTCGTGCCATTAATGTAGGCGATGCTACGAACGTGTTGGCGGTGGGTTTGTTACTAGAAAACTTGTCCGTTATCGGAGTTTCTAAAGCTCTTAATGTTCTGCATGAAATCGAGTTTATGGCACAGCAATCTGTCGAAGGACAAGCGATGGAATTAGATTGGGTTGCCACTAATGCTTCCCACCTAACCGATCAAGATTACTTTAAAATGTGCGTCAAAAAGACGTGCTGGTATTCGTTTATTACTCCCTGTCGAATTGGTTTTATCGTCGGACATCCATCAGCAAATGTTAAGGATATGGTTGAACATTTGGCAGGTCTAACTCGATTTGGTATGATTTTAGGAATTGCCTTTCAGATCCAAGACGATTTGTTGAATTTACAAGGTCAACTTGAAGCTTATGGTAAAGAGATTGGCGGAGATATTTACGAAGGCAAGCGCACATTAATGCTGAATCATGTCTTGGCAAATAGTGGCAAAGAATCTGAGAAGATATTAGAAATTCTCGCTTTACCCAGAGAGAAAAAAACAACCGATCAACTCGCCTTTATTATCGAGAAAATGGAGTGTTGCGGTAGCATCGAACACGGTTGGAAAGTAGCGCGATCGCTCTCCAACAGAGCCGCAGAAATTTTTGAGAGCCTAGATTTTCTTCAGCCAGAAACTCCAATACGACCAGAAGAACAATGGGTATGCTCCGTCCACGACCGACGATTCTTGAAAGAATTAATCAACTATGTAATCTATCGAAACGCTTAACTTTGCATAAGTAGAAGACAAAAAAATAATGAGCGAACACCCAACCGTCCTACAAAGTTCTCCTCACTTAAATATCAAAGTTTATCCAGGTGCAACCCTGGTTCTACGGGTGTTACTTCATAGCCAGATAGCTGAAACTTTATTGTTCCGTCTTACCTTGGATGATTGGATATTAGATGACGGTCAGATTATCTCTCTATCTAGCCGGATCGAACCCTCATATCTTTATCTATGTCAAGGAAATAAAGTCAACCAAACAATAACACTTTCAATTCCTTTTCTTCTGCAACCTGGGCAACATCTCAAGAGTTGGTTACGCTTTCCGGCAATTCAAGAAGAAGCTATTCCGATTGAACTAAAAATTTTGTCATCAGTACAGAAACAAGATAAACCTCAAGCTGTCGAAGTCTCCTTGCCAGTCACTTTGCCCTTCACTTCTCAATTGTCGGATACCCGAAATCAAGCGCCAGCCGCAATCTTTGGTTTATTGTCAGGTTTGATAGATTTAGATAAAATTCCATCTCGTCGGCTATTAGCTGAAATTTTAATAATTTTGTGTCAAACAGGAGAGGAATACGCCCAAACAGAATCAGGCGCACAGTTACTCAATCAACTTAAAACCACTCCCTTCTTTCAAAATGGAATCATCGCTTTTGCATTCGCTCAAATTCCTAACTGGATCGCCGATAGCCTCAAAAGTACGAATGCAATCTTAAGCAATCAGAGTTTGCTATATCTTTGGGAGCAATGGCTGTTAAGTTTGGTTCCAGAGGATATAGCAGTAGATCGCAAAAAAGCAGAAATATCTGTTCCTTTTTTAGCAAATTTTGTTTTCAAACTAGGAGGATCTGCCGAACGCTGGTTTGCAGGCATCCTTTTAGGACTGGCGCTAATCTCGCCAAGAATTACCATCAATTTGAAAGATTTAACCTCTGGTGAAGCATCTCTCTCAAAAGCTACCTTAGAAAGCGGTTCGTCAAGAGAGAAATCCGCTGTGTGGAATCGCGCTACCGCAGCAACTAAAACTTTGTTCCCCGCACTAGCGTGTTTAGCTACGCTCCCGGCTCGTTGGCTGGTGGTAGAATTATTGCTCCTGCTGTGCCGACAAGGCGACAAATACGCTCAAACCGATGCTGGTAGCATACTGGCACAGCTAAAGCAGACAAGTTTCTTTGATAATGGGGTACTCGCTTTCTCAGCAGCTCAAGTTCCCCGTTGGTTAGCTATCACTCAGGAAGCGGCATCTAGTTATCATGCTTGTGTTGGCACTCAGATGGGGCAAGGTGGTTTGCTTTATTTAGGGGAACAGTGGCTGTGGAGTTTGGTACCAACCGAATTAAATGTCAGTCAGCCCAAAGTTGATACATCGGTGTCGGATGCGGCGGCAGAAGTCGTGGCATCCTTGGGCATGGATGCAGAACGCTGGTTTACTGGCGTTGTTTTAGGACTGGCGTTGGTATCGCCTAGGATTGCGGCTACAGTGGAAGCGATCGCTACCAAAGCACCATCACCCGTAGAAATGCCTCCACCCCAGATCGATTTTGAGGATGTTATTGGGGCAAAAGGCTCGATACAGCGATGAGCATTAACGAACAACTAATAGCCCGTGTAGAAGATTTACGCATCCCCCTAAATGACCTCTTTTCACCCCTAGACTGGAAGGATTGGTACCACTTTATTTTGATAGATATTCAAAGTGGACTGCGAGTGCTGGTCAATATGACAATGATTGGCAGACCGCAGCAAGGAGAGATTCAAGTTAGCTTCATAGTAAATCTCCCCTCAGAACAGATTACGCAACAACACCAACCAGATACTCCTTTGGCTACCTTCGCAACCACCTTTTCCTTGGAATGGCAACAAGACATGGTGTGTCGTCATCCATTGCGTTTGCAAGGAAAAGGTATCTATTTAGAAATTAACGGCAAGCACTCAGTAATAGAAGTGCAAGACGAAAGGGCGCAGCTATTTATACGCTTTCAAGGGGAGGCCCAAGCAATGCCTCTATTAGTGACGGAGGATTCGCCTTTCGGTAGCGGGTTTATCGGATGGGGCTTAGTGCCCGGTCTAAAGGTAATGGGAGAATTATCAGTATGCGGACAGCGTTTTAATATCCATCAGGATTGGTTTTGCTATCACGATCGCAATTTTGGTCGCTTTCGTTGGGGTGAAGATATTGGTTGGGAGTGGTTTGTGGTTTTTGCTACTTGTAATGACGGTAGGAAAATCGCGCTGATTTTAGACCAACGTACTAATAAAGATCACTCTGTGGGCGGCTTGCCCTACATCTTTATTTATTTGGGTAACAACTTATCTAAAGTTTTTCTGGGTGCTAACTTAAGCATTAATTGGCATTGGTCTGAGTCGCCAGTTTTACCTTTGCGTCTGCCTGGAACTATGGCGTCACTGTTTGGCGATCGCAAATTAAAATATCCTCAAAGGTTGCAGGTAGAAGCCGCCGACGAACAAGACCAATTATTGCTTTCCGTACATTTTGATGCGATGACAGAGCTAGTAGTGCCCGACAATCAAAGTCGGCAATACACCTTTATTGAGGAAGTCACAGGCAACGCTGAAATCAGCCTTTCTCTGCAAGGAGAAACTTTGCGAGCTAACGGATTAATTTATGGTGAATACGTGGTGTAAACATCGGAACTGTTTTTCATCGCCCAAATGGCGATCGCCTTCCTTCCATCGGGGCTAAAGTAGAGTTAAGAGCAGCAGATGCTTACGCGATCGCGCCCTTGTCGTTTTGACTGCAAGAGGGCTTCCTCAGCTGTCGCAATCAGTATCGCTGGAGAGATTTGAGGGCTAGGCGTTATCGTTGCCACCCCTAAACTGACTGTGAGAACATCAGCAGGAAATCCATCGAAATTGGAATGATCGTGGGCGATGGCTAAAGCTTTGATGCTCTGTCGAATATTTTCTGCGAGTAAAATCGCCACATCAGCATGAGTTTGGGGCAAAAGCACAGCAAACTCTGTAACCCCATAACGTGCAACTAGAGCAGCTCGATCCGCCACGCACTGACGGGTAGTCCTAGCGATTCGCTCTAAACTGGCATCACCAGCTAAATTTCCGCGAATATTGGTGTAAAAATTGAAATAATCGACATCGCATAAAATGAGAGACAGCGGTAAAATCTCTCCCAGAAGCTGCTGCCACTTGGTTTCTAGATATTGGTTGAAGTAACGCCGATTAGCCAAGTGGGTGACTTCATCAATAATATTGTATAAATCCTGAAAGTTTTGTTTTTCTTGCTCTAACTGCTTTAGAAGCACGTCAGTTTCATTTTCCTTTCCTAACTGTTGGCGAAAATAGAGACGATACAACTCGCAGCTGACGCGAACCTGATTTCCATCCAGTTGAACCAATCCCATGCTTTCTAACTTATGGGCAGCGATCGCTTCTAATCGCACGCTTCCATTAGCAGTAACAACCTGTTGCAATGCCGATGCCAATGGTGGCTGCTCTCGGAGGATCGCCAAATAATCCCGCAGATGATGACTGTATACCCCACCTAATGTAGGGCTGAAAAGTAATAACTCCTCCAAAGTCATCTCTTTCCGACACAAGTAATAAAGCGCCACGCTGACTAGATAGGGATGTCCTCCCACCATTGCCATCAGTTTCTGGATTTCGTCATCAGTCCAATTAAGTCCATAGCGAACTGCCAAATCCTGCACCTGCTCGCTTGTAAACTGTGGCAAGCGAATGGATAGCCCAACGTTGAAGGGGGATTGATTCAGCTTGAGCGAAAGATAGCCTTCCGGCGCGTAAATTACCACCAGGCGAAGTTTTTGCCAAATTTCAACTTGTTGTGCCTGTTCGTGCCAAAATCGCAGCATCCCCAGAAAGTCTTGGGCAATGTTGGGATGCTCAAAAACCCGATTGACTTCATTCAAAGCCAAGACTACGGGAGTGTTAAGTTGCTTGAGCAGATAACTCTCAAAATAGATTTTGCAACTCACCTTGCTGCCCATATCCTCATCCCAATAATCGTCTAGCATGGGATTGAGGTTCAACTGCCTGCTGACATTGGCACAGAACCAGCGCAAAAATTTATCGAAGGAAGCAAAAATCGCTTCTTCGGCTTCTTGAAAGTCCAAGTAGACGGTTTTGTAGCCAACAGCTGTCGCGCCAGCAAGAATTCGGTTAAGTAGCGAACTTTTCCCCATCTGCTTAGGTGCGTTGATCCACAGCAGGCATTGAGGTTGGGTAATTTCAGTGCAGGCGAGTTCTTCAATCGAGGGGAGATTGATGTAAAGCGGGGAATCTAGCGGCACACCACCGCTGGGAAATTTGATCTCAGTCGCAGTGAGGGGGGCTGGAAAATTTTCTGGGGTTCTTGTAGAAGTTGGCAACTGGCGCGGCGCTGTGCCAATCTGCTCAAGAGTCCGGTTTTGCTGGTACTGGTTGAGGAGTAAATTCAGATTTTTTTTCGTTACTCTCTGCCCTAGTACCGCTGAGAGATCCTGCCACAACTGGGAGCCAACTTCTTTGAGGTGGGGGATACTGTAAGCAGAATCCCGTGCCATCTCGCTATAATCGTGCCCCAGCCACGACTGACGCAGAATTAATCGCTCAAGGTGATTGAGTTGCCGAGAAAGCAGAACTTGTTCTACAGCTTCCAGAACTTCATCTACATTCATGCGATCGCATCTTTTGACGTAGAGTGCATATAGCAAGTTATTTCCAGAATGTTCGGTTCCTAAACTGAAAAATTCTATCTTAATTTTCCAACTTTTCCTACTTTTTACCAATGAAAATAAATAAGTTTTGTGGTAATTATGCGGATGCAATTAAATTGAAGATTTTCGTAGGGAATGGAAAACGCTCTTGAAACCCAACATCTGCACGGGTTAGCGATCGCGTAACCACTACTACAAATAATTAATCCCACCTACTTATCTGTTTTTATAATAGACAGGACTTACGCAAACATCACCACATAGTAAGGGCAACCACAGGGGGATTGAACCCGAAAAAACGCTATATGTATAAGCTTTGCGTAAGTCCTGGAAGTAACAAACCTGCAAATCCTGTAACTGCATTTTCCTGTAGTCAAGATGTCGAGCGCAGGAATTAGGGCGTCCTTGCTCAGAAAGGAGGTTGCAATCCTGCGCGATCGCATAGAAGCATTTAGCTTCTTACCAGGGTGATGACACGATCCTAAGCAACCTTGTCTACCAACTCCTCCAGTTCTAAAACCACCCTGTCTAACTCATCAATGAGCGGTGATGAACCGGCTTGGCGAAATGCGACAACCAAAGAGCGATAATACCAAAGCGTTCCTTCTCTGCCTCCTTGAAAGCGTTCCCAAACTGCCTCGCCTACAATGTGATAATCAGTCAAAATCGAGCGGGCATTGTGGAGTTTATCGGCTGCTGAGACAAGCCGCACCGAGGTTGAAGCAGTCGGAATGTGGGCAATATAAGCTTCTTTGCGTTGTCGCCAGGGTGGTTTGGGTGTCGTGTCAGCATCGGTACAACCGTTGACAATTTCCGTCACCGTATCTCCAAACCGACGGCGAATTTCTTCTCGGATTGCGGCACCGCCTTGGTCTTCGATGGCATCATGGAGTAGGGCAGCGATCGCTTCATCTTCATTCGCCCCATGCTCTAAGGCAATACTGGTGACGCCAAGTAAATGGGAAATATAAGGAACACCTGAACCTTTGCGAATTTGGTTCGCGTGCAGCGTGGTAGCAAAGGTGAGGGCATCTGTAAAGCGTTGTGAGAGAATCATTTTAATTTTGGGTAATGGGTAACGATCAATAGTTTTTAGTTCTTAGTTGGTGGCTACTGACTAATCACGAATCACCCATAATGAATTACCAATTACTAATTCCCAACTACCCATCTTTAGTGTAAGCCTGCCTCCCAAATGCCAATATAAACGCGATCGCGCCGATCTCGCTCAATCACTCCCTGAAGGGACTCTAGCGAAAAAAAGAATTTGGGAGACTGACGCTGCTGCACCTGTTGTAAACCCTGCTTGATGGTGTCGTTGAGCTGGCAACCCAACATACTATTCAACGTCACCAGCACGATCTTGGTATTCACCCATTGGGCAAAAGATGCTTCGGTTTGGCGTATGAGTCCAGAAGTTTTATCAAATAAAAAACCCAGGCTCACCTGATCTGGTATTAATTGATATGATATTGCACGAGTATTAGGCCAGTAGCCTTTAGTCGTTACGCTGGGATTGCCGAGGATTCGTTGGACAACGTTATTATGTACTCCTGGTTGAAATCCTGGAATGCCAACGCCGATAGGAATATCCTGACAAATATCGGCATTAAAATCCTCCAAGGTTGGCTCCGGACGCAATTCGGGTGGTATATTTTCTAAAACCTGTGAAGGTGAATAAGGCTGAGCGCTCAGAAAAATGCTTGCTGGTACTACCAGCGGATTTGGCAAGCGCTGAGGAAAAACTAATGCCTGTGTTGGTTTAGTAAACAGTAAACCAGCAAAAATATAGGCACCCATCAACATCATTCGGTGAGACCGTTTCACCATGTCTTTAGAATTTTTTTTGCATTAGGTATTTACTCATAAAAAGCTGCCCTTTCATCCCAGAATAGGGTGAAAGAACAAAAATTAGCAGCCTTACCTTCTCACTCTTACCTGAGTCTGACGCCACGATCGCTCTAAGTTCCCCACGGTCTAGAGGATGCAGAACTTGGCTGCAATGAGTTTCAGGAAGCGATCGCATCCCGATCTGACAACTTCAAGATTCGGCTATCAGAGCCATCCTCTGTTCATCACTTTTGACAAGCTTTTCGCAAGCGATCGCGCCAATTATGATTATCTTTTAATCTGTCTTCTTGCGCCTTTCGGAATCGCTCCCGCCACTCGTCACTACCTTTTAATTTATTTTCTTGCGCTTCACGCAATCGCTCCTGCAATTGGACAAGAGGACTGGCATTAGCATTTCTGGGTGGTAAGATTCCCAACAATGCCAGCCATTCCTGCACTGACTGAGGGCGATCTTCTGGTTTTAAAGCCATACCTTTGACAATAGCGTAATTTGTGCGATCGCCGAGGAGCGAATTAATTTGTTTGGGTGGTATTAGTTGCATCCCATACGCTCTCATCGGAGAAGGCGTAGGTACTTGGGCGGTTAATAAGGTATATAGCGTCGCCGCCAAAGAATAAACATCAGTGTAAGCACCCCGTTTTGAGCGCCAGTCATACTGCTCAATCGGTGCAAAGCCGCTGGAGCAAAATTCTGTCTGCGTTTGGGTGATATCTGGGGTAAACTCGCGGGCAATGCCAAAGTCAACCAGAACCGCTTCAAAGACGCCCTCCATCTCAGAAGTCACAACATCAGCATTTTTACAAGAGCGCAGCATGATGTTGAGTGGCTTGACATCCCGATGCAGTAAACCATTGTTGTGAACCAGCGTCAGGGCGTCACCTATCTGCTGAATGTAGCGCCATGCTTCCGTTTCGGGCATTGCCCCTTTCCGCCAAACTCGATGGGCTAGACTCTCTCCAGCAATATATTCCATCACAATGCACCACAGTCCATCCTCTTGAATGACTTCATCAATTTTCACGATATGAGGATGATTGAATTTGGCTAACCGCACCGCTTCATTCAGGAAATCCTGTTGAAATTTGTCGAAGTCGTGTTGGTGTTGCAGAAAGTGTTTGAGGGTTTTGATGACCAGCAAATTGCCTTTTTTGTTTTTAACCAAATGCGCGATCCCAAAACCACCTTGTCCTAGCACTTTTTCAATAGTGTACTTGCCGTTTTGCAACTTCTGCCCAGGATTCCAAGCCATTATTTCTGACTCCCTTGCGCTTGTATCGATTTTGGCGCGGTCTGAAGAGGTATTATGTTAGTACAATTGTACTATATTGGGAAGACAAATACAAGCGATCGCTTCCTTACAACATTTCAGGACTTACGCAAAGCTTATACATATAGCGTTTTTTCGGGTTCAATCCCCCTGTGGTTGCCCTCAGATGTCGCGCAAGTTGCGTAAGTCCTGATTTTTCGGTTAACCCCTCGTCCAAAGGATTTCCTACAAAAAAATAAAAATATAATTGCCCCCTTTCCTCCCAGGGAATGGAATTGGGAGTTAGGTAACATGACAGCTTAGCTGACGAAATACGCACTCGCATCGTCTAACCCCTCGGTTGACATCTGACTGTTCAATGGCAGCAACACTGTAAAAGTGGTGCCTACCCCAACTTCACTATTAACGGCAATCTGACCGCCGTGCAAATCCACGAATTTTTTGACAATTGATAATCCCAGCCCCGTACCGGGAATCTTGCCAACATTTTTGGCTCGATGAAACACTTCAAATAGTTGTTCTTGGTCGATTGGAGGAATGCCAATTCCTTCATCTTTAATTTGGATAGTTGCCTGTCCATTTTGACAAGAAAGTTCAAGCTGGACAGTGCCGCCTTGAGGTGAATATTTAATTGCATTCGAGAGCAAATTCGTCAGAATATGCCACAGTAATTTTTGATCCATATACGCCTGGGTACATTCCGATTTACTGACAAAAGTGAGCGCGTGTTCCTTGCCAGCCGTAAATTGAATTTCTTCCACCAGATCGTGGCAAAATTGTTTTAAATTAAAATGCTCTAAGTTAATCTCTAATTCTCCAATTTCTGCTCTACTAATTGTCAAAACATCCTCTAACAACTGCGTCATATGTTTAGCAGCCAAGCGAATGCGATTGAAGTATGAAGTTTTTTGCTCTTCAGTCGTTTTATAGCTGTAATGTTCGAGAAGTTCGGCAGACATAAGGACTGTGTTGAGTGGATTGCGAAACTCATGAGCCATCATCGAAACAAAGTAAAATTTATCTTCGTTCAGTTCTTTTTCTTTTTCCAAAGCAATGCGAACTTCTTCTGTTCGCTTCCGTTCCGTAATGTCCCGGCAGTTAACAACAACTCTAGCGATTCCTGACTGGGGGATAAAATTGTTGCAAATGGCTTCCAAGATTTGCCAAGAGCCATTTTGATGCTGAACTTTAAATTCTATAGATAGGGTAATATTTGGTTTCTCAACTGCTTGATTTAGGGTATAAAGAACCTCTGCTACATCTTCGGGATGAACAAAATCGCAGAAGTTTTTGCTAACTAACTCTTCCGGTTTGTAACCTAAAACCTTCTCAACGGATGGGCTATTGTAATATACAGTGCCGTCAGTATCTAGAACGGCGATGATGTCTAATGCATTTTCGATAAGTAAGCGGAAGCGTTCTTCATTCTCACGTAAAGCTTGTTCTGCTTCGCGCCGTTTGCGCCGCTCAACTGCTTCGCGCAACTCGCGTTCAACTGCGGGAATTAATCGCGCCAGCTTGCCTTTCATCAGGTAGTCAGACGCTCCAGCTTTCATCGCAGCGACTGCAACATCCTCACCAATGTTGCCGGAAACAATAATAAATGGTAAATCTAGCTCTTTGTTCTTCAACAAAGTTAAAGCAGCGGGAGCGCTAAAATTGGGCATTGAGTAATCTGCAATGACAATATCCCAATGCTGTTTATCCAGTGCTGCATTCATGGCAGCCGCTGTATCTACCCGTTCGTAGACCGGCTCGTAACCACCGCGCTCTAGTTCATTCAGCAGTAATTCAGCATCATCTTCTAAGTCTTCGACTATGAGAACTCGCAGCGGTCGATTCATCATATTCCTAGCAGCGGCGGGGCTTCATTTAAAAGTAGCCAGTAGACTCCCAACTGCCTTACTGCTGTCATAAATTGTACATAATCTACGGGTTTGCGGATGTAACTGTTACAACCGAAGCTGTAGCCGTTGAGGAGGTCTTGCTCTTCTGTTGATGTCGTGAGAATAACGACTGGCAAGAGTTTTGTCCGGTCGTTGGCACGCAGTCGTTGCAACACTTCTAAACCATCAATTCTGGGCATTTTTATATCCAGGAGAACAACTGCTGGTAGTCTGTTGATGTCCCTGTCAGCGTACCTACCCGTACCAAACAGATAATCTAGTGCCTCTACTCCATCATGGGCGACTACAATATTGTAGGAAATACCGCTTTGATCCAAAGCAAGTAAGGTAAGCTCTTCATCGTCAGGATTATCTTCCACCAATAGGATGTGTCGGTTATTCAATTTATTTTCCGTTTAGAAGTAAGTTTGAATTCTGCCCACCCTAAAGCGTGAAATAGAAAGTTGCGCCTTGTTCTACTGCGCCTTCAGCCCATACTCGACCCCCGTGGCGGTGAACAATTCGCTGGACAGTTGCCAGTCCAATGCCAGTTCCGGGGAACTCAGTCATCGAGTGCAGGCGCTGAAAGGCTCCAAACAATTTGTTGGTGTAAGCCATGTCAAAACCAGCACCGTTGTCACGTACAAAATAGGCAGGTTGAGAATCTGCCTGTAGTATGATGCCAAATTCGATGTGAGCATATACGTGATTTGACGTAAATTTCCAGGCATTATGAAGTAAATTCTCTAGAATTATTCGTAAAAGCCGCGCATCCCCCTGTGCAACGATGCCGGGAGCGATCGCCAATTCAACGTGTCGTTCCGGTTGCGTCTGTCTTAGCTCAGTGGCAATCTGAGAAGCGATCGCGCTTAAATCAACTTTGGTGCTACGCATCTCGGTACGTGTCACCCGTGAAAGCTCCAGCAGGTCATCAATGAGTTCTCCCATCCGCTGGCTGCTTGCACGAATCCGATGCAGGTAGTGTTTGCCTTTCTCATCCAGCGTGTCGGCGCAGCGCTCCAAAAGTGCCTGACTAAAGCCATCAACACTCCGCAGCGGCGCACGTAAATCGTGGGAGACAGAATAAGAAAAAGCTTCTAGTTCCCGATTGGCGACTTCGAGTTGTGCAGTCCGTTCAACCACCCGGCGTTCCAAGTCTTGATTGAGTTGTGTAATTTCCTGCTCGAAACGTTTGCGATCGCTAATGTCTTCAATAATGCCAATAAAGTACCTTGGTTCACCTGCACAATTACGGACAAGCGATACTGTTAAATTAATCCAAATGTGGGAGCCGTCTTTGCGAATGTAGCGCTTTTCCAGCGAGTATGCCGAAAACTCACCCGCTAACGATCGGCGGACGTGTTCGCAGCTACTATTGAGGTCATCGGGGTGAGTAATATCTTGGAAAGTTCGCTCTAAAAGTTCCTCACGAGTGTAACCAGTAATGTCGCAAAGCTTTTGATTCACCAGTCGCCATTGTCCATTCATTTCTACCTGTGCAATGCCGACAGCGGCTTGATTGAAAGTAGCACGGAATCGCTGTTCGCTGTTCCGCAACGCTTCCTCCGCCTGCTTCAGTCCAGTGATGTCCCGCGCGATACCTAGTACAGAATTGATTAAACCGTCTTTGGTAAATTCTGCTACGAGGCGAGATTGATAATATTTCAGCCCATTCGGTGTCGGAAACTGAAATTCAACAACCTTCTCTTGGCCCGTTTCAACAACTTGGCGGATAACACTTTCCCAATGGCAGACGATATCCTCAGACATCCCTAATTCTCGATTAGTTTTGCCGATAAATACCTCAGGCGGTACTCCTGTTGCCAGTTCCACTGCTGAGTTGACATAGGTATGACGCAGATCCCGATCGAACCGTGAAATGATATCTGGAGTATTTTCGATTAGCGCTTTGAGTTCTTGTTCTCGTTCGTGTAGCGCTGCTTGCGCCTGTTTACGTTCAGCAATTTCAGCTTCTAACGATGCGTTGATGGTTGTTAATTCTGCCGTTCGTTCCCGAACCCGAATTTCTAGTTCATCATAAGCTCGCTGCAATGCTTCCTCCACTTGCTGACGTTCTAGCACTTCCTTTCTCAGCGCTAGGTTTGCCGCCTCCAGTTGTGCTGGACTGGGGAGAACCAGCACTTTAGGAATCAACTCTGCCAGCAGCACCGCCGTACCGAGGGAGACAATCGCGGTAAAAGCTTTGATCCATCCCGCTAGCCAGTAAGTAGGATGCCACAGCGTCCATATTTCCATCAGATGAGTGGTGCCGCAGGCGATGATAAAGCTGCCAAACATCAGAAAAATCCAGTTAAAGGGCACATCTCGTCTTTTGCAGACAAAATAGACCAGCATGAATGGAATTGAATAATATGCCAGCGCAATCAAAGCATCCGACGTAACATGAAGCCAAACTAAATCTGGCTTCCAGAGATAGCAGTGTCCGTGGGGAATAAACCCTCCTGAAGTCAAAAGGGTTCTTAAAAAATCCGGCATGAAGTCTCCCTCATGTTGTTGCTGGTGATAATATTTGCCTCGCCAATTCTTGTCTTCAATTAGGCTAAGGGCGATCGCACTTCTGGGCAGTGATTCGGTTCACACTACTACCGCAATCATTGCACCGAATAGCGTCTGTTACGTCTGTGCCTGACGCGCACTCGCACGAGAAAGGCAAAGATGAAGGATGCCTGAAACTAGCGTCATGTTTCGGGCGATTAGGCTAGAATTGTTAAGGCTTCTTTACAGGATTCATGTTAAATCCCAAATTCTGTTAAGTGAGTCAAGAGACATCTATTTCAATTTCAATCTCAACACCCTCTCTGGAACGCTTCTATGACGCTCCCTATTCGCAACGTCGCAATTATTGCCCACGTCGATCACGGCAAAACAACCCTCGTTGATGCCCTCCTCAAGCAATCTGGCATCTTCCGCGAAGGCGAAGACGTTCCTGATTGCGTCATGGATTCCAATGCCCTAGAGCGGGAGCGAGGCATCACAATTCTGGCAAAGAATACAGCTGTCACCTATAAAGAGACGCTGATCAATATTATCGATACTCCCGGACACGCCGATTTTGGCGGCGAAGTCGAGCGGGTGTTAGGCATGGTAGATGGCTGCATCTTGATTGTAGATGCCAATGAAGGCCCCATGCCCCAAACGCGATTTGTGCTGAAAAAAGCTTTAGAAAAAGGACTGCGCCCCATCGTTGTCGTCAACAAAATCGATCGTCCCCAAGCTGATCCCCACGGCTCAATTGATAAAGTATTGGATCTGTTTTTGGAACTGGGCGCAGATGACGATCAGTGCGATTTCCCTTATCTGTTTGCCTCCGGTATCAATGGTTATGCCAAAAATAACCTGGAATCCGACAGCATGGATATGCAGCCCATGTTTGAGGCAATTCTGCACCATGTCGCGCCACCTGTAGGCGATCCGAATAAGCCTCTACAACTGCAAGTGACTACCCTGGATTATTCTGAATATCTGGGGCGGATTGTGATTGGCAAAATCCATAACGGCACAATCCGGATGGGACAACAAGTGGCTTTGGTGACAGAAACCAGCGCCATCGTCAAAGGCAAAGTCTCGAAGTTGATGGGGTTTGAAGGCTTAAAGCGGATTGATTTGGAAGAAGCCTCCGCTGGAAATATTGTAGCGGTGGCTGGTTTTGCCGATGCGAATATTGGCGAGACAATTACTTGCCCGAACGAACCGCAAGCTTTGCCGCTGATTAAGGTGGATGAGCCTACCTTGCAAATGACCTTCTCGGTGAACGATTCGCCGTTTGCCGGACAGGAAGGGACTATGGTAACATCGCGGCAAGTACGCGATCGCCTGTTCCGCGAACTCGAAACTAACGTCGCCCTGCGCGTCGAAGATACCGACTCTCCCGATAAATTACTGGTTTCCGGTCGAGGCGAACTCCACCTCGGCATCTTGATTGAAACCATGCGCCGGGAAGGCTATGAGTTTCAAGTTTCCCAGCCACAAGTGATTTACCGCGAAGTGAGCGGTCAACCCTGCGAACCTTACGAATGTTTGGTGCTGGATGTCCCCCAAGAAGCCAGTGGTGGCTGTATCGAGCGTTTGGGACAGCGCAAGGGCGAAATGCAAGATATGCAGATGAGTGCCACTGGTCGCACTCAACTAGAATTTGTAATTCCCGCCCGTGGTTTAATCGGCTTCCGGGGCGAATTTATGCGCCTCACCCGTGGCGAAGGGATTATGAACCACAGCTTCCTAGACTATCGCCCCATCAGCAGCGATATGGAAAATCGCCGCAACGGTGTCTTAATTTCATTTGAGGAAGGTGTTTCTACCTTCTACGCGATGAAGAATGCTGAGGATCGGGGTGCATTCTTTATCACTCCGGGCACCAAGGTTTACAAAGGCATGATTGTAGGCGAACACAATCGCTCTCAAGATTTGGAACTCAATGTCTGCAAGGCGAAGCAGCTGACGAACCACCGTGCTTCTGGCGGTGATGAGTTAGTGCAGTTGCAAGCGCCAATCGATATGAGCTTGGAGCGTGCCTTGGAATACATTGGTTCAGATGAATTGGTGGAAGTCACTCCTAAGTCAATTCGTCTGCGGAAGATGACAAAGAAGTTGGCGAAGCGGTAAATTATTCGACAACATTAGCCCCATTCAGCTTGGGGCTACACGAAAAAAGCCCGCTGTCGCGGGCTTTTTTTTAAGAGCGATCGCTCCTTGGAGAAATGCGAGATTTGATCATGGATGTACAAGAGATAATTGACAATTGGTACGCTCTGGGATCTGGCAAAGATATTCAGCTTGATGAAGCCAGGGGTTCAAACCCCTGGCTAATAGCTCAAGTCCACTAAAGTGGACTGAAGTTCTTCCCCAGTCCACTTTAGTGGACTTGAGCTATTAGCCCGGAACTTGAGTTCCGGGCAGGATTGGCGGCTTGTTGAGAATGGTGCAAGATGTCAGTTGTAATCTTTTTCATGGTAGTTAAAATCCCTAACAATCCAAGGGATAAACGTCTAGTCGAGGCTAGCTACACAATTGTCTCAAAGCTTATAAAACCTTACATGAGTAATTTTGATTTATTAAACGAAGAGGAGGACTTAGTTGCTATGGCAAGCAATCCAGAAATCCAAGCTGAAATTGCGGCAATTAACCAGGAATTTGCCGTAACTGAAATGGATGGCTTGAAATAGCTGTGAGTATTGAGAGATCCCAAATATATTTTGTAGTCAGACGATCGCATTCTTGATATGACATCCATAGAAGCGATCGCTCCAACTTTTCCGGAAAACCCAGCTTACATCCAGGTACGAGCCGAGTTAGAAGCGTCAATTCCGCCTGTGCGGATACGGCGATCTAGATCGTTGGGATCTGGGGAAGCACTCAATGCCGCCTCTAGGGTAATCCGACCCTCTAGCATTTGATCGTAAAGCGCCTGATTCATTACCTGCATCCCGTCGAACGTGTCATCTAGCATCAACCGATAAGCTTCCTCATCGTTACCCTTGAGCAAGTAATCCTGCATTGCCGGAGTATTGATCAAGATGTCGTGGACTGCCGTGCGACGACTATCCGTGGTTGGCAGCAGCAGTTGTGCAATGACAGCCACCAAAGAATCGGTGATCTGAATTCGCATCGCTGGCTGTTCATCTGCGTTGTACAAGTTCAACAAGCGGTTAACCGCGTTGATGGCGTTGCGAGTGTGCAGAGTACCTAAAACTAAGTGACCTGTTTGGGCAGCTTGCAGGGCAGTATTAACGGTAATGCGATCGCGCATTTCCCCAATCAGAATCACATCTGGATCTTCCCGCAGAACTGACCGCAGTGCCCCGTGAAACTCATGGGTATGCAAACCCACTTCCCGTTGACTAACCAAGCACTTTTGGGAAGTGTGGACGAATTCAATCGGGTCTTCAATCGTAACAATGTGCTTATTCGTCGTCTCATTCAGATGACGAATCATCGCCGCTAAGGAAGTTGATTTCCCCGATCCCGTAGGACCTGTCACCAGAATCAATCCTTGCGGTTTGCTCACAATATCCTTGAGAACTTGCGGTAAGCCTAAACTATCAATGGAAGGAATATCCAGGCTAATCAACCGTAGAACCATCGCTCCGCCCATCAGGGATTCAAAACAATTCACCCGACAGCGCACGAAACCTGGGTAGAAAATTGCCGTATCCAGTTCCTTGTTTTCTGCAAACTGTTTTCGCTGAGCAGGAGTCAGGATTTCGGCAAGGTATTGTTCAAAAATTTCTGGTGTTACCTTGAGCTGATTCTCAGTCTCTACCATCTGACCTCGAATCCGATATCTAGGAGTTTGCCCGACTCGAATATGGATGTCCGAGGCTTTTTGAGCATACGCATCTTTCACCATCTGTTTAATGGAAGTCGCGCTGTTGACTTCTGGGGGGCGCCCTGGCTGCATCTGCGGAGGAAGTGGTGGCGGTGGTGGTGGTATGCGTGAAGGAGCTTGTGCGCGAGTCGCTTCAGCATCATTTGCTTTGGTCATTTTTTTTCCCCTGGGTACTCACTCTTGTCCGGCAGCGTCGGTAAAACCACAGTTTAATTGATCTTGCCTTTAAAAATTTTCTTTAAGTCAACCGTGAATGTCCTTAATTTTAAAAAATTACCAGACAGGTGTAAAATATCTTATTTATTTGTAATCAGAATTTTGTTAAGGTGCTGGGATAGCTAGACTCTAGACTGGGCAGCGCTGTTTATGAATATCGGTTATCGGATAGCAGACTGGCTGGAAACTCGGTGGGTGACGCCAGCCTACGCCGGGTGGATACTGGGAATCATCGCCGTCTGTTTTTTTGGAGCCGCCACGAACACAATGGCGGGGTGGCTGTATGTTATAAGTGGTCTCAGTTTGGCGCTACTGGGAATCGCCGCCGTCCTATCCGTGCGATCGCTTCGTCATCTTCAAGTCAGCCGACGCCCTATCCAGCCCGTCAGCGTCGGCGATGAGCTAACCATTGAATTAGAAATTGAAAATCCGGTTAACCATCCCAAAACCTTACTCTTAGTCCGGGACGTTCTTCCCTTCGTACTGGGACAACCCGTACAGACTGCAATTGAAACGATTCCTCCTCACAGCATTCACCGCTGGGTTTACTACCTACCCACGCAAAAACGCGGGGTTTATCGGTGGAACACGGTGCAACTGAGAACCGCTGCCCCTGTGGGATTATTCTGGTGTCGCCGCCAGCGTGAAGTTGCCGCTACAGCATTTGTTTATCCCACCGTTTTACCCCTCACCAACTGCCCGATGGTGGATGAAATTGGGCAAGAGAAAAGTCCCTTGTTTCTGAGTTTAGATCGCCGTTCCCAAGCTGCCACAGAAGGAATCACGCGATCGCTTCGTCCCTATCGAGTCGGCGATCCCACTCGTTTAATTCACTGGCGAACCAGCGCCCGTTACGGTGAATTCAAGGTGCGCGAACTAGAAGTTTTCACGGGTGGACAAGAAGTAATTATCTGCCTCGATAGCGCCACCAATTGGAATCTAGAGCATTTTGAACAAGCAGTCATTGCGGCGGCATCCTTGTACTTCTATGCCAGTGGGCGTCAGTTGAATGTAAAACTTTGGACAGCATTCACAGGTTTAGTGCAAGGTCATCGCGTGGTTTTAGAAACTCTAGCAGCAACCTACGCCACAGAAGATGCCCGTGCTGGAGATCCACCCACGCTTCCCTTAATCTGGCTGACTCCCAATCATGTTACTCTAAGCTCTTTACCCCCCGGTAGCCGCTGGATGATATGGATGCCGGAGTCTTCAACTGAGCCTGCAATGCCCGTAAATCGCAATTCTTCTGGAATTGTCATCAATACCGAGCAGCCGCTACAACTTCAGCTACAATCCCCTCTGAAGTAGGCTTGCCCGATGGCATCGATCCCAGCCAATCCCCTTGAGGAAAAGGCTTAAGATACAATGCATAAACACCTGTCGATCCGTGTCATCTCATATTATGAACCCATCAGAAACTGAAACAAAATCCAGCGAAAAAAGTCTAGAGGCGATGCGCCATTTCTCCGAAACATACGCCAAGCGTACCGGCACCTACTTCTGTGTCGATCCTTCCGTAACAGCCGTAGTGATTGAAGGACTCGCCAAGCATAAAGATGATCTTGGTGCCCCTTTGTGTCCCTGTCGCCATTACGAAGATAAAGAAGCAGAAGTACGTGCAACTTTCTGGAATTGTCCTTGCGTACCCATGCGAGAGCGAAAAGAGTGCCACTGTATGTTATTTCTGACAGAAGATAACGAGTTTCGGGGTGAGATTCAGGACATCTCCCTTGAAGAAATTAAAGCTGTACGCGATAGTATGTAACGATAATAGCTAATAACTAAGGGCTAATGACAATTAGTCTTTAGTTATTAGCAAAGTCCAAAGGACTATTAGACTCGTAAAGTTTATTGACAAGTTACGATGACTGGAGGCTTTTTGAAAATAGAGCCTCCGGATTCCAGAATACTCTCTTTAATTACACTCTATAGATAAATCCGGAAAAATTTTTCCGCAAAATCTAATCATTGTAGGTTCAAAGGAACTGGCAAACGTTGTATCTAAGCCAGAAAAATACGAGTAGGAGCAATTAATTTGAAAAAACTATAAATCCAAATATTGCAATTCAGCAATTTGCATTTTTTAATAATCATATTTCTATCCGGTTAGGAAATAAATATTTTCCTCGCTTATAAAATTACTGAGTGAGGCTTAATAGACAGTTGAAAAACCAGATTTAAAAATGAGCAAACCTTCATTATTTGGAGTCACGACAACTAGATGTCAGTCATGTTGCCTTTACGCACGGGTGCGGTATCAAAAGCACTGGCGATCGCATTCCATGCCAACTTGCGTTTCATTTGTGCATCAAGTGGCAGGGGACGCACTGGTGCATCATCTCTGCGTGGTTGCTTATCTGAAAGCCATGTATAGCGATCGCTTAATCCCCAAGTCAATACTGCAATGACCGCTGGTTGCTCCAACACTACTGATAGATATTCCTCATAGATTCCGGCGACGAGGCGATCGCGTACATTAATATTTTTTGGTAACTTTTTGTCTATTACATCCAGTTCGGTAATCATGATTTTCAGCCCAAGACTGGCAACATCCTCCAGAAAAGTCTTCAGCTTTTTAGCGCTAAAGCGAGTCTCTCCCCCCCATAAATGCGCTTGAATACCAAGAGCGTGTACTGGAGTTCCCCTAGACTTTAAACGCTCTAGCAACTTTAAGACAGCCGTTCTTCTTGATTCATCTTTCGGCGTGTCATACTCCAAACTATAGTCGTTATAAACTAATAATGCCTGTGGATCTGCCTCTGCTGCAACGCGAAAGGCAATCTCAATATAATCAGGTCCTATAAACTTCAGCCACGGCGTGTTTCGCAGACTATCAACACGTCCATGCTTTGGGAAAATTGCCTCATTGACCACATCCCATGAATGAATCTTTCCAGCATAGTGCCCAGCAACTGTCTTAATATGGTTTACCATGATCTGCTCGGCGTTTTGACGGTTAACTGTCGTTTTAAACCACTTAGGTAATCTGGCGTGCCAAACTAAAGTGTGCCCGCGAAACAGCATATTGTGAGTGTTGGCAAACTCAGCAAGCCAGTCGCTTCGAGTAAAGTCAAAATTATGTGGAGTCGGACGAATCGCTCTCCATTTCAAGTCATCTTCTGTCACCAGCATGGCGCACTCTTGGGCAAAGCGAGTTGCAAATGCTGTGTTTGAGGAGAGCATATATTTTTGAGTAGCTGCCCCATAAATTAATCCCTTTGCCGCCGCCCGGTTGCGTAGAGGGGTGTTCCCCAGCACTGGAAAATTTCGTTTGTTAGCAAGCGCTTGAAGTGGATTTCCATACTGGGATCTACTGGCGATCGCTAAAGCTCCTGTCCCCACCAAAGTCCCCAAACCCAATAAAAAGCTACGCCGCCCTCTTAGGATTCGTTTTTTTGCCACTGCAACTCCTTCCTTACTTGTTTAAGGGACGCTGCTTGAATTTTAGTAGTTCGGCTAAAAACAACCTCAGTATGAACCAAGGCTCGACTAAGTAGCGCCGCCACAACCGCTGCGGTTCAGCCAGCAGACGAAACAACCACTCTAGTCCCAATTTTCCTGCCCACCTGGGCGGAGTCGGTACAGCACCCGCCACATAGTCGATAGCGGCACCGGAGGTCAAGATAGCATTAGCAGAGAGTTGTTCAAGATTATCCAGTACCCAGTGTTCCTGGCGGGGCATACTCATACCCACCATCAGCACGTGCGGCTGGTAAGCCTTAATCCTTTCTAAAACGGCTTGGTTTTCTAGGCTATTTGGATGAGCATCAAAGTAGCCGTGTGCCGTTGCTATCTGCAAGCCTGGGTACTGTTCTCGCAGAATATCGGCTCCTCGCTCCGCAATTCCCGACTTGGAACCTATATAAAATACGCGCCAATCTTGTTGCACCGCTTCCGCCATCAAGGGATGTGTCCAATCTGCGTATGTAACTCGATGCTCTCGGCTGAGAGGAAGACCTAAAAACTTGCCCAACAAGACTAGAGCCATCCCGTCCACGTGTACGTAATTTGCTTTTGCATAAAAGTCACGCATCTTGCGGTCGTGGTAGTAAAGGTAGATGCTGTGCAAGTTGTGATTAGCAATAATCCACCGTTGGCTATTAGTGACAGCCTCAGCAATCAGACTATGAAGGTTTTCTATAGTCAAGGGATAAACAGTAACGCCAAGAAGACTCAGCGAACGTTTAAAGTTTACCTGATGTGTTGTAGATTTCATATTTTGCAATTTAGTAACGACAGAAAAGACTTTCTTTCCAACTAATGTTGTTGAGCTGAACTCCCAATTTAGTAATTTTTTGGTTTAACAGCGGCTGGCTCGTTGCTATTGATGAAAATTCGCATTTCTTTCAATTGCGAACTTATGTATGACAACAGGGCGTAAATAAAGATAATAATGCCTAGCATTTCCAGTAGTTCTTCGACAGTTGCGATCGTTTGCTTTCTTTTTACTAAAAGCGATCGCCGCTAGTAGCAGAGAACAGAATAGCAACGTTAATCCGGAATAATAAGTAGGAAAATTTTTCTCAGTTGCTAAATTGAACTGTGAGACAAAGCCGAATAGATCGGAATCCCCTAAGAAGTGTTTGGATATTTGTCCAGCAATACTTGCAAGAGCAAAACCCAGCACTACAAGAAGCATAAAACGGATAATTTTTTTTACAGATATTGTAATTTACATTGACAAAACCTCAAAAAAATAACTGCAATCGTTACCTTCTGATGTGGGCGATCGCTATAAGTCAAAGATTGTGTGTTTATAAGCGAATCCTGCAAAACCAGCAGCATTAAGTGTAACTATGCAAACAAACATATAGCGCTATAAAATTTGCTAAAAGCGCAGTTTTGCACTAAATAGCGCTTGAATTGAATGTCAGATTTTAAGCCCCTATTTGCTGATTTTTATTGTATCATATTGTAACTGATTATTCTCTATTTTTAATCTATTAATTTTAAATTCAATGTAAAGATTGTACTAAATTATTAGTTATAACGAAAAACAGAAAGTATTTATACCGAGTTACGTTCAAATCTGTCCTTCTGACGCAGCGTTAGAGGAATAAAAAAACATCTCTAGCCGGAACGAGATGCTGCGCTAGTGCTTCATCTCGTTCCCCATAAAAAAAATCTATACATGAAGCAACTTGGTATCAAGCTGTAGTTTCAGCAAAAATAGAATTTTTGAGAAGAAGGAAAAAGCAAGGGGACATATCTGTCAAAAAATGTGCCAATACTCGGCTGTTCAAGGCAATAGATTTGCGAGTGAGTTTATCTGTTTCAACAATACTGCACCTATTTGGCAAAGCGGATAGTCTGTAATTTTTGACTAAGGATGAATTCACATACTGCTAATTAAATCCGCTAAGTTTTATCAAAATCTGAACGCTTCCTGTCTTTAATCAGGTGATAATGTCACAACGTTCGCATCTGACTGCTGCTTTTTTAGCTCCAAGATTTGGTCAACTGTTTTAATCAATGTCTGCACGCGAGCAATCCAACTGTGATTGAGCAAAATTTCTTCACGAGCCTGACGCCCCATCTCTGGCAGTGCTGTCCTCGACTTATAAGCTTTGATCAATGCAGATTTGAGTTCCTGCCTGTCTCCGGATTGGAACAAAAATCCGGTTTCCCCTTCCCTTAGCACCCGTTGAGCATCCTCAAAAGCTGAAGCTAAGACTGGTTTACCCATCGCCATATACTCGTATATCTTGAGTGGCGAATGGTACATCTTGCCGATTTGTAGCTTGACATGACCAGAATATCCCATGTCAAATCCGGCAATATAAGCGGGTACTTCGTTCCAGGGAACTTGACCGACAAACTTCACGTTGTTGGATAAGCCCAGTTTCTGAGCTAATGCCTCCCATTCTGTACGCATTTGACCGTCTCCCACGACGACTAGGGACATATCCAAGCCATCTGTCCGCAGATCATGCAAGGCTACCAGCAAATCTTCTATCCCCTGCCAAGCATACAGAACACCTACAAAGCCAATTGTAAAGTTATCAAATATGCGCTTCGGCTGCTGCCCTTCGGGGTTAAATATAGAAGTGTTTACACCGTTAGGTAGCACAATGATTTTCTCAGGCGAAATATCTGCTTCGCGAACGATAATTTCTTTGAGCGCTTCGGTAACGCAAATCAGGATGTCGCAATCTTGGTAAGCTTTGATTTCTAACCATCGTTCAAGTCTGCTTAGGACAACATTTTTCCGCTCGGCTTTGGATTCGTAGAACAGAGGGGAATTGGTTTCTAATATCCAAGGGATACCGTGCCGCGTGAAAATCCAGCCTAAAGATTGAAGTGCAGCACGGCGTTCGTAAACCCAGTCAACTTGCTGACCTAATTCTTGCCAAGCTCGTCTTGCATTCAGGGCACCCATATTGAGGCGTACTATATCTGATACCAGGGTACGGAGAAACCCACCCGTGACGGCGCGTTCTGAGCCTGCCGTTACCCAGCTCAAGGGTACGCGATCGCCCACAATAAAGGGTTTAACTTCCCACTGGAGAACTTCAAAAGCTCGCATTACCCCAAGCATATGCGATCGCGGTCCGCCTACTTCCGCATCAGGATGAGTAGAAGAGCGCGGGGCAGCTGATAAGTATCCCAGTCTACGCTTCACACTAGCATTTTGTTCCATTGAACTTTTCCAAATACTTCAAGAACAACTTCAAACAAGCAAAGACTAAGAAATGTCTGTTTCCAGTCAGCTTCCTCAGCATTTTTCAACCTTTCTCCTTTGCTGCAAGTTTCGCTGACGCCGACATCTGAGGTGACTCCTGATGTTGGACAACCAGCGAAAGAGACATTGCTACATAAAGAACCCAAAAGATATTATTTTGCTGCAAAATTACGCTGTCGCTGATGTTATATGGCAACATCAACGTCAAGTATGTCAGAGGCAATAACCCAGATGCCGTCTTGTTAGTATGTGCCCTCGTTAATGCTCGCATAAGATTAATAAAAAATCCCAGCGCAAATATCCATATTCCTCCCCACCCTAAATCAAGACCTAGTTGGAGATAACCGTTATGGGCATAAGTGGGTTGCCATCCGATGATATTCCAGACCTTTCCAGATTCACCCTTCTCGCCTAGCCAGAAAGCACTGTATCCATAGCCTAACCAGGGATGTTTGTTAATCATATCTAGCAAAACCGACCATAGCTCTGTCCGTCCGCTAAAGGTCAGATCCCGCCCCGCAGCACCGAGTATGGCTTCCACATTTCCAAAAAACCATGTAGTAATTGTAGTCCCTGCCATCACTCCCATAGCAAATAAAGGCGCGCTCAACGGATGGCGCAATTGCAAAACCCAATATAATGGCAAAAAACTGACAAGAGTCAGTGAGGACAAAAGAGGTGTCGCTGAGGTTGACATCCGAATTAGGGCAACGGTAAGACCCAAGCTAGCCCATTTCACCAGACGATGTCTTCCCCCTTCCAGAGCTAGAAGCAAGAAGACCATAAAACTTAAGCTTAAAGCACGCCCCATTGCATTTTTATGCGTATATATTCCCCTCCAAGCTCCTACATGGGTACCTATCTGATGCACTCCATACTTCGGTAACGCTACAGCAAATACTAAACTCAGTAAGCATGCAATCCCTAATGCCCAAGCTAACAAGCGCAACTGGTCTTTTAAGCTATAGCGCGTAGCCAAGTACGTTCCAAAGATGGTGGTTCCCACTAACGCAATACTGCGGCGCAGAGTCACAGGTGGAGCGACTGACCATACTACTGAAGATAAAGCGAATGTTACTAAGACAAATGCTAGCTTTTCCTTGGTCACAGCCCAAACAACTTTTTGCCACCTAATAAAAAAAAATGTAATTCCATAAATTCCAAACAAAAGCACTTGCATAATTCCATCGCCGCTGCTCGCATCTAATTTAAATCCCAATTCTTCACGCACAAGCGAAATCAAAGCATCGGTGAACAGCAGAAGCGATATAACTACAAATACCTCTTCAAAAAAGTTTTTATGAATTATAATTTTCAACGTTTCATCTCACAGTTTATCTGTTCTTCAGGTCGATTGTGAGGAGGGTTTTACCCAACCATCCCATCTAAAGCGGGTAGCTTGTTTTGACTATAAATTTCTTGATTCAGCAGTTGTTTGTAAATTTCAACTAGATAATCATTAAGTTGGTCGAGGTTGTAGTGCTGTTCCACATACGCACGACCCGCTTGTCCCATTTCAGGCCAAACCTCCGAGTGTGCGATGAGATAGCCCAACTTTTCAGCTAAAGCATCCGCATCCCGTTCGGGTACAAGGAACCCAGAAATTCCATCTTCAACCAGTTCTGGAATTCCGCCGTGTTGGGTACTAACAACAGGCAAACCCATTGCCATTGCTTCTTTTAAGGTATTTACGGGAGCATCTTGATTGCCGTCTTTAGCTGTTACGCATGGAGCAATAAAAATATGAGAATTATTGAGAAGTTCAATGAGCTCTTGCTGTTGTTTTCGACCTATTAAGTGTACACTATGCTCAACTTTTAAGATTTGAATGAGTTGTTGTAATTCTTTCAATAAAGGGCCATCACCTACAATATTGTACTCAATATTTGGGTAGGTGTTTGCTAACTTGGTAACAGCGCGAATACCGTACTCTACACCTTTTTTTTCAACCAAGCGACCTGTGGTTACAATTTTAATACGTCCGTCCGGATGCGGATAGCGGGGACTAAAGCGAAATCGACTACAATCAATTCCCGATCCAAATACGATAATCTTGTTTTCTTCACAGCCCAATTTAACGAGTCGTCGCTTAAAAAAGTCGCAGTTCGAGAGAAAAAGGTCGCCTGTCTTGAACAGTGGCTCGTAAGCGTCTTCACCAACCTGCTGAATATATTTACTAATATCAGAACCGCGAAAATGCGTAATCAGTTTTCCTTGCAGAACCCCCAACTCTCTCAAAGCCATTGCCATCAGACCTAAATGACCAAATTGGCAATGAATGACATCATAAGTTGTCTGCCGTTTCATTAATAAAATTGTTGCGTATAGCAACTTGAGTGAAGTTGCCGATCGGCTGTACTTAAAAATGTTGAGTGATCGCAACAGCAGGACGGGTTTTTTATAGAAATTTGCTAATAGTAAACCAAAACCTTTGAGCGCTCTTAAGAGAAAATTGTCTGGTACTTCAGCACAATAAGTCTGCTCTAAAAGTCGGTAAGTTTTGACATCTGGATGGACTTTAGCAAGATTACCTGCCTTGTTCGTATAAATGGAATAAATCTCAACTTCATGCCCGCGCTCGATTAAACCTGTAATTTGATTTAAAATGAACGTTTCTGAAATGACAGGAAACCGATCCACGAATATTGCTACCTTCACAATAACTCTCCTACAGCTTAATAATTCACGTTTTTGAAATTCTGTTCGCTTAGCGTCGTTTGAACTGGCTCACAACAGATAAATAAAGCTCCTTTGCATTGAAGACATGAAACATAATTAGGTAATAAGTCAATGCCATTGCTAAGGAGGTAATAATACCCGTAGACCAGGCAGGCAAACTAGAGCCGATGGTCAATTTAAGGGTCAGAGCGATCGCTCCTGCCGGGATAGATGCGAGCAAAGGTTGCTGCACAGCACGCAATAAATCGAGCATAGTGATGGACGTGTTGCGCGTTGCATAGTACATACACGGCCATGTCTGCAAAAGTTTGGCAATCGAGTAGCTTAAGGCAACCCCCTTGGCTCCGTAGGGTAAGCCAATAAAAAACGACATTGCTAGAAAGGTGGAGCTAAATACTCCCCACTTAAACATCCGGTCAGTTCTACCTGTACAGATGTATAGCCAGCCAGAAGTGTTGGTAATTAGTTGTACCAGTGCAGATATGCCCAAAAATCTAAAAATGATACTTGCCTCACCCCATTGCGAACCAAGAATCAGCTCGACGATTTCTTCGGAGATGACCAGCATGAGGATAACTACAGGCGCAGTAATAGAAGTGAGCAGCGAAAGCGCCTTGAGGTAGTGGTTGCGAAATTGCTCTGGCTCAAAATGCAATCGGCTCAAGCTGGGAACGGCAACGGCTTTAATCGGGGAATTGATTTGTTGCAAAGGAAGCATCATTAAGCTGTATGCTTTCACATAAAGACCTAAAGCATTAGCTCCCCACACCCTTCCGATCAGCACGTTGTCAAGGTTGCGAGCCATGTAGTTCAGGAAGTCAAAACCCGCAAGGTTGCTGCCGAAAGCCAGCATGGAACGGATACCGGAACCTCGAACGGGTGGACCGGGACGCCAACCGCACATTACCCAAACTCCCACACAAGTAGCTATCACCGTTGCTACTTGCATCAGTACCAGTGCCCAGTAGCCAGCCCCATACCAAGCCGCGATAATGGTGGTGGCGACGCCAACCAAAATAGAGATAATATCGATAGCTGCTAAGGCTACAAAACGCATCTGCCTCCTGAGCAACGCTTGGTGCTGGACGGTCAGACCCGCAAAGATAAACGTCCCAGCCACCACGAGCGTAATCCATATCAGGCGTGGCTCCCCGTAGAACCAAGCAATCAGCGGTGCCATTGCTGCGGTCAGCAGCGCGAGCGAGATGCTGAGTGCAACATTCACCCAAAATAAGGTGCTGACCTGCTTATGGTTAACCTCAGCCTTTTGAATAGTTGCCGCCGACAGGCCCATGTCATTGAATATATAGACAAAACCTGTAAGGCTAGTGACCATACCGAGCAACCCGTAGTCTTGCGGGGAGAGCAGGCGGGCGAGAACAACCGTAGATCCCAGGTTAAGGAGGAATTTACAACCCTGCGTCACCATCGTGACTGCACCACCTCGAACGGAACGACCCTTCAGGTCATTCTTCAGATGGTCGGTGCGAAAGTGCTGAGCAGGGTCAGCCGCAGGAGAGATGTTTCTCAGGAGCTTTGACAAATTGGCACCTTTTCTTGTTTGAGCGCTACAGCAACCGATTGATGCATTTACAAAAACCCATCTCAACTTAGCGTCTGCTTAAGAGCGATCGCTATATTTTCCACTCTTGGACATAGCCTTTTTAGCAGTTGTATCATTCAGTTTGGCAAAGGAGTCTTCCTTGGCATAGTAAAAGTAGCTGTCAGATTCGTTTTCCAAGATCACGCCATTGACCACTAGACCTAAAATATTGTTACCCGAACGCTCCAGTGACTCTTTAGCAGCAATTGCACTAGTAGAATCAACCACCCCAGGCCGTGCCACGAATAAGATACCATCGGTCATTTGACCCAAACTCAAAGCATCAGCTGCCTGGATTACAGGAGGCGTATCGAAGATCGCAAAATCGTAGTGTTCGGAAAAATACGAAATCAGTACAGCCATGCGTTTGGAGTCTAAAAGAGCCATTGGATTTGGAGGCATCACCCCAGAAGTCAAGACATCCAAGTTTGGCATCACTTCTCTTGCCACAGTTGCTTCAAATTCAGCCTGACCTACCAGCACATCACTTAAACCTGCTACATTAGTCAGTCCCCAAATGTGGTGCTGTAACGGACGGCGCATATCCGCATCCACTAGCAATACCCGTCGTCCTAGTTCAGCCGTAGCTGCTGCTAAATTGGCAGCAACTGTAGACTTCCCTTCTTTGGGAGAAGAACTCGTTACTACAATTACTTTCAGCGCCTTATCTGAACTCATAAATTTCAGGTTAGCCTGAAGCATTGGGTACGCTTCGCTAAGCGACGAACCGGGAACAGCTCTAACCAGGATCTCTGGAATAGTCCATTCCTGCTCCTTACCACGCTGGTTAACTTTTTTCCCAAAAGCAGGAATTGTTCCTAGCAATGTATACCCAAACAGCTCTTTTGCTTCTTTAAGGGTTTTTATGGATGTGTCTCTGATTTCTAAAACTACAATGGTTGCTGTAGTAAATAGCATACCCAGCAGAATTCCTAAGGCTAGGATTAAAGCTGGTTTGTGAATTGAGGCTTTTTCAGGAACTAAGGCGAATTCCATAATACTAGCGTTCCCTATGTTTTGGTTTTCTGCAACTCGTACTTCTTGCAGCTTTTTTAATAGAACTTCATAGGTTGATTGGGCGGCTTCCACTTGCCGCTGTAGCTCCCGCTGATCTTGTTCCAATTTGGGTAGTATATTTATCCTTTGTTTATACATCGACTGGGTGTTAGATAGCAAAGCTAGCCGACTACCCAAAGCTAAGCGTTCTACCTCTGTTTTGACCAAGTCATCGCTAAGTTTTTGTTTGCTCTCTCCAATCTGCAAATTCCGTTCTGACAGTTGCTGCTGACTGCCAAGAGACTGTTCTACCCGCTCTTCTAATAAGGCTTCTAAAGTGGCTCTTTTTTCCTTCAAATCGACGATTGCAGGATGGGTGTCTAGAAAGCGGCTGCGCTGAGCTGCCAACTGAGATTCTACTTGTTGGTATTCTGCAAGAGCTTTTTGCACTCCTGAAGACTGGTTCAGAGAATTTATGGCTATGGCTTCCTGTGAAGTCGTACCCAATTTCTTTTGAAGAGTTATAGAACGAGTATTCATATCTGCCAAACCCGCCTGAGTTTCGGTAATTTGGTTGTCTAAATTCTTAATAACTTCTACTGTCGATTTAGCTTCCTCATCCAAAGCTACAACCTGGTTTCGTTCTTTGAATAGACGCAGGGCTGCTTCTGCTTGACGAACGCTTGCTTCAGCTTTAGGCAGCTGCGAAGCTATAAATTCACGAGCTGCAACAGCCTCAGCACGATTAGTTAGTAAGTTTTTTTCTATATAAAGATCCATTAGTTTGTTGACCACTGCCGCCGCTTCTTCAGGGTCAGAACTTTTATAAGAAATCTCTATTACATCTGTTGATGCAATATTTTTTACCTTTAAAAGTTTTTTTATCAATGATTTAGGTTTACTAGGAGTGCCATCTTCTTCTTTTACATTGAGTGCAGTTATGGTCTTCTGAACTAAAGGAACAGACTTAATAATTTCTATTTCTGTATTGAGAGGATTACTCTTTTGAGCTAAGGGGTCTAACTCACCTATTTCTTTGCCTACTCCAGTTAGGGAAGAGGTACGATTAATCTTAAATAACAGCTTTCCTTGGGTTTCGTAGTCTGGCTTTTGTAAGAGTGCCATGACGATAGCGATCGCCGTACAAGATCCAAAGACAGCTAAAGCTGGGAACCAGCGCCGTTTTAGGCTCAGCCAGTACTTTTGCAAATCTATATTGATGTAATCTGTAGATTGAGATTGCATGAAAACCTCATGAAAAAGTACGGGGATGTGGGAGGACTTGACAATTTATCCTAGCATTGCCGTAACGGAATCGCTACATTACTTTAAGCGATCGCCCAATCATTACTCTGTAAGACTCCTGAGTAACACTCAATTCCCCTGTATTCCCACCCCTATCTTGTTTTTCTTCAAAAAAACTGTAATTGACATCTGTTGTGCTACATCGATTTAATATTCTCTTGTTCTTACGTGCTTATCAATTACACATCTCTACCTTCTACTCTTCTTTAATAAGCTCCTTTTCTATATATAAGAACTGTAACGGTTTGCATCAAAATTTGTAAGTCTAACAGTAGCGACCAGTTCTCTATATAGAAAAAATCCAGTTGGATTACCTGTTCAAAATTGGTTATATCCGAACGACCCGATACCTGCCAAAGTCCTGTTATTCCAGGTAAAACCGCCTGACGTACAAAGTGATGTTCCGAAAAATTATTGACATCTCGAACAGGTAATGGACGCGGACCAACTAAACTCATTTCTCCAAAAATTACGTTCAATAGTTGGGGTAACTCATCTAAGCTATAATGCCGCAGAAATTTACCAACTTTTGTAATGCGTGGGTCACTTTTTATTTTAAAAAGTACCCCATCTTTCATTTCATTGTATGCTTCTAATTCCTTTTGAAGTTTGTCAGCATTAGTAACCATCGTCCGAAATTTCCATACCTTGAACTGCTTACCATTTAGACCAACACGGGTTTGCTTGTAAAAAACGGGTCCCGGAGAATCTAGTTTTATCAACAGTACAATCAAAAGATAAATTGGAGCTGCAAGTAATAGCAATATAATCGAAGAACAAAAATCAAAACAACGCTTAATCCAAAAATCACTTCCCGTAATCAGTGGAGGAGAAAACTTGATAGAAGGTATTCCACCTATCATAAAAGGCTCAGATCTCTGCGAAAAAGGTTCTAAACCTATTGGCAAAATATTTAATGTAATTCCTGCATTACGTAAGTTCCAATAAAGAAACATTCGCTCCTTTATAGTGCCCCAATAACATATAAAAACTTCTACAATTCCTAAAGATTGTATATGTTCGATTGTTTCTCCCCATCCTAATTCTTCAGCTAATGAAAGATCGGAAAAGCCCATTATCCTATAGCATTTTTCTCGTTTCAACAAATTTATAGCTTTTTCAGTATCTTTAGGATGACAGATTAAGAAAATGGGAGATCGCATTGCACCTTTTTGACGAAGATGCTTGATAATAAAATCCACGCTCAGGCGACCAGCATAAGTAAACAATATACTCAACAACAAAGACAGTATAAAAGTGGAACGAGAAACAAAATCTCCTGGTTTATAGAAAAAAGCGATGATTAGCAGAACTATATGAGATAAAGTCAGTGACTTGATTAACTTCCGGTAGGCGCAACGCTTTTGTCCACCTTCATACAGTCCTTGTGCTGCCATTACTCCAATCTGAGTAGTAAGGATGGGCAGTAATGACATCGGATTGTTTCCCACGCTCCAAGGAGAAGCTATGGGAGTACCGTAAGTTTCAGCTACTTGCCATGCCGCAAATAGCAGCGTGGAATCTACTGAGAGTAGCGTTAGCCGTCGTAGCCAGCCTCTACCAATTCCCTTACGTAGGGTTGTAAAGACAGGTTCCCGTAGGTCTAGCTTGGTCTTTAATAAAGGCGTATTTGTCATGCTTGGCTCCTTTACTTAATTACACTCTAAAGATCCGTATCTCAATATTTGCTTGCGTAGTTTTACTTGACACCTTAGATGTACTTTCCCCCTTCTTAACCTACTTTTAACCTAATTTGTAAAGATTTTACCATATTCTATAAGAATTATGTAGCAGAGGTATTCGCGTAACTTACGTCTATTTAGGTAGATGTTTGTAGTAGATTTAACAGTGGCTGGTAGTGGTTTGGCTCGGCTTCAAAACTCTTAGCTTAATTACGCAATAGCTCCAAATTTGGATGTAAATCTGCTGAATCTCTATCGAAAGTTATAGTGCAAGGCACTAGACAACATTCCAAATACCTATTTCTCTTTATAAGAAGATATAAGCTTTTTGAGGCAATTAGGTGAACTTCACAGAAACTTTGCCAAAACTTTATCTAGGGTTCATAAATTTCTAGTATGGTTAAGTAGGATACGGAATTTCTACTTAGGCAAAACGCTCTTTGCTACTTTATAGGAATGAAATTCAACACAAAGAGCAATTGAACAAGTAACTGCCATAGGCGATCGCCATCAAGACAGCTGCTGTCAAAGTCAAGACAGTCGGGTCAGTCATCAGTGTGCTTACTTACCCCTCAGAATTAACCAATCCAGTCATCCCCGGCTATTAAGTCCTACGGTAGACACTATTGTTTTTGGCTCAAGATGTATTTCAGGGAGCGATCGCAAACAATCTCAAGCTCAAGAAATACGTAATGACTGAAGAAACCCCATCTGAATTTTGGCAAGGGATCGAAGAGTTTAATCAGCGCGAGTTTTACGCCTGCCACGACACCTTAGAGGCTCTGTGGATGGAAGCCAGCGAGCCGGAAAAAAGGTTTTATCAGGGAGTGCTGCAAATTGCCGTTGGGTGTTATCACCTAGGCAATCTCAACTGGCGGGGTGCAGTTATTTTATTGGGGGAGGGAATCCGCCGCTTGGAGGCTTACGAACCTGCTTACAGTGGAATTGATGTCACCGAACTGCGCGAACAGAGTGCCGAACTGTTAATGGTACTACAACAAGCTGGGGCAGAAAACGTGGCTGATTTTGTGGAGCAGATGCAACAAGACGATAATGCCTCACAGTTGCCAAAAATAGTGCGAGTAGAGGCTTAGAAACTTCTCAATACTTAGAAACGTCGGGATTGTTGTGCCTGGTTATCGCTGGATTTGTTCTGGATCGATCCTTTAGAAAGAGTAAACTAGGCACAAGAGCCGATCACCGTCTTTGATGTCTCCGCACGACCCATGATGTCCTCATTTCAATTTAATCAAAGTCTAATGCGTCGCCTGGGATTAGTGCTGATGCTTCCAGCTGTTTTAGCGGGAGCGATCGCTATCCCCACCCAAATCCAAACTGCCCAAGCCCAAACCGCCGATGATGGACGCGCCCTCACCGTCCGTTCTGATGTGCAAGAAGCCAACTCAAAAACAGGCGTGGTAACAGCTCGTGGCAATGTGCAAATGTATTACCCCTCGCGGCAGATTCAGGCAACTGCTGCCCAAGCGCAGTATTTCAGCAAAGAGCGCCGCATCGTTCTGAGTGGTAACGTCTACGTCCTGCAACAAGGCAATAGTCTCCGAGGCGAGACAATCACCTATCTGATCGATGAAGGACGCTTTGTTGCCCTGCCTCAGTCCAATCGGCAGGTAGAATCAGTTTATCTGGTCGCCGATCCAAATTCTCCAACTACATCCGTAGCGCCACCGGCTCCCGCCGTCAATCCTAAGCCAGCCTTCAAAACGCCGAATAGTCGCTAGCCATTTGTCACATGGCTAATAGCGAATCGCTAATGGCTAATCGCTAATAGCTTTTAATAATTAGCAGTTAGCCATCAGCAATGAACAATCAGCTATTTCTCAATGAAAATCGTACTGGAGAATATCCACAAGTCTTACGGCAAACGTGCGATCGTCAATCGCGTCAACCTTTCAGTGGCGCAAGGGGAAGTCGTGGGGCTACTCGGTCCCAACGGTGCCGGGAAAACGACTACCTTTTACATTGCAACCGGCTTAGAAAAACCCGATCAGGGCACGGTTTGGCTGAATGAGCAGGACATCACTACCTTACCCATCCACAAACGAGCGCATTTAGGCATTGGCTATCTTGCCCAGGAAGCCAGTATTTTCCGCAACCTCACCGTCCAAGACAATATTCTCCTGGTGCTGGAACAAACGGGTGTGCCTCGCCGCGAGTGGCAAAACCGTCTAGATACCTTGCTACAAGAGTTTCGGCTAGAAAAAGTAGCAAATACGCTGGGGATTCGGGTGTCTGGGGGAGAACGTCGGCGCACCGAGTTGGCGAGATCCTTAGCATCGGGGCGAGAAGGACCAAAATTTTTGCTATTGGATGAGCCGTTTGCCGGTGTCGATCCGATTGCTGTATCGGAGATTCAAAAAATTATTGCCGGACTGCGCGATCGCTACATGGGCATCTTGATCACCGATCACAACGTCCGCGAAACCCTCGCCATCACCGATCGAGCCTACATCATGCGCGACGGACAAATCCTCGCCTCTGGCAACGCTGAAGAACTCTACAATAACCCCTTAGTGCGACAGTATTACTTAGGAGATGACTTCCAAAGATAGTCTTGGGTAATCGGTAATCAGGAATTGGTAATCCAAGAGTGATGAGTGAGAAGCATTGAATTTTGAGTCAAAAGAAAGTCTTGAACAGGACTTACGCAGAAAAGATCCCCCAACCCCCGATAAATTGGGGGCTTTAGAGGTTCCCCCCAATTTATCGGGGGCTAGGGGAATCAACGTTTGAAGATTCAAAATTCAGACGCGACAACCGCAAGTCTTTTACAACTTAAAACTTTCCCCCAATTACCCATTACCCATTACCCATTACCCATCCATCCTTGACCAATGACCAAATCTTTCAATCCGCTCTACCCCCTGATTTCGACAGTCTCGGTGATGGATCGCTATATTGTCACCGAACTAGTCGCGCCTTTCCTATTTGGCATGGGATTCTTTTCTTCCATCGGGGTAACGATTGGCAGCTTATTTGACCTGATGCGAAGGACTGTGGATGTAGGTCTACCAGCATCGCTAGTTTTGAAAGTCCTGCTGTTAAGTCTGCCACAGTTTATGGCGTATGCCTTTCCCGCCTCAGTGCTACTGGCTGCCTTATTAACCTATAGTCGTCTCTCCGCTGACAGTGAATTGGTTGCCCTCCGTAGCTGCGGGGTGAGTATTTATCGACTGGTGCTACCAGCGATCGCCCTGAGTTTTGTTGTGACTGGCATCGCATTTACGTTTAATGAGTATGTAGTACCCGCTGCTAACTATCAAGCTAAAGTTAGCCTAGATAAAGCTCTAAATAAAGAAAAGCCGTCTTTCCAAGAACGCAATATTTTCTATCCAGAATATACGAAAGTCAAGCTACCCAATGGCGAAAAAGAGCAAGTGCTAAAACGCCTGTTCTATGCAGAAAAGTTTGACGGTCAAAAGATGGAAGGATTGACGATTTTAGATTGGTCTCAGGAGGGACTCAATCAAATTGTCACGTCACAATCTGCTGCTTGGAACCCAGGACAAAATACCTGGGATTTTTTCAAAGGCACTATTTATTTAATCTCTCCAGATGCTTCCTACCGCAATATTTTGAAGTTTGAACACCAACAGTTGCAGCTGCCTCGTACCGCCTTGGATTTGGCAAATTCTGGGCGTGACTATGGCGAGATGAATCTTGCACAAGCCAGAGAACGTCTGGAATTAGAACGCCTCAGTGGCAATCAGCAGAAAATTCGCAAGCTTCTAATCCGCATTCACCAAAAAATAGCTTTACCGTTTGCTTGTGTGGTGTTTGGTATCGTGGGTGCCGCTTTAGCAAATAGACCGACTCGCACCAGTAAAGCGACTGGTTTTGGGATTAGCGTAATCGTAATTTTTGCTTACTATTTGTTAATGTCCGTTGCTGATGCTCTGGGACTAAGTAACTTCCTCTCTCCGGTGATTGCTGCTTGGTTACCGAATCTATTTGGATTGGGAGCGGGGACATGGTTCCTGTTTCGAGCTGCCCGTTAAACTTTAAGATGTGTCAATCGTTCGTGTAGGGGCGGCTCTTTACCAAGATATTTATAAATAGCTAAATAAATAGCTAAGCATAACGCTTTGTGCAAGTTTCTGTTTTTCTCTCCCCAATTTATTGGGGGCTAAGAAAAAGTTGCAGATGGCGTAAGCATATCTATAAACCCGCCCGTTCTTGGTAGCATACCAGTTCCCATTAGTATCAACTTAAGCCCTGGCGACTGGAAGTCGCGGCTAAACAAACTAAGTCCGCCTGACGCGGAAAGAGCGAAAAATCATGAGTTTTAAACCGGAGAAGGCAGTTTTGTCTGTATAGCTGTGGTTTCAACCGCCAAGCCAATCTTAAGTTGACACCAATGACCAGTTTCCTGCCCCTCAGTTAGTTGTTTTTTCGCTTCCAGTGACTAATGCTCGCTCTCGCGATCGCCACCTTTCTAGTTTCCTAACTTTAAACTTTAGGAAACTCGAAGCTTAGGTAAAACTTTACACAAGTGAAGGGAATCTTTTAACAAACTGTATATCAAGACAGTTCCTGTTTAATGCAATAGCGTATAAGATCGACTTACAATCCCTTGTGCAAGTCGAGCTGCACTACAGCTATGTCATCTTCCAAACAAGTCCCAGCCTCCATCCGCTATCTCAAAGCACGGTTACGGACATTCACGCGCCCTGCGTTTTGGGGATCTGCGATCGCACTGGTGATGATGGTGCTAGGGGTATGGGAGTACTGGGTACACCCAGAGTGGCTTAACAGCCTTGTAGATGGAGAAACGGAGGGGCAAGTCGATTCCGCAGATAATCCCTCGGATGACCCAACCCTTTCTCAAGAAAGCAGTGCGATTGGCGCTGATATAGATAACTTGCCCGCGCTGATGCAAGAATTTAATCGCAGCACTAATCAAGGCGCTGGCAAGACTGGAAAGGAGAAAGCTCAAGATCCCACCCAGCCAGAGGGTTTATTTGAGCAACTGACTCGCAACCCAGCTACTGCCTCTAATACAGAATCGACGGCTCAGCCTCAAGCGATCGCCGGAATCCCCAAAGCTCCGCAAAGCTTGAATAATCCTTTTTTGACATCGGCACAAGATTTATTAAATACTGGATTAAATGCTGGCTCCCAGCCCAATACTGGGACATTTTTGGGATTGACACCCACCAACCAACAGGCGGCAAGCCCTACAACAACAGCAACCTCCACGCCAAATCTGGGCTTAGGCGTGCCCAACCTAACCAACCAGAACCAAAACGCGCTGCCAGTCAGCCCCCTGCAACAAGCGTTGAATCAAAATTCGGCAAACCAAGCGGCAAATGCATCGCCACCGGCAAGTACGTCTAAACAGGCGCTTCCCAATTCCACATCCCTTGGGCAAATGGCACCACCGCCACCGAGTGCCCTAGCCAACACTACAAGCTATAGCACTCCCTCAACCACAACTAGCAACGCTACTCAGGGTTCTTCCACACCGAATTCTTACACCTATTTAACCCAACCCCAGGCGCTGCCTCCCGTAGCAGCACCCACTGGGACAGTGGTTGCACCGCAAATAGCACCGCCAGTGGTACCGCAGATAGCACCACCAGTGGTACCGATACCAACCAGTAATTTTGGTAATTACGGGCAATCCTCATTTGGGCAGCCCAGACAAGGAAGCAGGTTAAATACCAACTCCGGCTTGAATTCCAATTTTGGTAATTCAGGATCGCAACCCAGGCAGCTGAGCCAGCCTAACTTTACGGCTCCTCGTCCCATTCCAGGGCGCTACATTGGTGGGGGTCAGATTAATACTTTCTCAAATCCATAGCTGTTAGCAATTAGCTGTTGGTTGGCGAGCTAATTGCTAATCGCTCAACAGCTAATTACTTTGGAAGTGTTTGATGATGGCGGAGGCGAATTCCGAGCATTTCAAAGGCTCCACCGGCGGTTCCATGAGTCGAGCCAAATCATAGGTGACTTCGCCGTTAGAGATCGCCTGACCGATGCCATGCTTAATCAAGTCAGCTGCCTCCTGCCAGCCCATAAATTCCAACATCATCACGCCTGACAAAATGACAGAACCGGGGTTTACCCGATCGAGTCCAGCGTGCTTAGGTGCGGTGCCGTGAGTCGCTTCAAAGATGGCGCATCGATCGCCAATATTAGCTCCTGGCCCCATCCCCAGTCCACCGACAATCGCTGCCGCTGCATCTGACAAATAATCGCCATTCAGGTTCATCGTAGCCAGGATGGAATATTCATCCGGTCGAGTCTGAATCTGTTGGAAAATGCTGTCGGCAATTCGATCGTTCACCATCACCTTGTCTTTCCACTGACCGTTGCCGTGGGTTTCCCAGATGGCGTTGAGAACATCTTCAACTTCACGGGTGATTTGGGCTTTTTTCTCTGCCGTAAGGGCGTCGTACCCAGGCTCAATCTGACGGGCGTTTTCTTCCAAGGTAATCTCTGGATTGCGGGCTTTGTTGTCCAAAATCCACGATTCTCGTTCTGTAACGCACTCGGCGCGAAACTCGGCGATCGCTACTTCGTAACCCCAATCGCGGAAAGCGCCTTCGGTGTACTTCATGATGTTGCCCTTATGCACCAGCGTCACCATCTGTTTACGCTTGGGTAGCCGCAGGGCATTCTTGATGGCACGGCGCACTAAACGCTGGGAACCCGTCTTACTAATTGGCTTGATGCCGATTCCAGAGTCTAGGGGAATTTGCTTTTTGCCGTGTTCTGGCGTCGCTGGAATTAGCTCATTATTGAGTAGGTCAATCAATTTGTTGGCAATTTCGCTGCCTTGACGCCACTCAATTCCCAGGTAGATGTCTTCTGTGTTTTCTCGATAGATGATGACATCGAGTTTCTCTGGGCTTTTGTGGGGAGAGGGGGTGCCTGGGTAATACTTGCAGGGGCGGACACAGGAGTAAAGGTCAAAAATCTGACGCAGTGCCACATTCAGCGACCGGATACCGCCCCCAATCGGGGTTGTTAGCGGCCCTTTGATGCCAATGCCGTATTCTTTAATTGCGTCTAGGGTATCTTGGGGCAAATATTGGTAGGTGCCGTACTTCTCGCAGGCTTCATCCCCGGCGTAGATTTTGAACCAGCTGATTTGTCGCTTGCCACCATAGGCAGCTTGGACAGCGGCATCAAAGACCTTCTGGGCGGCGGGCCAGAGGTCGATGCCCGTGCCGTCTCCGCGAATGAAAGGAACGATCGGGTTGTCTGGAACAATGGGTTCGCCATCTTTGAAGATGATACGTTCGCCCATGTCAGGAGGAGTGATTTTTTTGTACATATTGCACTCTTGTTGGATCTAGTCTGAGCCAGACAATATTTTGACAGGAAGACTACCAAATCGGCTGATTCGCAAAAGTTTCAGTTAAGCTTTTTTGCAGTTTAGGCGGTTTGATTGCCATGATGTCCACAAATCATTCAAGCTGAGGCAGGGGCGCTGGGAGGCTGTTATCTCATTTTGGATTTTAAATGGTAGAACGCGATTAATCGGGTTTCTACCAAGGGGTAGCTGCAAAAATTTAAACCGCGTCACAAGGAGAGCAAAAAAGGATTATAGACCTAATCGTAGTCTCTAGAAGTGCTACTGGGATGAAGGAATTAGCGCTTCAAATCAAAACTTTGTCATCTATCTAGGCAAGAGACTAGGCAAGAGACTAGGCAAGCGGCTCTACTAGAATAGGTTGAACGACTAATTTTTTGAACAACCCTGAGCGCATTTTGTCATCAGCCTTTATGCTGATAATAAAGTAAATAGAGAGCGATCGCTGGTTTTTAGTACTTCTGTCTCAACTACTACTGGCTGAGACATTCCTGACGCTGCCAGATCGTGTCAAGCTGATCTAAAAAAGAGATATGCTGCACAAGCCGCCTCTGTCCTTTTCGCAAAAACCTCAACTCACATCAAAGCGGGATGGATTCAGTTTGCAGACCTAGGCTGATATGGCCCCTTAAAGGCGCTCTAGAGTAACGATGAAAAAAATTTTGCTCGTTGATGATGATAGAACCCTGCGAACTGTCTTGACACGCTACCTGCAAAACCAGGGGTATCTGGTTCAGGATGTAAGTTCTGGTATGGAGGCATTAATCTCTTTTGAACAAGCTCCACCGGATCTGGTGGTGAGCGATGTGATGATGCCGGAGATGGACGGTTTGGAATTCTGCCGACGCCTGCGAGCAACTCCTATAGGACAATTGGTACCGTTTATCTTTTTGTCAGGCAAAGGAGAGCTAGAAGACCGAATTCAAGGTCACACGATAGGAGCAGATGATTATCTGACCAAACCCTTCGATCCGAGGGAATTAGTCGCAAAAATTGAAGCTCAGCTAGAGCGATCGCGCCGCATCCATGCGGAAATGGTACGGTTGATGCAGCAGATGGCAGCCAGTTCCACCGCAGCGACAGCAATCGGAGCTTTGGGTTCTGCCACCTGCGAGCCACTTCCGTTAACACCAGCAGAACAAAGAGTTTTTTGGGAGGTGATTCAGGGATTTACCAATAAACAAATTAGCGATCGCTTGTTTATCAGTCCGCGCACCGTTCAGACCCATCTCAGTAACATCCTCAGTAAGCTGGAACTAGAGAATCGCTCTCAACTGGTTCGCTTTGCCTTTGAACACGGATACCGACCTCCCACCCATGAAGAGCAGTGAGGGATGAAGCAGTAATTGGTAATTGGTCATAAATTTTAAGTTGTAGAGACGCCAGCGATCGCCTCTGAATTTTGAATTAAAAAATTTCTGATAACTCAAAACTCTCATTAGCCATGATTTCAGGTATATACACATTAAATGAATTAAGTCAAGCGATCGCGGCAGATCCCAGTCGATGGCGACCGCTAGTGTTTACCAATGGCTGCTTTGATTTACTCCATACAGGTCATGTTCGATATTTACAGGTAGCAAAGTCCTTGGGGCGATCGCTCGTCGTGGGGTTAAATAGTGATCAGTCCGTCCGTGCCATCAAGCCCCATCGGCAGGGATTGCCTTCCCGACCTATCGTGCCTGAGCAGCAGCGGGCTGAAATTCTCGCCGCCCTTAAGCCTGTGGATGGAGTCGTGATTTTCCACTCATTGACCGCCACTGGCTTAATTGAAGCACTCAAGCCCGATATTTATGTCAAAGGAGGCGACTACAGCTTGGAAACCCTGCCTGAAAAACCTGCCGTTCAGGCATACGGAGGTCAGATTGAATTGGTCAAAGTGGAAATTCCCACCTCAACCACAGCGATGATTGACCGCATCCTGCACTCAAGTGATTAGCGCATTTGTCAAAAGTCATTAGTCATTGGCTACAGACTAAAGACTAGAGACTAATGACTAATGACTAATAACTAACAGCAACCTGAAATGACTTGCTTCATGACAGACCAAACGACTGCCGACCTACCACACACCAGCCAATACCTCACCGACCTACGCTGCAAGTTTGAGTCGGGTTCTGAAAAAACGCAACTACAACTCCTCCCAGAACTTCTAAAAGCGGGTAATTCCGGTTTGGAGGTACTCATGGAATTTTTACTGAACAGCCAGTCAACTCCTACCAATTTAGTTACAGCTAAAGCCTACCAGACCCTCTACAACGCCAACTTTCCAGCTGCAACTGAATTTCTCCAAACCCATTTCCCCTCCGGCATTATCCCCTTACACTCAGAACGCGGCATTGACTACAGTTCCCTGCAACACCTGCTCTTGCAACAGGACTTTCTTGCCGCTGACCGCCTAACCTTGCAAAAGCTCTGTGAATTGGCAGGGACTCAGGCTGTACAGAGAAAATGGTTGTACTTTACAGAGGTAGAAAACTTCCCCATTCCCGATTTACAAACCATTAATAGCCTGTGGTTCCTACACTCGGAGGGTAAATTCGGTTTTTCCGTGCAGCGGGAAATCTGGCTGAATGTCGGCAAAGACTTCTTAAAGTTCTGGCCCAAAATTGGCTGGAAGAGCGGCAACAACTGGACTCGATACCCCAACGAGTTTACCTGGGATCTCAGTGCCCCTAGGGGTCATCTGCCTCTCTCAAATCAGCTGCGGGGCGTCCGAGTGATTGCCTCCTTGTTATCTCATCCCGCCTGGTCAAGTTGAAAACTTCAGGACTCAGGACTCAGGACTCAGTGAACAAGAGTGATGAGTGAGTGAAGCAAGAAAGCCTCTTGCCAGCAGAAACGACTCCACTTTTCACTCTTGTTTTCCATCCTGACTCCTCACAGGACTTACGCAAAGCTTATACATACAGCACTTTTGAAGCTAGTGAGGTACGAGGATCGCCTAAAACCTTTGATTTTGGAAGCTTGACTGTACCTCATCCAGAAAGAAAACGCTGTATAGAGTTTTTTCGGGTTCAATCCCCCTGTGGTTGCCCTTACTATGTGGTGATGTTGCGTAAGTCCTGTCCTCAGTTGAATCACCGTGACTTAAGACTTCTAGGTTGGGTTACTCTCACTTGAAGGCTAAAGCCTTACGGCATGAACGCGCCTACGTGACCTCAAACACCACGTCGCCAGGGCGGGAGAACTCCCGCTCTTCTTGTGGTGTAACCTACGATAGAAGTCAATTTCGCTTAAGTCAGTGTCATTCAGCCTCAGTCCTTTTTTAACCGAAAAGCAAAACTCTCTGCTTAACGTGTTTGTTAGAGGCATTCTTCGGGAACGCTAAGTGTAGCGAGATATTAAATAAGTCATACAAGCAAAGCGTATGGGAGTAGGGATGGTAATGGCAGCCCCAGAAAGCAGACTTTTTTGTCGTTTGGATGGTTTGACACCGGCAGCACGAGAACAACAAAGGTTCACTGCTTTGGGAGAATTGGGTCTACTTGAAGCAGAGATGGTTCCCGTGTTCGAGGAAGCTACTCAAACCGCAGCCCGATTTTTGGAAGCGCCGATTTGCATTTTAAGTTTAATGGCTCAAGACAAGCAGCGGATCAAAGCATCTGTGGGTTTATCACGATTAGGGTTGATGAACGATCTCGCCACGTCCCGGCAACTCCCACGCCATCAATCTTTGTGCGCTTATGTGGTCGATAGTCATCAAGTTTTGATTGCTGGCGATACGCTAACAAATCGAGCTTTTGCTGAAACTGCTCTTGTGCAGCACTACGGCATCCGTGCCTATCTAGGGGCACCGCTGCTATCAGCTACTGGGATTTGTCTGGGCACCCTGGCAGTCATGGATTTAGTGCCTCGTAACTTTACCAGCAAAGATATTGACTTTTTGGAACTCATGGCTCGCTGGAGTCTGAGTGAATTTGAGAGAAACCGTCTGTTTTTAGAAACGCGACAATTGGGGTCTCTAGAGCGTACCAACTCCGGTTACTGGTTTGCTAAGTCGTCGTCTAACGGGCAGTCGGGACTGGGAAAAAATGTCGAATACAATGCCGCCTCGACTAACGGCAATGCGGGTGAAGTGTTGTCTTTGACCCGTTCAACCCCTAGCCCCTCTGCGACTAGCTCTGTTAAAGTCAAACTGCTATCCCATCTGTCACAGGAACTGCGGACTCCGTTGACTTCAATTATGGGGATGGCAAGTGTTTTGGGACGCGAAGTTTATGGGCCATTAACGACCAAGCAGAAGGAATACCTGGAGATTATCCACAACAGCGGTCAGCACTTAGTTTCGCTGGTTGATGAAATTTTGTCTCTGGGAGGGTTGGATGAGTTTACCCAAAAACTCGATTTTACGTCTGTGGACATCGAAATGCTGTGTCAACAGGCGATTAATAACCTGCAACAGATTGCGTCTGGGCGGCAGCAACAAATTCGTCTATCTGTAGAACCTGGAAAGCGCATCTGGTTGCTTGACAAGGATAAAGTGCGGCAAATTCTTTACTACCTGATTTTTAATCTAATTAACTCAGGTAATGCAGGGGGCGTGGTTCGCATTCATGTCTCTCGCAAAATCGAAAAGCTGAATATTGCGGTCTGGGTTTCTCACCCCTGGTTGGGAGATGGTCTACCTCAGATTGAGTTTTATGCCCAATCTGATATGTCGCCGAATCATCACTCAGAACCAGCCCTCTCAGAAGCCAGCGTTGCTTACATTCAAGAGCCATGCTCCGTGCCGTTGCCGTCCCTCACGTCAACGAATCAATTGCTGCTGAATGGCTCTCGTGCCAGTAATTCTGCCGTCCCGGAAGGGTTGTCCCATTTATCGGTCGGCAATGGCTCTCGTGAAAGTTTGGGGCTGTTGCTGAGCTGTTTATTGGCAGAAATTCATGGCGGGCAGATTTGTGTTCAAGGCTCTCCAGAGGCGGGATATCGCTATGTGGTCAGCTTGCCACAGGTGGATGCGGTGGAAACAATTGGTGATGATTGACGGACTAGAGACTATAAACTATGTACTTGGGTAATTGATAATCGGTCATGGGAAAGGGCTAATCGTTCATTGTTCATAGCAACTTCAATGAACAATGACCAATGACTTATGACCAATACCAATCACCCATAATCAATCACCCCTGACCCATCACATGACTGTTTGGCAACAATTTACCTTGTCCAGTTTGCCGCTGTATCAGTGGCAAAGTGCAAGCTATTTGCATCGGTTGGTCGGTAGCTTGCGAAGCTGGCGGCAGAGTAGCGTCTGCGTGCAGTGGGCGGAGCCGTTGGGAGCTTTGTTGGTGGCTTTAGTGTTTGCTTTGGCTCCTTTCGTGTCAACGGCTCTGGTTGGCGTGTTGTTAGCTGCCTGCGCTGGCTTTTGGATACTGCTGACTCTCTCGGATGAGGCGGGTTATGTACCGGGCGAAGCGCCTAAAGTTACTCCAATTCACTGGTTGGTGTTGCTGTACTGGGGCATTGCTACTGTAGCAACGGCTCTGTCGCCAGTGAAGATGGCTGCTTTGAAGGGCTGGGGCAAGCTAACGCTGTATTTGCTATTTTTTGCGCTAATGGCGCGGGTGCTGCGATCGCCCCGACTGCGTTCTATACTGATCGCGGTGTATCTCCACATCGCGCTGATTGTTAGTGTCTACGGGCTGCGACAATGGTTTTTTGGGGCGGCGGCACTGGCAACTTGGACAGATCCAACGTCTCCCTTGTCTAAAACTACGCGAGTTTATAGCTATCTGGGTAATCCCAATTTACTCGCGGCTTATCTTTTGCCTGCGATCGCTTTCTCGCTAGCTGCTATTTTTGCTTGGCGCGGCTGGGGTCGTAAAGCCTTAGCGCTGACAATGTTTTCGGTCAATTCTGCCTGTTTGATTCTCACGTTCAGTCGTGGCGGCTGGATTGGCTTTATACTTTTGCTTTTCGCATTTTCGCTGATGCTGCTTTACTGGATCAGCGAGCATCTGCCTACTTTCTGGCGCACTTGGTCGCTGCCGATTCTCTTAGGAGGTTTGGCGCTAGTGCTAGCGGTGGCGATCCTATTTGTGGAACCAGTACGCGATCGCGTTTTTAGTATTTTTGTCAGTCGCAAGGATAGCAGTAACAATTTCCGGGTCAATGTTTGGGAGGCGGTGGTTGAGATGATCCGCGATCGCCCGATTTTGGGAATTGGCCCTGGCAACGAGGCTTTTAACAAAGTTTATCCCCTTTATCAGCGCCCCCGCTATACTGCCTTGAGTGCCTATTCAATTTTTCTGGAATTGGCTGTAGAAACTGGCTTGATTGGATTTTGCTGCTTTATGTGGTTGCTGATTGTCACCTTTAACCAAGGATGGCTACAGCTGAATCGTTTGCGGCAATTGGGCAAGCGTGAGGGTTTTTGGCTGATAGGAGCGATCGCTACGATATTTGGTCTATTGGGACATGGTTTGGTAGATACAGTCTGGTATAGACCGGAAGTGAATACTCTCTGGTGGATGATGGTAGCGTTGATTGCTAGTTATTACACCTTCTCATCACAGAGCGATCGCACTCCGCACACGCTAACGGAACACAGTTAATCCGATTTCCCTGTTTGATTAGTGATTAGTTTTTAGACTTCTTGCGGCACATACTCCGTCCCAATGCGATCGCAAAAACCAACGACTCGCATACTCTTACCCAAAGGGCATTCCAGAGTGGATGGAGTTGTACCAATAACTAGAGACTAATCACTAAGAACTCTGACTCTGATTTACATCAAATCCAAAGAGGTGTAAAAAATTTCCAAAGCAAAAAGGCAAAGAAAAGATTTTTTCGCTCTTTCTTTTGCCTGTCCCAGCGCCTGGAATTTCCCTGTACGCCACCCGTTCTTTTACTCTTTGTAGCCGGTACGACTTACTGGATCGGGGTCGCGGTAACGGGTTGGCTCTTCATGCTTGCGACCCGCCAAGCCTGCTAAACCAAGCAGTCCCAGCAAGCCCAGCCAGCCCCAATCAAAATTGCGATCGCTCTCAACGGTTCTAACGTCTTGGCTAGGCGCGGTGTCTGTCGTTGTATTCGTATCAGTGTTGGTCTGAGCTGAAGCAGGCACAGTCAAAGGCAGAATCGCCATGCTTAAGGTGAGAACGCCAGCCCCAACAACTTTGGACAAATCAGATCGTTTCATGAAAAAGGCTCCTTGTCAGTTCTTCACTCACAAACTTATAGATTTCCCTCCAAAGCGGAATCAACCTACGGCTATAAACTAAAAACCTCTAGACTCTAACTATAGAGATAGAAAATGTCTCGTCTTTCCATCATTTTCTCACTCTTTATAATTAGGTAATTTTTAGCGTCGGAAACAAACTTAACTTTTTCAGGCTGGGGATCGATCATAAGCTTCCTAATCAACCAGGACTTACGCAAAGCAAAGGTTCTAAAGTCCGCGCACCATCTGGACTTTGTTTGATAAAAGCTCTTGCTTCTTCTGAAGGGGAATTGGCGTAGCCACGATTTGCTTTATCTCCAGGGATATTTGCACGCACCCCTGAGGTGACGAGAATGCTCACTCTGAGAAATGTTCTTCAACTGCGCGATCGCTGTCTCAACTGCGCGATCGCTTCCGCAACGCGGAAATTGCTTCTAAGTTGTCACTTGGGCGTTGCTGAATGAAGTATGAATTACGCAAATGCTGGTATCGATTGGTGTTTCAAGTAGTGAAGTAGCAATCTAATAGAGTGTTTCAGCATTTCTTCTGACTTCGAGTAACACAACGTTTTTC